>JAJTFE010000031.1 GCA_021298375.1 Blastopirellula sp. | reverse complement strand
CAGTCAAACATCGGCGTGGCACTCGCATCAAACTGGTTCATCGGCTTCATACCCAGGATCTGCTCGATGGTTCGCAGCACACTGGTCGTTTGTAATTCGTGCTGACCGTCGCTCCCCGTTTCGCGTAGGGACTCGCGACGTAGGCTGTCGTTCGGTATCCCGAAACGTGATCCCAGCCCGCTTGCGGGTCATCCTCGATTCCAAAGATCGCCATCTCCGGCCAGAACTTGGAGTTACTGAAGGCCTCCACAATCCGCCCGAAGGCGAGATCATTATCGGCGATACAAGCCGCGGGCGTGGGGCAGTTCGCCGAAGTGCCGCTGGTGTGGTCATTCGGCAGGCAGATGATGATCAGCTGGGGCAGCGTTCCCTGTCTCTCGAACTCCCGCAACTCGTTAATGATGAAATCCGCCCGATACTGGTCCGGCACACTCATGTTCCAGCCGACATACTTCGTCGGTGAAAACTCCCGAATCGATTCGATCCCCGGTTCGCTTTCGAAAATCACGCTCTGATCCTGTCCCTGCCAAGCGCGGTAACAGGCTAGAAAGTCGGGAGTTCCCGGCCGGTTCGGGTCGCTCCATCGAACCCGCGGCAGCATGAACTCGCCATAGTTCCGAATCGAGATTCGGTGGGCCAGCGCGTTGTCCCAGATAAACCCGCCGGGCGAATAGGCCAGCGCGTCGATTTCATCGTCCCCCATCCCGTCGGGATAGCTCCGGGGAAAGCCCGCAAAGCTCTTTTCCAGATAATCCGTGGTGGCTGCGGTCGTGCTCCACTGGTGTCCATCGGCTGAAAGGATTCCGGCGCAATAAGTGTTGTCGAGCAAGACGAACTCTTCGACCAGCTTATGTTGATTGGGTGTGATTTCCCTGCCGAATATACAGAGCTCTTGCCGGCCCCGACCCCGGGGCAGGGCACCGAAGACCTGGTCGTACGTTCTGTTCTCCTTGATCACATAGACCACGTGCTTGATCCGGCTCGGTTCGCCAATGCGTTCGGGAATCGCTCGGGGTTGAGCTTCCGGTCGCGGCGACAGCATCGCTTGCACCATCGCATCGTAGCGCTGGTTGCGAGCGACCCGCTCGCTGAGTTCGGCCAGTCGCTCTGGAGTTTCCGGGAGCGGTGCCAGCGTCAGGCTTCCGGAGTAATGATGCGAATTGAAGCCCTCGCTGCCATCCCCTTGTTTCTTGGGCTTCGCCGGGAGGCCCTTGATGTTTGCGACAAGCAATTGTTTGCGCGACTCGTCGATCGCTACCGCACCCGGAAACCAGCCGACCGGGATCAAGCCAAGCAGCTTCGTCTCACCGGGCTCCTGAGGCTCAAACTCCAGTACGGCGATTGCATTCTGAGCGCCATTGGCCACGTACAGGCGTTCGCCCGAGCTGTCGAACGCCAATGCGTTCGGCGCGCAACCCCACAAGTCGGAGGGCTTGCGCTTGACCCAGATCGTTTCCTTAAGCTCCAGACTGGCCAAGTCGATCAGCGAAAGATGATCATCGCTGGCATTGGCGCAAACCAGATATCGTTGGTCAGGGGAGACTGCGAGCGCCGAGGCGTGTTGTCCCGTCAAAATTTCCTTTACGACCTCTCCCTTGTCGAGATCAATTACCGACAGACTCCCCTCCGAGGCAGTGTGCCGCACCGGGTCGACTCGGACCGTGGTCCCTCGGCCAGCTGGCCCGATCAAGTCTCCTGCTTCGGGCCGACGACCTCCCCAATTGCTGACATAAGCCCGTTGACCCGCGATTCGGACATCGTAAGGAGCCACCCCGACAGCAATGCTCCGCAAAACCTTGCCACTGGTGGTCTCAATTTCCAGCAACTGGTTGGAGAGATTCCCGCACACATAAAGCCGCGTTCCGTCCGGGCTGCAGGCCAGCCCGCTGGGGATTTCCTCGTTCCGCCGCGGTGCCTTGGCCGGCGGCAACGCAAAAGAGTGCGAAGCCTTCACCGCACCCGACTCCGCTACGGTAAAGACCTTGATCGAGCCGTTCACATTGCTCAAGTAAATCTGCCGGCCATCTGGCGAGAAGATTAAACCTGTGTAGCTGACTTGACCCTTGCGATCAGGTTGCAGCAGATTCGCCGACGACTGCTCCGGTTGAGGTTCATGCTGCGCCTCGCTCGGCAATCCGACACGCTGGCGGATCTCGCCGCTCGCTGGATCGAGCACGACCAGTTCGCTGGTTTTCCCCGATGTCACGGCGATTTTTCCGTCGGGCGAGAGGGCAATGGCCTGCGGTCGCATTCCCGGCAAGTCAAGCTGGCGACCCCATGGAGTCAGCACCTGATTGACGGGCGTGACAATCAGGTCCTCGCGCCAGCGCCCCACCAGCAGCGGTTCGCGATCCTGCTCAGCTAGTGGCGCTTGCCCGCTCGCTGGCGAACAAACGACGAAGTAACCGGCCAAGACGAGGAAAAACAGCAACCAACGGGACATGGATCACCTGCATCAATCTCAGAGCTTGTCCGGCGGGAGCCCATTTCCCGCCCGCCCAGATTCTAACCGGCCCACTCCCAGCGTGGATGAAGGTTCAATGAAATGAACGCAGCGCTTACGCCCCAGCCTGAGAATCGAACCTGCCGCTTCCCAGCTCAGCGACCGTCGATCCGCAGCAGCCCGGTCTTCGTGCGAAAGATCAGCTGATTGCCCACGGCTGCCGGCGTTGCCATGATTCCATCCGGCAGTTCATTCGTAGCGAGCAGTTCAAACTCCGCCTTGGGCGCCAGGACAAAGACTTGGCCGGCGTGATTGCAGAAATAGAGTCGGCCGTCAGCCAAAATCGGAGAAGCGGAAAACTCACCACCCAATCGCTTCTGCCATTGTTGCTTGCCTGTGACGGCATCGAGGCAAGTGGCCACTCCCTTGTCGCTGACCATGAACAACAATTGCTCAACCAGGATCGGGGTCGGCATGGTCGGTACCTGCTTCTCGAAACGCCAGGCGATATCGCTTTCGCTCAGCGTGCGTTTGCCGTCGAACCGGAGCGCCACGAGCGAGGCCTGATTGAAGCCGGTGCAGACGTAGAGCAGGCCGTTTCCTTGCAGCGGACGCGGGACGTTGGAAAAGCCCAGCTTGCCGTAGGAGACTTTCCACAGCTCGCGTCCCGTTGCCGGATCGTAGCCGTAAACCCAGTTCGCTCCCGGCGAAATCAATTGCGGACCGTCCTCGCCTTCGACGATCAGCGGCGTCGAAAAAGCCTTCTTCATCATCCCTTCAGGGTGCAACTCGCCGCTGCGCGGCGTTCGCCAGGCAATCGTGCCATCCGACTTGCGAAAAGCAGTCACGAACTGCTGGTCAGTTCCATCGCAATGCACGATTAACAAATCGCCATGCACGATCGGACTGCTTCCCGGACCGGTTTCATGCTCAAACTTCAGTTCATCATTTCGCCACAGCACCCGGCCGGTGCTCCGCTGAATGGCCGCAGTCCCCATCGTCCCGAAGTTACAGTAGACCGTCTCCCCCTCGATCACGGGCGTGGGCGAGGCATAGCTGTTCAAGGAATGAATCTCGGGTGGCTGGGGAACGCGAAACAGTTCGACCTGATGCAGCAGTTTGCCCGACTCCCGGTCGACGCAGAGGGCCGCGAGCGCCAGCCCGCTCGCGCTCCCGTCCGCAGCCCGAATCGCGGTGGTCATCCAAATTTGATTCCCTGCCAGCACGGGCGACGACCAGCCTTTCCCCGGCAAGTCGATTCGCCAGCGGGCATCACCCGGTCCAAACTCCAGCGGCAGTCCGTTTGCCGTGGCAATCCCTCGGCCCGCAGTGCCGCGGAACTCTTGCCAGTCCTGGGCCTCAGCGACAGTCGTCCCGAGCGTAAACAGGCAGAGCGCGGCTGCAGTCAGTTCCAGTCCGAAGTTCCAACAGCTCCGTCGCCAACGGTTTCCGCTTCGATTCCGCATCATGGTGTTCCGCATGTTTTTGTCTTTGAGCCTCTCATCGCCAACTCATTCTCAACGCCTCGCCCCGCCTTTTCAATGCGTCTTGACTCCCCGTTCCGTTCCGCTTGCGACGACGCCGCGCCCGGGCAGCCGCGCGTCTTCGGCCGGATCAAAGCGCCCGCTCTTGACCGTCAGCGAATCGCTTGCGAATCGCTTTTTGAGTAATTCTTGGGGTGACTCCAAGCGTGCGCCGCTCGCCTCCGTGGTGGCAATCGGTCTGGGCTCAGATTAGACTGCGCGAGGATAAATCATCTGTTTGGCTGTCTATCTTTTGCAGGAGAGCACCGCGTGGCCCCGGTCTGTTTGATGTTCCGCCGTTCCTTCCCCGTTTTGATTGCAGCACTCACGCTTGCCTGCGGGCCAGCTCCCAGCTGGGCCCGTATTCAAGAGGCCGTCGCCAAGGACCAACCGGAGACCGTCTCGCCTCGTCGCGGCCCGATCCGCTCTGAGGTGACGGTTCCCGGGATCCTGTTCAGCCGCAAGACCGCCGAGATCACAGTCTCGCCCAAGACGGCACAGGCTTTCAAAGTCGTCTCCGCCGTCCCGCACGGGTCGGTCGTCAAGACCGGAGACTTGCTGGTCGAGTTTGACTCGGAGGCGTTTCAGGATCAATTGGCCGAAGCGGAACGCGATCTGCAAGCCGCTGAAGTCGCTGCCAAGGAGAGCCAGCGGGAATTGGAGCTGTTCCTCGAGCAGCATCCCATCGACGTCGAGCAAGCGGAGTTGACCTGGACGCAAGCCCAGGAAGACTACAAGTACTTCGTCGAAGTCGAATTCCCGTTTGACTACAAGGAACTCGAACAGAGCCTTAAGTCGGCGCAAGACTTCCTCGATTACAACCATGAGGAACTCAAGCAACTCGAAAAAATGTACAAGGCCGACGATCTGACTGAGGAGTCCGAGGAAATCGTCCTCCGCCGCGCTCGCGATGATTTCAATCGGAGCACATTCAGCTTCGAACGGACCAAGCAGTCGAGTCAGCGTCAACGCGAGGTAGGCTTGCCCCGACTGGAGAAGCAACGCAAGACGGCTCACCGTCTCGCTGAGTTGGCTTATCATCGCTCCCGCCTGGAACTTTCATTGGCAGAAGCCAAAAAGCGACAGGCCGCTGACAAGGTCAAGGTCGCCCTGGAGAAAGCGGCGCGGACGCTCGCTGAGTTGCAGGCCGACGCGGGCCTGTTCCGGGTCACGGCGCCGATCGACGGCGTCGTCTACTATGGCAAATGCGTCGATGGGAAATGGCCCGGGATCGCAGAGCTGGGCATTAAACTCCGCAAGCATGGCGCCGTTCAGCCCAACGAAATTTTCCTGACGGTGGTCGACAATTCAGCGCTGGCCGCGGTCGCGAATGTGCCCGAGGCAGAAGCCGCCAAACTCCAGCTTGGGCAATTTGCCCGGATGGCCCCGACCGCCTATCCCGAAGGGCGGGTCGCCATGAAAGTTGCCAAGATCGCGCCCTTGCCCAACACGGATGGCTCATTTGAGACCGAGTTTGAATTGGCCCAGGCCAGCCAACTCCGCCTTGTTGCCGGGCTGAATGGATCAATCAAGGTGTTGATTTACGACCAGGCAGACGCCTTGCTCGTTCCATCCAAAGCAGTCTTCACTGATGAGGCGGATGACACCATCAAGTATGTCAAGCTGCTCAAGCCAGATGGTTCTCAGACCCGAGCCGAAGTCAAGCTCGGAGCAACCAAGGGTGATGATGTTGAATTGCTCAGCAGTACGCTCACGCCCAATGACAAGCTGCTGCTGAAGTAGCTGAACTCTGGGGAGCGAACTGCCTCTTCTCTGCTTTTCTTCTTGACCGGAAGGACGTTCATGTCACGCCTGAGTTTTAACGCGCTGGTTTGGCTGATGCTGGGCAGCGGTTTCTTGTTTCCGGCTCCAACGGGGGTGCGCGGCATGACTTGGCAGGAATCCCCGCCCCAGGAGCAAGCAGCCGAATCGCCCCCGGGCGTTCCACCCCGGCCGCTGGCTGAAGTGGGGCCCGCGCCGCTGCCCGTCGACCCCCCCACAGCCGAGGCGATTGACGCCGCGATCGGCCGGGGAGTCGAGTTTCTGCTCAGCGTCCAGAACAAGGATGGCTCTTGGGGAACTGCCGAGCGAACCAAGGATCTCAATATTTATGCCCCCGTGCCCGGCGCCCATCACGCCTTTCGCAGCGCCGTCACCGGGCTCTGCGTGGCGGCCTTGCTCGACATCCAGTCGACAGACCCGCGCGTCCGTACGGCGATCGAACGCGGCGAGAAGTGGCTGCTGGAGAACCTCCCCTCTCTTCGCCGAGCCACGGGCGACGCACTCTATAACATTTGGGGACACTCCTATGGGATAGAGGCCCTCGCCCGGCTTCATTCCTATCGGGCCGGAGATGCCGAAAAGCAGAGCGCGCTGCGGGCGGAGATGGTTCACCAGATCGAATTGCTTGAACGTTACGAGTCGGTTCATGGTGGCTGGGGATATTACGACTTCGCCTACCAGCTGCAGAAGCCGAGCTCCGATCCCAACAGCTTCACGACGGCGACGGTCCTCTACGCGTTTCATCTGGCCCAAGTCGCTGGAGTCAGCGTTCCGCCGAAACTGATCGACCGCGGTCTCGAAGCGATTCGCCGGCAGCAGCGACCTGACCTTGGCTATCTCTACTCCGAAACTTTTCTCCAGCGGGCCGGAGCAGATATCAACAAGCCCGGTGGCAGTGTCGGTCGCAGCCAGGCCTGTAATCTGGTGCTGCGCCTGAATGGGGACAAGTCGGTAACCGATGAAGCGATTGCGACTTGGGCTGAACGCTTGTTCGCCCGCAATCTCTGGCTCGATATCGGGCGGAAGCGACCGGTTCCTCACGAAGCCTGGTACCAAGTCGCGGGCTACTTTTTTTACTACGGCCACTATTATGCGGCACTCTGCATCGAGCATGCTTCCCCCGACCGGCAGGAGAACTTGCGCCAGCAGCTAGCGCATGTCCTGCTCTCGCTGCAGGAGAAGGATGGCTCGTGGTGGGACTATCCCCTCTATAATTACCACCAGCAGTACGGAACCGCCTTTGCCCTGATGTCGCTCAAGCGCTGCAAGTGACACGCGTGCAGCTGACTCCCCACCGTTCTCGCCCCCAAGCCGCAAGCGAGGCTGCCTGCCCAGTGCGGCTCTTCGCCCCCAGCGGGGCGCGATAGCTTAGCGAGCGCCACCCTACGTCAGAGAATCCAGCCTTTCTCAGCCGGGCCTCGCGCCAGCCCCCGGTTTAGCAGCGCGCTCACGCCCCGCCGCACCGCCTCCGCTGGCCGCATCCCTCGCACCTTCCCGGGACACTTACCCGCGGGCGACAGACTATCGGCAGTGTGAAGTCCCAACCGAGGGGTCGTACTCAGTGCGGCTCTTCGCCCCAAGCGGGGCGCGATACCTTAGCGTAGGGTCAGCGAGGCTCTGCGAGCGCAACCCTACGTACCGAAACATTTCTTTCACACGTTTGTCGAGCCGCATGTCGCCGCCTTCGCGGCACAGGCGGCTCGACGCAGAAGCTCAAGCACGCCCGCCTCCCCCGTGCCGCGACCTGCACCGGGAAAAGCCTCAAACGACGCCCCCGGTCCCCTTTGCCTGCCCTGGAATTTTTTTAAAAAAATCTGGCTCGCGCCGACTTGGCTGGTGGCAAAGCGATTTTCTCCTTGCTAACCTGCGCCCTGTGTCCGGGACGTTTCCGCCCCGGCCATCCCTGCGACAGTGGCCTCAATTCATCTCAGCATTTAGGGAGCTGATGCGATGAGTGGTGCAGCGAATCGTCCTGGTCGTTCTTCCCGGAAACAATCGCCCGCGCGGAGCAAGCTCAAGCGCACGCGAAGCACGCGCCGCCGCGATCCGCTGCTCGCCAGCCCGCTGCTGTACGAGCAACTCGACAAGCGGCAACTGCTCGCCGGCGACAGCCAGGCCGACGGGGACCCGGCCCCGCTGCTGCTCGACCTCCCGCCAGTCGTCAGCGCGACGCTCGAGCGGCTGCTCTCCAGCGGCGGTGACTTCAGCTCCGGCCTGTGGCGCAGCGCCCCCGATCAGCCAAGCTACCACGCCAGCAACTGGGCCGCGGCCCTGGCCCCCCAGCAACTTGCGCCGCGCGACTGGTCGGGCTATTCGATCAACACCTCCCTCCCGGGCGGCTTCAGCGGCAGTCATCTCAAGTCGGTCGTCCCGCTGGAAGAGAACAACGGCTACCTCGTCCTCATCCGCCAGCGGACCACCGGGCGCACCCTTAGCAGCGGCGGCGGTCCGGCCGGCTTGGGTTTTGGCGGTGGCGGCGGAGTCGTCGGCAGCGAACAGGTCGACTCGCTGCTCATCAGCTCCATCTTCCATGTCGCCACTCAGGCCCAGGCCGAGGCAATCGACCCGCTGGCGTTCAATCCGGCCAGCTTTCCCAGCCGGATGGTCGTCACGTCCAACACCCAGTTCAGCTTCCGCGACACGACGGCCCCTGGACAGATTCGCTCCGTCGCCGCGGCGCTCACCTATCAGGTCAGCCTCAACTTTGTCTGGGGCGGCAGCTGGTCGACGACCACCACAAGCGAGGCCGAAGGGACCACCGTCCGCACGGTCAACTACGGCAGCTCGGGAACGGTCTGGTTCAGCGGCGGGCACACCTACGTCGGCACCGTCGGGATGAGCCCCGGGGGACCGCACGAAGTCGGCTTCGCCACCGGCAGCGGCCACAGCGGCGTCAACCTGACCAGCGGCAACGTCACCACGCTCAGCCACTCGTCCGGCTCGCTCTCGGCCAGTGGCAGCGGCTTTGGCACGCGCGGCCTGGGGACGCTCACCGCAGGTCTGCACCAGGTCCGCAACCAGACCTTCTTCTACACCGAGAACAGTTCCCGCTGGCTGGAATCCGCGCAGCGTCAAAGCAGCCTCGCCCGGACCGATGCGATCACCTACCAGCTGCTCTCCAGTCCCCAGGCCGCGCTCAGCTACACCAGTCGCCAGGATCTTGCTCCGGGCGACGCGGGCGAGCTGCTCGGCTTCACGCCCCCCAGCCCGCCGTCGATTGGCTCCAGCAGTGAGCTGAGCTTCGTCGGCCGGACCAGCGGCGCGCTGGCCACGCACTCGCGGCTCAGCGCCCACGGTCACCGCGGCATTCAGACCCTGGTCAACACGGCCTACAGCGGCCAGCGCGAAATCGACTTCAGCTCCTCGGGCATCGACTACTCCGATACCCAGGGGAGCACGTTCGTCGAGTCCGGCGAGTATGAGCTGGAGTATTTGTCGCCACAGACGGTGAGTCGCAGTCGACTGGTGCTGGACTATAACGATGCCGGGGGCGACATCAGCTTGGTGGAGACAGATGTCGCGCTCTCGTATCTCGCCCTGCCCGATGTGACGGATGAGGAGCAAAACCTCGAAGGATTCATCGATTCGCGAGGCCAGCTCCTCAGTTCCAACCTGGAACGAAATTTCGAGTATCAGTACTCCAAACGTGGAGCGGCAATCACCGGGGCTTCATCGGCCGAACATCCGCTGGTGCTCGCCGCCGGGACCGGTGACTTTCTCAATAGCTTCCAACCTCAAGGACTGGGCGGAGGGACCAGTGCGAACCTGAATCTGCAGGCTGCGCCGGTGGCCGGAGCCGATCGCCGAACCAATTATTTCTGGGAAGCGGCCAGCGGGAACCTGGATCGCGTCGAGCACCTCGCCAAGCCCGGCAAGTTCCGCACGCGGACGACCTTTCATCCGACCGGCCAGACGGAGTTGCTCGGCGAGCTGGAGACCGAACGGCAGCATCAATATGAAAGCAACTTCCGCAGTTCAAGTGATTGGCTGACGCTCCTCGGGCACGCTCCGGTTCTTTCGCAGTCGGGCTCGGCCGAGGCGCCCCAGTTTGCTCTCGAAGAGGCGCTGCAGCCGGGGCCCGGGCAATTCACCCATCTGCAGACCCGCTTTGCCAATCATTACGTTGCCCAGGGAACCGGCCACTCCAAAGACCAATCCCACTCGAAGTACACCCCTTGGACGAGCGGCCAGACGCCACCGGCTGCCGGTGGCGATGATCTCTCGATGACAATTGGACTGGGAGTGGATGGCTTTACGGTGAATACCGGAGAGCGGTCGTTCTCCGCTACGGAAGAGGTACTGCTCAATCAGGTTGACGATGGTCAAACCCAGACATCGGCCGGATATGAACGGACCGGTACGGCGGACGGCAATCACAAATTCCTGCGCTGGGTCAACAAGCTGGTGTTTGACGAGGCCAGTACCGGCAGCGGCGAAAGCAGCAGCACCGAAACGGACACCGATACTCCCGCGAGGAACAAGTCGCAATCCTCGGGTTCCGGGTCCCAGACCGCCGACATTGCCGGACAGGGATACTTCTACTCGCTGGTCGACTGGGATGAGCGCAGCTCGGCGGGGGCGGGGGCCAACGCAACCGCGGGCACGCCCAGCGGACTGCTGGCCGGGACATCCGGCATGAACTTCGAGCTGAAGTACCGGGCCGAGCGCAAAAGCCCGCTCTCGAGCCTCGGTGCCGACAGCGAGACCTGGGCCCAGGACATGATTCAGTCCACGTTTGGAACAATCGATCCTCAGACTGGAGAAGAGTCCGACCAGCCTCCGCCGCCTCCAGACCCGACGGTGCCAACATACCGGGTTGAGCTTGGGGACCAGGGAGAAGTGAGATTCGAAGGAACCGGGGAGCAGAACACGTCATCGGAGTATCAGTTCATCGAACTGGCTCCCTGGTTCGATCTCGATTATAACCTGCGGGCCTGGACCGAAAATCCGCAGGCGGAGCAGCCGGCCGAGCTGATACGGCGCTACTCGGCCCGCACCGGGGAGAATGTCCAACCCACCAAGTACAAGGTTAACGACCAAACAACGGCCAGCATTGAGCCGGGCCCGCTGGGGATCAAGCTGGTGGGTAACGGTCCAAGGGAGACCCGCGTTGAATCGGGCGGCGCCGTTTTCAATCCCAAGGAGATCCTCAACCAACAGCGGTTTCTGCTTCCAACTGGCGGCGATCGGACGGAGACGGAGCGGATTGCGGCCGGGGCGCTGCACGAGAACTTCTCCCAAACCGAAACGCGACGCGAGGTGCTGGAGGACTACGGATCGCTGCTGACATTCTTCGGGGAGATCAACGACGAAGAGCAACTGGCGGTCGTCGACCAGTGGCTGACGCCTCACGAGCGCAAGTTTGGGGTTTTAAGTGAAGAGCTGGAATCCAGCGGCACGTCCAGTCGCTATCGCTCGGTGACGAACCGTGAGGATCTGCGGCTGCCGGAGTGGTTTACGGGCAGCGGCCGCAACGGCTATGAGGGCGGGGTGACATCGCACACCCGCTCCGAAGATGTAACGACAACCTGGGAGATGCTCGACCGTTACCGGCATGCCTATGACGAAAGCGGCGGGGTGACGACTCAGTATACGCCGCAGGGGACCCAGCACAGTACCAGTCACGTCTGGACCAGCGGCTTTCATGATCTCCTCTATCATGCGATCGACCCGCAGGACCAGGCTCTTGTCCGGACGAGGCAGGACGGGTTCTATTACTCCGACGCGACGCTCGACAAGGAGCTTTACCGGGGTGGCAGTCAGACAAACCAGCTGGATGCGGCCGGTAACCTGATCGCTGCCGCAGGCGAGCTTCACGACTGGTCGCAGGGCACGGGCACAGCCTACGCGTTTGATGACAGCCAGGTCCGCAAGACCAAGACGGGATTCGATTCCTATCGGCAGGTCGTGCGCGAGAGTGAAGATCGTTACTCCGCGTCGCTGACCGACACGCGCGGTCCCGGTGCGGCCAGTCCGGTGCGAACGTTTCTCAATCAGGTCAGCGGTGAACTGCTCTGGACAGAGACCAAGGAAGTCCTGACGCCAACTGATTCGCTGCCGCGGACGACTTGGACCCAGGTGGGCGACTATGCGGACATGGAGTCTTCGGCCGAGGGGGATCCGTTCATCGACGGTTTCTCGGGAGGGATTTACTTCCAGAGTCTCGGCTATCAGGGCCGGCCACTGGATACGAGTTTCAGTCTGACCCATCCGGCGGGCGTGCTGGGCAGTTACACGCAGAATTTGGGCGGAGGCGGGGACTCGGGGAGCGGCGGCGGTGGTGGTGGTCAAAACGGTGCCGGGCCAGAGGGCGACCAGATCGTGGCACTGGGCCTGCTCAATCCGCTCACGCCGGCCGAGCGGGCCAAGCTGGATAACAGCTGGGACAACTTCCTCGGTCGCGTGACGCGCGGCCTGACCGGCGCGGGCGACGACCTGCTGGATGGCGCGGCCTCGTTTACGGGCGGCTTCGCCGAAACGCTGACCGGTGGGCTCTCCTCCCGCTTCAATGAATGGATGTACGGGGACATTCACCGGCAGAATCAGGAGAGCTGGTTCTGGACCGGCGGCCAAGTGGCGGGTTTGGCGGCCTCGTTCGTGTTGCCTGGCGGCAGCGCGCAGGCGGCTTGCCGGGCCAGCGGCCTGGTGCGGGGCTTCAGTGCGTTCAATCAGGGGATGATGTGGGCCGGGGCCGCGGAGTCCGTGGCCAATATCGCGAGCACCGGGGAGGTCACCTTCGGCGATGCGATCGGCTTGCTCGGTCCCCTGGCGCATGCGCTGGGACAGCGAACCGGGAAGATGGTCAGCAATGGCGGCTGTTTCGTGGCTGGCACGCCGGTCGCGCTCGCCGCGCTGCCGCAGGGCTGGCAAGGGGCCAGTGGTGACCCGTGGGCCGAGACCACTTGGCTGGAAAGCTTTCTGGCCGAGGAGCGTGAGTTCTCCGCGCCATTGGCGATGCCCGCGCCCGAGCCCGCCGCTCTGGCCGTGGCCGCCGAGCTGGCTGCTGCTGTGCGAGTTGCGATTGAGCAGGTGCCGCTGGGCGCGCGGGTCCAGACGCGCAATCCCCGCCGCTGGGAGTATGACGACTCGCTGCCGGAGCCGGACGAGGCGACTTGGGCCAAGCTCTCGCTCACCGTCCAGCGGAGCGACGGCGGTCTGGTTGACGCCGAGCTGCTGCGGCCGTGGGCGTGGATTGAGCTGCACGGACTCCGCGCGGGCGAACTGCTCCCGCTGCATCTGGCGGAGCTGGAAGTATCGGGCCCGGCGCTGGTCACCGCGATTGAGGCTTGTCCGCCAATCGCCCCCGGGGCGGGCTCGGTCGTGACCGCCCGGTTTGTGACCCGCGAA
>JAJTFE010000312.1 GCA_021298375.1 Blastopirellula sp. | reverse complement strand
CAGCGAGAAAGCGGGCGGGGACCTGGTTTCAATCAACCCGTTTCTGGGGATGGCGTCCGCAACCGGAGGTCAATGCGAGTCGGACCCCGCGGGTTGGAGGTTGCTGTGGGAGAGTCGGAATCGACGTTTGCCCAGGAGCGGAAAGTCGACCGTAGCAACCCGTTTCAAGCCGCTGCCGCTCAGCTCCACGATCTGACCGACTCCATATTCGGGATGCTCGACTTGCATCCCCACTTGGAATCGATCCGGATGCAGCCGGATCGCGTTCAGCTCATCCTGTTTTTTCTCCAACTCGGCTGCGGTGACGAGGCGGGGGAAGGCGGTCGTAGTACTGGATTTGAGGCGTGGCGGTGATTCCTTGACCTCATCAGAGCTGAAGCCATCTTCAAGCCACGGGTCAACGGATTCCAAGTCGGGCTCGAAACCGTCACCCTGGTCGGACCAAGGATCGCTCTTGGCCGGCTCGAAGCAGTTCATGATTTCGCGCGGCAGCTCCATCAGGAACCGGCTGGCGATACAGGGCCAGACGCCATTGCGGCGAAAGCGGCTGAGGCAGCGGCTGAGTTGCAACTGCTGTTCGGCGCGGGTGATGCCGACAAACAGGAGGCGGCGCTCCTCTTCCAACTCCTCGTCGTTAGTAGAGCTGCGTTCGTGGGGGATTAGTCCGTCTTCGAGGCCCACGATGTAGACTACGGGGAATTCCAGGCCTTTGGATGAGTGAATCGTCAGGAGCGTGACAAAATCGGAATCGGATTCCCAAGCGTCGGTGTCATTGACGAGGGCTGCCTGCTCGAGGAAAGCTTCCAGACCGCCGTCGTTGGGATGCTGCAGGTCAAACTCATCACACGCTGAAACGAGTTCGTCCACATTGGCGGCCCGTTCATAGCCCTCTTCGCTGGCGTCTTCGACCAGCCATTCCCGATACTTCGTTTCGGTCAGGACTCGCCGAATGATCTCGCCGACATCGCGGTCCCGGGCTTCGCCGATCCGATCAAACATCGCGACGAATTGGGAAATTTTCGCCGCGACGCTCTTGCTGATCGAGTCGACGAGGCCCGCAACTCGGGCGGCTCCGAGCAAGGAAAGGCGTTTCGAGTGGGCGTAGGCTCGCAACTTCTCGACGGTCTTGTCGCCGATCTTTCGCGCGGGAACGTTGATCACGCGCTCGAAGGCAACCGCATCCCGCTCGTTGTTGAGCAAATGCAGGTAGGCAATCAGGTCCTTGATTTCCCGCCGCTGGTAGAACTCGAGGCCTTGAACGATCTGATAAGGGATGGCAGCGTTTCGGAGCGATGTTTCCAGAGAGCGGGAAAGGGCATTGGTGCGGTAAAAAATGGCAAAGTCCCGCGGGCGGCGTTTTCCCGAGCGAATCGCCACCGATATCGATTCCGCAATGTCGCGCGCCTCGAATTGCGGGTCGGGATAAGCTACCAGGCTGACGGGCTCTCCCTGCGAATTATCCGTCAGTAATTGCTTGGCTTTGCGGCGCGTGTTGTTGCTGATTAACTGGTCGGCGACGGCGAGAATGGATTTGGTGCTGCGGTAGTTCTGCTCCAGTCGGACCACTTTGACGCCGCGGTAGTCCTTCTCGAAGTCGAGGATATTGTTGATGTTCGCTCCGCGCCATCCGTAAATCGACTGGTCCGGGTCGCCGGTGACGGCAAGATTTTGGAGCGTGTGATTCAACAGTCGGATGAGTTGGTACTGGACGCGGTTGGTGTCCTGATACTCGTCGACCATCATGTAGGCGTAACGCCGGTCGAGTTGCTCTCGCAGTTCCGGGTTTTCCCTGAGCAACTGGACGGCGTAAAGCAACAAGTCATCGAAGTCGACGCCGTTGGCTGACTGAAGCAGACGCTGGTAGTGCGGGTACACCCGGGCGGCGAGATGGAGCAGCGGGTTACCGACTGGCGGAGTGAACTGGTCGTGACCGACCCCCTGGCTTTTGAGGTTGCTGATTGCCTGGCCCAGGGAGTCGGGAGAGTAATGGCGAAGGTCGACTTCTGCCGCCTCGATTGCCTGCTTGAGCAGTTTTTTGGCGTCGCTTGTATCGTAAATCGTGAAGTTTTCCGTCAGCCCCACGAAGCCGGCGTAGGCCCGCAGCAGCCGCGAGCAGAACCGGTGAAAGGTGCCCGACCAGACCTGCTGGCCTGGAGCCAGCAAGGCGAGCCGATCACGCATCTCACCCGCGGCTTTATTGGTAAAGGTCAGTGCGGCAATGCTGTGAGCTGGGATCCCCTGCTCCAGCATGTGGGCCACGCGGTGCGTGATCACGCGGGTCTTGCCGCTGCCAGGCCCAGCCAGAATCAAAAGTGGACCCTCGATCGTCTCGACCGCTTCCCGTTGAGCCGGATTGAGATCGGCCAGATTCAGCCGCGAGCCTGGGTTCGATTCAAAAGGGGGCGTTTCGAAGGGCATGATGAAGTGCTAGCGGTTGACCGGAATTTTGCGGGGACACTACTCAACGGGCGATTGGCATATGTTATAGTCTTCGCCATGAGGGGCAAGGAATCCGGGGCCCCTGCTCAACCGCACTTGTCGCACGACGCGATTGCTTCACTGGCAGAGTCGCTGAACTGGGTGGAACTTCTCGAGTCGTCGAGGCAAACGGTTGTCCGCTTTTGGAGACAGGTTCGCCGGCAGGTCGAATCGGTCGGAATGAACTCGGACCTGACGGGGGGCTCAGCAGTGAGACCGTGGTCAGGATTAGCATGGCAAGTTTTTTTGGAGGGACCCAAGATGGCCAGGACACGTATTCCACTCAGTGCCGCGGATGAAGCGTTGCGTGATCAGCAGGAAAAACTGGAATTGAGCACGGCCGAGATCGGCCTGACCGTGCGCACGACCAACTGTCTGGAGGAACGCGGGATTTTCACTGTCCGCGATTTGCTGAATACGACCCGCGCGGAGTTGTTGAGCATCACCAACTTTGGCGAAAAGACTCTGGATGAGGTGTATCGAGCCTTGGAGCGGGTTGGATTTTATCGCCCGAGTCGGGCTGGGCAGCTTCCCGCGGGGAAGTTGCCCTTTTTTCTGGCGACTGGGGGGCGCGATTCATTGCCGAGTGTAGACTGTGGGGCGGCACTGGCGCTCAGGCGGAACAACGGCCAGCGCTGCTCCCGAAGCGCATGAAGTTGCCGTCCGCGGCGGCGAGCACGAACCTTGGTCGGTTGAGCTGAACTGCCTCAAGCGTCGCCCGCAATCATGGCTTGGGCTGCTGAGACGGTTTGCCGGACTGAGGCCGGTTTGCCTTCAAGTTTCGATGCGCTCCGCTCTCCTTATGGCTTATCCGAGGATTAAAGTCACCCGATGAAGCTCTGGTCTTGGTTTTTGTATGCCGGGCAGCGACCCTTTAGCCGTTCTGGTCGTAATTGGTGGACGGGAATTGGCGAGGTCGGATTCTCGGTCGGATTGGCGCTGGTTGGTTTCGTGCTGCTGGTGGCCAGCTTGACGGTTGCCACTTCGAATCCCCGCCCTTTTTCCTGGAGAGAGTTGTTCAGCGATTTCGGCTTGCGCTTGGTCGCGGGGCTGATCATGGTCATGGTTGGCTTTTATCGGATGCGGATGACGCTGGGCAAGGTCACGGTTTCGGCTGAGCAGCGGTCGTCGCGCGGTCCCTCGGATGGCGATCCCGATGGCGGCCGGATTGAATTGTCCAACGAGTTGCCGGGGAGAGAGCCCGACTTGCCGGCGATTCCGCTGTCATCGCGCCAGCCATTGCGTGGTCAGCGATTGCGGTATGAAGTAGCGGGGGCCGAGCGGAGTCTGGTCTGGCTGATTCTGGCGGGCTTGGCGACGTTTGTCTCCTTCGGTTTGCTTTCGGGAATGGTGGTTCAGGCCTGGGAGTCGATCCGCGATGGCCGCCCGGACTGGTTTGCGATTGTCACTGCAGGGTTGTTTTTGCCGGCGGCAATTTGGGCTGCATTTGGCTTGTCGCGGCAATTGTTCCGCCTCGCCGGGTTTGGACCGGCGCGGTTGGAGATTTCGGACTGGCCGGTGCGACCGGGAGGAAAGTACCGTTTGATTCTCTTCCAGCCGGGACGGTTGCGTTTGAAGTTGCTGGAGGTTGTGCTACTCTGTCAGGAGGAAGCGACCTTCAGCCAGGGGACGAGCATTCAGACCGAACGGAAAACGGTCTTCGAACAGCGTCTCTTGAGACAGCGAGGCGTCGAGGTCGGAGCGGACCGGCCATTTGAATGCGAGCTCGAATTGCAATTGCCTGAAAACGCAATGCACAGTTTTTCTTCGGCCAACAACCGAGTGCTATGGAAGATTATCGTACAAGGGTCAGCCCGCGGATGGCCCGATTTACAACAAACGTTCCCGATCGTGGTTCACCCAGCCGCGGCTCCGGCAATGACCGCAGCTCCGGAAAGGCAAACAGCCTGAACCGTCCGCCCGTGCGCGCCCTGATCACCCAATTAAAGGCGGTCTATCGGGCTGGTGAAACACTCGATTGTGCCTACCGTATCGACTGTGAGTCAGGCCAAACAATTCAGTCGGTCGAGACTTCGGTCATGTGGGAAACGGACGGCAAGGGCGATGCGGACATTGGCGTGCATTTTTTTGAAAAGCGGAAAATCGCCGGGGGCCGTGATTCCCAACTGCAGGAGTTTCGACTGGAGACGATGCTCCCTCCCAGCCCTCTGTCCTACGACGGTTGGCTGGTGAAGCTGAACTGGTTTATCCGGATCCGGATTTTCCTCGCCAGCGGCTACCACCAGACCTACAACTTTCCGTTCAAACTTCACTCGGCCTTGGGAGAAGCGCGGTTGGTCAAGCCGTCGGTCAATGCAGAGTGAACCAAATTGTCGGGCGGCGCTCGGTTTGCTTTGGACTCTGCCGATTCTGGGTTCGGCGCCCCTCGCTCCCTTCGCAAGGAACTCCGTGCACTGTGAGATGGGACTGTTCTGTGAGATGGGACTGTTCTGTGAGACGGGACTGTTCTGTGAGATGGGGCCGCACTGTGAGTTGGGGCGACGCGCACTCTTAGGCAGCGTTGGACTGGCCACTGCTGAACAGCCTGTTTCCGCAGCCGAAGTTTGATCGCTGCAGTTGAGCTTGAACCAGCGGGCGTCCGTCGGCTCGGCTAAGGGGCAAACCGGACCCTTGTCTCGCA
>JAJTFE010000030.1:2243-15449 GCA_021298375.1 Blastopirellula sp. | reverse complement strand
CAGACGCCAAACGGTTTCCGGCCGCCGGCACTGCCGAACCAGGACGAACTGCCGCGTAAGGACGAACTGCCGCGTAAGGATGAGATCAACAGCAGTTTGCCGAGCCAGATTGAGTTGCTCAAGGTCATACGCGAGCAACAGGAAACCATCCGGCAACTGCAGACACAGGTTCAGCAACTCCGGGTGGACCAACAACGTCAACAACAATCGCCCCAACAGGCAACACAGGGGAAGTCGCGAAGTAAACGCTAGACAGGACCTTCCCACCGCATAGCTTCGTGCGACTGTTCCGCGAGGAACAGGATTGCACTAACAACACGGCCGCCTCCGGGCGGCCGTGTTTTTTTATTATGACCGCGAGAATCGGTACAATCCGCGGCAGCAGTTGCCCCGTCTTTGGAAAACCGGCACAGGGCTGGTGCTATCCCGAGGCACACTATCTTGATGCCTTCTGCGCATTACCAAACCACGTGCCTGAACCACGTGCCTCATCAACGTGCCTGACAAACGTTTTGTTGCGAATGCCCGCTTCACCCTGCGGCAAGGGAAGTGATTCGCGCCGACAGCCCATTGGAACATGCCAAACCACGGCAGCTTTGTGTCTCACGGCGACTCGACTAACTCTGAACTACTTCCGGCTCCGGAATTGATCCGGCTGGCGAGGGACGTGCTGCGCTGGGAGGCAAACTGCCTGACCGACCTGGCGGAACAACTAGGCGAACCCTTTGTTGAGGTGGTGCGCGCGATACTCGCCTGTCGCGGGAAGCTGGTGCTGACCGGGATGGGGAAGATGGGGTCGATTGCGCACAAGGCAACTGCGACTTTTTGCAGTTTGGGCACTCCGGCAGTATATCTGCATCCGGCGGATGGCTTGCACGGCGACTTGGGCGTGGCCGCACCGGGCGACCTGCTGCTCGCCTTATCCAATAGTGGTCAGACTGAAGAGGTTGCAGCCCTGCTGCCCTACCTGCACCGTCGGGGAATCCCGGTGGTGGCGATTACCAGCCGTCCGGGCAGCGGGCTGGGTGGGCAAGCTGATTTCATCTTGAACTTGGGAATCGAGCGCGAGGCCGATCCAATCACGGCGGCGCCCACCGCCAGTACCACGGCGGCTCTGGCTCTCTGTGATGCGCTGGCCGTGGCTGTGGCGCGATGTCGGGGGCTGACTGCGGACCAGTTTGCCCTGTTTCATCCGGGAGGATTTCTCGGTCGTCGGCTGCTGTTGACTGTCGGCGAACTGATGCACTCCGGTCAACAGCTTCCGCTGATTGGACCGGACGAGACACTTCGTCGGGCGATTGTCGAGATCACCAGCAAGGCGCTGGGAGCGGTTTTCGTGGTGGCGAAGGAAGGAAAACTGGTCGGGATTCTCACTGATGGCGACCTGCGGCGAAGTTTGACCCGGACTGCCAATCCTCTCGATGAGCCGGTAGCACGGCACATGACAATCGATCCGCGAACGATCACTGCCGAGGTCAAGGCTGTGGCTGCCCTGCAACTGATGGAGCAGCATGCAATTACGGTTCTGCCAGTCATCAATCGGGCAAATGAGCCGGTCGGTGCCGTTCATCTTCACGATTTGGTCCAAGCAGGATTGGGCCCCGGTTTCGGAACGGCCTAAAATTGGCTGCAGCGACTTTACCCAACCCAACAAGCGTCCATGAGTAACCCTCGAACTGAGTCCTCTGTCACCGCCGAGTTGCCTGCGGGCTGGCCAGCTCTTGGCCTGCCGGAGACGGTCTATGATGCGGAGCCCGAGATAGCCCACCCCTTGCGGTTGCTGGGGAACGTGTTTCGCTCGGCTTGGGAAGGCCGCGAGTTGGCTTGGCGGTTGTTCGTGCGGAACGTTCGGGGGATGTACCGGCAAACGGCCTTGGGCCTGCTGTGGATATTCCTGCCACCCCTGGCCAATACGGCGATTTGGGTTTTTTTGCGGGCCCAGCGGGTACTCGACTTCGACTTTCCCTCAGGTGTCCACCCCACGGTCTACATTTTGACCGGAATGATTCTCTGGCAGGCGTTCATCGATGCCTTGCAAATGCCGCTCAATACGCTGAACCAAAACCGCTCGATGATCAGCAAGTTGAACTTCCCCCGTGAGGCCCTGTTGGCGGAGGGATTGGGCGACGTGCTGTTTAATACGCTGGTGCGGCTGTTGCTGCTGCTGCCGGCGCTATTTATCTACGGGGCCAATTGGAGTTGGGCTGCCCTGTTGGCCCCGCTGGTAGCGTTGCTAATGGTGCTCTTTGCTACGGGCCTGGGGCTGCTGCTCATGCCGATCGGTTCCCTCTATCAGGATGTTTCGCGGTTTCTCAGTGTCGGCCTCCCGTTCTGGATGATCCTGACTCCGATAATCTACGCTCCACCAACCGGGTTTCCGGGCAACCTGCTGAACTGGCTCAATCCTGCCAGCCCGTTGTTGATGTGCGCTCGCGACCTGCTGTTGCTGGGAAATTGTGGCAACCCGGCCGCGCTTTGGTACGGTCTGGTGGCGATCCCCCTGTTTTTATTCGGCTTGGTGGTCTACCGGCTCGCGCTCCCGGCGCTGATCGAGCGGATGACCAGTTAATAGGCCGGGGTGAAAAGGCATCCTGGACCGCTTCCTGTCTATTTTTCCCAGTGGTTTCATGTCGCACGACAACGTCCTCGAAGTACGCAGCGTCTGGAAAAAATACTGCCGCCAGCTCAAGCGGGCGATGTGGTATGGCGTTTGCGATGTAGGACGGCAACTGACGGGCAAACGAAACAACGCAATACCTGCCGAGGCACTTCGCCCGGGCGAGTTTTATGCCGTGCGGAATGCCAGCTTCGACCTGCCGCGCGGACAATGCGTTGGCCTGATTGGGCCTAACGGTGCCGGCAAAAGCACGATGCTCAAGGTCATCAATGGCTTGATTCGTCCCGACTTCGGCGAGGTCCGGATTCGGGGCCGGGTGGGAGCCCTGATTGAACTGGGGACCGGCTTCAATCCGATTCTTTCCGGCCGCGAGAATGTGTACATCAACGCGGCGGTCCTCGGCTTGAAAAAGCGGGAAATCGATCGGGTCTACGACCAGATTGTCGACTTCGCTGAGCTGGGTGATGTGATCAATGACCCGATTCGTACCTACAGCTCGGGCATGCGGGTCCGGTTGGGATTTTCGGTGGCCGCACATCTCCAACCCGACCTGCTGATCATGGATGAGGTCCTCGCCGTGGGTGACATCGGTTTCCGGATGAAATGCTTTCAGCATCTCAATCAGCTGACCGAAAAGGGAGTCTCGATCATTCTCGTGACCCATGCGGTCGGAATGCTTCCCCGGGTGGCCTCGCGGGTAGTGGTTTTTGATCGCGGCAACATCGTGTTTGATGGCGATCTCGAACAAGGGATCTCCCTCTACGAGCAAAAACTTTCGGCCAAGATTGAGCAACGGGCGGAAAAGGTAAGCGTCAATTCTCAGACTGAAGGCGCTATCGAGACGGTTGAGACCTGTGATGAACATGGTCAGCCCAAATCGGATTTCCGCACGGGCGAGAAGCTCTGCCTGCGAATCGGGATTCGCTGCCGGGAAGCGATCCCCAAGGCGCGAATCAACGTCAGCCTTTCCTCGCCGACGACTGAGGTGATCACCACCACTGCTACCGTTCAGCAGGGGCTGCGGTTTGACCTGAATCCGGGGTTGCACCAGTTTCTGCTTGAATTTGAGAACTTGCCGTTGCTCGTAGGAGCCTACTTTTTCAATCTTTCCTTGTTCGGGGAAGAGATGGACGACTTTCATCACCGCAGGATGGCGGTCGGGACCTTCCGGGTCGTCGGTGTCGATGCCGACAGCGGAAAATTGGGGAACACCGTCTCGGGGATAGTCCGGATTCCCAACCGATGGAAGAAACTGGAGGGATGAGGCGGCGCTCTGCTCGGCCCCCGTTTGGAATCGGATCGGATGGGCCTCATCCGGACGGAGCCAGACCCTGACCAGCCCGGATTTAGCTAGCATTCTGCGGGCGTTTTCCGGAAAATGACCGAGAGTCGTCTACTCCCGACAGGCGGGATTTGCTACTGAACGTCGTGTCCGTCGGCGATTTTCCGCGCGGACAAGAGTTTCCCCAGCGAGTTGCCCAGTCCCGGTAGCTTGGGACAGCCCCAACCTGAGGAGAGTGTTCCGCTGGCAGTTCCAGCCACGCTCGCCTTGAGAATCGCGATGCCCATTCATCGAGCTTATATCCTTTGCAATTTTGCCCGCTTCAGTCGGCTCTATACGAGCTGGCTGGATCGTTTGCCCGTGCCCTGGGGAATTGTGGAAGGAGTGGCGGCGGATTGGGAACCTCCGGCAGATGCGGGGATCGTGATCACGCACATGCATTACCGCTGGGAGGAGGTCCGAGCGATTCGGCGGGTGACCGAGCAAAACCGGATTCCCGTTTTGATTCTGGCCGACGGCATCTTGGAGTATCGCAATCTGTATGAGCATCCGGACCTGGCGGATGGTTGCATCTTTCAGCCGGTGATGGGGCACAAGCTTGCTTGTATTGGGCGGGCTCAGGCTCGGGTCGTCGAGTCCTGGGGAAATGTCGGCAAGTGCGAGGTGGTTGGCTTGCCGCGGCTGGATTCACTGTTGACGGATCCTGCGCCGCCGATTCGGACAGAGGGCCCATTCCGGCTGTTGATTGCCACCGCCACGACACCTTTTTTTAATGCGCAGCAGCGCGAGGCGGTGGTGGAGTCGCTGCTGCATTTCAAACAGCGGCTCGAGGCGAATGGCCGGGTGAACGGCAGGCGGATGGAAGTGACCTGGCGTTTGACCGGTGGGTTGGAGCGCGACTTGGGCCTCGAAAAGGATTCCGAGTCGGTCGTCAGGCCGCCGCTCTCCGAGGCGATTGACCGGGCAGATGCGGTGATCACCACGCCTTCGACTCTGTATTTGGAGAGCGTATTGAAGCAGCGGCCGACGGCCATTCTCGACTTCTACAATTCACCAAATTTTGTCTCGGCCGCGTGGACCATCAATGCCCCGCGGCATTTCAATGCGATCTTGAGCGAGTTGGCGAATCCTCCCGCAGCCAAGATGCTGTTTCAAGAAACCGAATTACACGACCAGTTG
Source organism: Blastopirellula sp. (assembly GCA_021298375.1). Lineage (GTDB taxonomy): Bacteria > Planctomycetota > Planctomycetia > Pirellulales > Pirellulaceae > BJ22. The sequence continues at coordinate 10,371 of JAJTFE010000030.1, read as the reverse complement.
GCCTGTCAGTCGCCCGCCACTCCACGAATGATCGAATTAACACTCGCCTTGATGCGGGCTCGCGAGGACTCACTGCGGTCAGGAGAGTTACTGCAGTTGCCAAGGCGAATGCTGGCAGATCCGCTCCAGGGATTTGCGCCAGTAGAGCCGCGATTTGACTTGGCTCAACTGTTTCCCGGCAACGAGGTCTTTGGCGAGTCGGAACTGGAGCGGGTTCAGGTGGAACTCAATCTGGCCCGCGAGCGGTTGGGGAGTCTGCCTGGGGAGATGGAGGAACTCCGTCAGCGGACGCTGGAATTGAATGAGCAGAATCAGAAGCTGAATGGACGGGCGCGGGAGCAGCGGCAACGGTTTGAGAAATTGCGGGCCACCTACCTGCAACTCAAGGAGCGTTGGCAGCAGCGACGAAAGCCCTCCGGACCCGGTTCCGTTTCGCCCCGCTCCGGCTTGGGGATGAAGTCGAAAGAGGGGATGAACCTGCGGATCGAGCCTGACGAAGCGGCGGGTGCTCACGCCGGGCAACTGCCCGAGTCGGGGCCACGCGAAGCAGTCGTCGAGGCGTCCCGGCCAATTGCGGAACTCGACTCCCCCCTGCCCGAGTCTGCGGTTCCAGCTTCCGGTTCGACCTGACGCCAGTTTGCGTGCGAAAAGTCTTGCGATTTTGAAATCTCAGTTCTGTCGATATTTGAATCATGAAAACCTACGAACCTGACAAGCCGGTGATTTACACCCACATTCCCAAGTGTGCGGGGACGAGCATTGTGACGATGCTTCGCTCCTGGTTTGGAAATGCTTATCACAAACTGAATCAGGACGAGACCAAGGATATCCTCCTGCCCAAGATTGAGACGCAGGGGTCCGATGGGAAGTGGCTCCCGAGTGTGAAGTGCCTGCATGGCCATTTCAACCATGGGCGGGGTTACGGGTTGCCGTATTACTACCCGGAGATTGACCAGTACTTCACCATTCTGCGGGACCCATTTGAACTCGTGGTTTCGATGTACTTTTTTGCCAAAGGCCGCAGCGCTCAGGGGAAATTCTGGTACCGGGGCGAGCAGGTCGACTTCCGCAACCAGTTCCCCTCTGTCGAGTATTACGTCCGTTCCTACCCCTATTGGCTGTTTAATCATCTTCCTCAGGACCTGACCCTCGACAATTATGAGGAATACTTGGAGCAGCGGTTCGTCTATATTGGAATAATTGAGGATCTGCAGACGTCCGTGGCAAATTTGGGAACGATCCTGGGGAAGCCCTATTTCGAATTGCCGCAATTGAATGTCTCGACTTACGACGAGAAAATTCCAACCTACCTGCGGGAGCAGTTTTACGATGATTATCCCCTGCTCAAGCGGGTTTACGACTTTGCTCTGCAGAATTATCGTCGAGGATTTGGAGAGCGCGATTCGGCGGGCTCCCGACAGGCAGGTGAGGTTGCCGTCAAGGCGGGTTGAGGCCTCGGTAAATGGCCGAGGGGTAGTCTCCGGCTCCTTGCGAACTTGAAAGCAGTTTCTGTGAAGTTTGGCTTCTATTCATGCATGTCAGGCGTCCCTTGGGGTGGCAGTGAAGAGCTGTGGTGGCGGACCGCGCGCCGCATGCAGTCGTCGGGACATGAAATCTGCGTGAACTACAAGTGGTGGCCTGAGCCGGCGCGGCAACTGCAGGAGTTGGTGGCTACCGGCGGACAGGTCTGGTATCGGGAGGCTCCCCGGTCTTTTTGGGAGCGTCAGCGGGAGAGCGTCAAACGCTTTCTCCGTCCCAGCGAACGCAAGCGTGGAGGCTGGATCGACCAAGCTCGTCCCGAGGCGGTCTTGATTACGCTCGGCTACCATCCTGACCGGATCCCGATCGCCGATGAATTGCATGAGCGGCGAATTCCCTACGCGATCAATGTGCAGGCCGCGAGTCATTTCTTTTTCATCCACAGCGACTGCGTGCCGGCCTACCGCCGCTGGTACCAAAACGCTGCGCGGGTGTTTTTCGTTTCCGCGGAGAACCAACACAAGCTCGAAACCAATCTCGCATTCAAGTTGGAAAATGCCGAGATCGTCGACAATCCGTTTAATGTCGATCCGAAACGGGTTGTTGGTTGGCCTGACTCGGATGATGTGTTCCGCCTCGCCTGCGTGGGACGAATTCATTTCCAGTCCAAAGGCCAGGATTTGATTCTCGACGCGCTGCGCCGCAACTTCTGGCGGGACAAACCGATTGAGATTACTTTTTTTGGCAAAGACCAGGGAAACCAGCGGCAATTGGAAGACTTGATTCGCCTGTATGGGCTGGAGTCCCAAGTCCGAATCGCCGGTTTTGAAGCCGATGTCTCCGGGATTTGGGAAAGTCACCACGCCTTGCTCCTCCCCTCGCGCTACGAAGGCGCAGCATTGGTCGTCGTCGAGGCGATGCTCTCTAACCGAATTGTGATTGCAACTGACACGGGACGAAATTCAGAGCTGATCGATCACGGCCGGACCGGCTTCATTGCAGCCGGCGCGACGACCGATTTGGTCGACCAGGCGCTCCGCGAAGCTTGGCAAGCGCGCCAACAGTGGCGGGAAATGGGCCTGGAAGCCGGGCGTTCCATTCGTCAGCGGTATTCCGTCGATCCAATCGCCGATTACGCCCACAAGTTGCTGCAACTCGGGCAGCAACCGGCGCGGCAGCCCACTTCGGCTCAAATTTAGTTCAACGTATCCTCGCCCTGCCTTGGGCCCTACGCCCATGATTCAAACCGTCGAGATTGCGATTTGTACCTGGAATCGCTCGGCCTCGCTGGCCCGGACCCTCGACTCGCTGCTGCACCTGAGAATTCCCCCGGGTCTCAACTGGCGGATTCTCGTCGTCGATAACGGCTCGACCGACGACACCGCGGACGTCCTCGATGCTTATGCCGAGCCCTTGCCACTGGTGCCGCTGACAGAGCCTCGTCAGGGACACACTCTCGCCCGCAACCGGGCCATAGCCGAGTCGCGAGCGGAGTTAATCCTCTGGACTGACGACGATGTGCTGGTTGATAGCAACTGGTTGGAAGCTTACCTGGCGGCAGCCAATCAATGCCCTCAGATGGGGTTTTTCGGTGGCCGAATCGAACCCCATTTTCCGGCCGGCAGGCCGCGCTGGATAGCGGAGAATTGGAGCCAGGTGGCCGGTTGTTTCGCAACTCGCGATCTCGGCAGCACCGCACTTGAGTTGACCACCGAACGCTTGCCATACGGAGCCAATTTCGCGGTGCGGGGGGACGTCCAGCGGGCCTTTCCTTTCAACCCGAATCTGGGAAGACGGGGACAGGCCGTCGTCGGCGAGGACGAACTCGATTTGCTCCGTCGGCTGCTGACCGCCGGCCAGCGAGGGCTCTGGGTCCCCGCCAGTTCGGTGCAACACGTGATTCCACCGGAGCGAGCCAGCACGCGGTATGTATTTGATTACTTTGTTGGCCAGGGAGCCATGCTGGTGAACAAGGGTCAGCCTTGGTCCCACTCGCGCTGGGCCTTGCGCCGGCAGTATCTCTGGCATCAGTTTGCTTCCGAAGTGGGGCAGTGGGTTCTCCCCTCGCCTGCCTGGTTTGCGCACCTGGCGCGGGCCGGGCTGGCCTTGGGCCAGTGGCAGGAACTTGTCGAACAGCAACGCCAATCGTCGACGGCTGGATCGGACCGAGTTTGACTACTCGCCAAGTCTGCCCAAGTCAGCAAGCAGCTCGCTCATCTCGCCCGCCGCGTGAGCATCCCCTTGGGCTCGCGCTTGTTCGATTCCCTCTCGCAGGATGCCCCGGGCAGTTTCCGTTTCTCCCTGTTCGGCCAGCATCTGCCCATACATGAAAAAGGATGGAACATGAGGCGGCCGGACGGCGATCAGCTGCGCGAAATGCTCCGCTGCCCGATTGGTGTCGCCGAGGCTGCGATACTCCATCGCCAGGGCATAACGCAGGAACGTATCCTCGGGTGCGGCCTGGAGCATGTGCAGAATTTGGTCGAGTCGTGGCATGGGAATACTCCAGCAAAAAAGTGTCTTCAAGGTTAAGCGAAATTCAGTCCGGCGGCGAGCGGAACCGATCGAGGATTGGCCTGTCGAGGATTGGCCTGTCGAGGCTTGGCGGCGTGTCGCACCCGGCAGGTCTCTGCGCTTTGATTAGGTCTCAGGCTGACTGGGTTTTGAGCGCTGCGCCCGGCAAAGACAGTTGGGTTAGGATTGCCTCGACGGTTTCCAGTCCGCGCTCCAACGCCTGAAGCTCGCCAGCCGGTAGCGAATTGCCGCCGAAACGAACGGCATGAAAAGCCTGCTCGAACATCGGCAGCAAGTCGCTTACGGGCAACGTGGTCGCCGCGCTTCCCGCGGCCAGTCCGGTCGCGGCCAGTCCGGTCGCGGCCAGTCCGAGCGGGGCGTTAGCCATGGCGACTTGGCATTCCCGGGCCGCCCGGTTGAGGAACTCCCGATGTGTTTCACCGATTTGACGACGCAGCCCCTGCCTGGCGAGCAACTCGGTCAAACGCTGGTAGAACGGCACGACGGGGCCGCTCTGACCGCCCTCCAGCAACCACTGGCCGAAGCGGGGCGAGATCATTCCCAAGGCTTTGCTCATCAGTCGTCGGAAGAGACCAGGCGGACGCGGCCCGCTCCGCTTTTTCTTGGGCTTCCGCAGCAGCGAGAGCAGGACGGAGGCAATTAAAACCATCAGAATCAGGCCGATCACAAGCAACCGCAGAGCAGGTGACTGCTGGACACGGGCAAAGCCCAATTGCAGTGAATTGGAGAGCGAGTCCAAGCGGAGCATCGAGAGGATTCCGCCCGAAGAACTCCAGCTCTCTTGTGTACCGGCGTCCATTCCGAGAACGTACTCCTGCCACATGGTGCGGGCCAGATCCAGAGCTTGGGCGCCATTCAAATTGGCGTTCCGCCGCAAATTGGAAGGCGGGGTTGGGTCGAGCGTCAACCATGCTCCACCGGGCCCTGCAGCTTCATCACGCAGCATTTCCTCCGTGCAGTGCTCGGGCGGAATGTAGGCCTCGACCCAGGCGTGGGCGTGTTCATTGGAAAACGTGTAGAAATTCGCCCAGGTGTTGTAGTTGCCTCCGCAGTAGCCGACGACAACCCGCGAGGGGATTCCCTGACTGCGGAGCATCAGCGTCAACGCGGAGGCATACATTTCGCAATGCCCCATCTTGTGGTTGGCGACAAAGTCCTCGATCGGATCGATCCCGGCTCGTCGTGGCACCTGGGTAAAATCGGTCGTGTAGAGGTATTCCCGGGATTGAATGAAGTGCTGCTCCAGAGCCTTGGCCAATTCCAGCGGCCGCCCCTTCCCAACACCCCCGGCAATCTCGGAGGCAATCGAGACTATCCGGGGATACCGCGAGGGGTCCATCAAGAGCAGCCAGTTCCAGTCATTTGGATTGCCCGCGAGCGTTTGGGCTGACTTGGCAGTCGCTCCGGAAATGTATGGCCAGCTTTGTGCCAGTTCCCCGTTACCCATTCGTGGAACCCAGAGCTTGAACTTGAAGGGGCTCTGCTCAATTCGTTGTACATCACGTTTGCGCGAGAGGGCTGAAAGCTCGAGACAGAAGTCCGTCTGGTCCGGCTCACCTCGCGGAATGAATGCTGGCAGGCAGCAGTAGAGCATCGGATCGTCGGTCGGCTCGATCGTATACTCGACTTCGATCCACGAGCGGCGTTTGTCAACCTTGGGAAGCAACTCGTAACCAAACCGATCGAGCCGGTCGTAGGGCGCCGACCATGTCGTGATTCCGTTTTCGATACTCCACTGTCCCAGTGCCAGGCCCCGCATGTATACCGGTTGGGCAAAATTCAGGGGCTCCTTGGAGTCCGGGTCGAGGAACTGGGCCCGGAAAATCTGTGTCGTGTCAAACTTCAGCAAACCGCGCGGGTCAAGTTCCATTTTCTTGGAGATGCCGGTAGCCGAGGCGTTCATGTACTTGGGGCCAAACCAAGCCGATTCATTGCGGGGAACGAGCACAAACAACACGCACGAGAACACGATCGAGATTAACGCCCAGCCCAACAGAAAACCAAGCATCCCAGGCATTTGCTGGACAACGCGCTCGGGAGGCATGAAACCAAGCTGGGGTACTCCCGATGAACCGCGGGCCGCCTTGGCGTTGACCTTCGATTTCAGTAATCCGGCCCCCGGTAAATTGGGCCCCGGAGTTGTTTCGGTCTCGAGATTAATCAGGAACAGCATCACGCCGGCGAGTGTCATGTAGCAGAGAAACATGAAGCCGCCCTCGAACTGCAGCGTGAAAATGGTCGCCACGACGACCTGCAGCAGGTTGAGCACCGCGAGTTGCCAATACTGGCGTGGATTTTTCTCCTGAAACAGCAGGATGGTTTGCAGATAAACCAGCAGGTTGGCAACGGCCACCAATTGGAGGCTGCTGTCTTGGCGAAAGAAATCTCGCATCGTCAAAACCAGAACGCCAATCGAAAGCAGGTTGGCCAGCCAGCGGGGCATCTGGACCCAGCCTAACCAATCGACCAGCAACCAGGCCAGCGTTGCTCCAGCAGCGCCGATTGCCGCCAATTGCCAACTCCCCTGACTGAATCCGAGCAGCGCGGCGCTGAGGTACACCAAGCCGAGAAACGTCAGTTCCAGAGCCCGTTTAAGCGTGATCATAGGTTACGATTCCCCTTGTACGGCGGCATCGGGGTTGAGGCTTTCCGGCAAAACAAACAACTCGGTAAACTCGTCGGAGTCAATCTCCAGCCATCGAATCCAGGGTTCGATCGCCGCGAGGCTGCCAGAGTGCGGCGCCGCTCCCGCCAAGTCTTGGAGATGTACCGGCCGTGGCCGGGTGCTGACGACATAAAACGGAGTCCCTCCGGAGATTTCCCGCGAAACCCGCTCTAGCACGGAGACGAGTTCGGGCTCTACGGCGGGCTGCGCGACCGCCAACTCATTCCACACTTCAGCCAAAAACTGGGGGCTGTTGATGTCGCAGAGAACGACAGATTCCCGACCGCAAATCCCAATCGCGACTTTTCCCCGAATCACGCTGGAAAGGCCCGCCATGACGGTGGCAGCAAAACTCAAACCCTGCTCCGCCCAGCCGCGCTCCCATTGGTCGTCCCCCTCGGGCAACCAAAGGTCGAGCAAGAGGACAAAGTCGCGGTCGCTGCGGGAGTCAAATTGCTTGACCATCAACTGACCGCTGCGAGCCGTCGCTCGCCAATGAATGTGCCGCTGGCTGTCGCCGCTGCGGTACTGCCGCAACCCAAAAAACTCTTCATCCTGCGCGCCGCGCCGCCGCTTGATCGCCTCCGCACCGCTGGCGTGCGACATCAGGCGGCGGTCCCAGGAAGCGGTCAAGCGCCCCAGCGCCGGAGCGACCAGCACGGGCTCTTCTTCCGGCAAGTCAATCCGGGCGGCAACTAGTCCAATTGGAAACCGCGATGTGAGCTTGGCCGGACCGGCAAAAAACTGCCCGCGCTGCGGGAAGTGAATCTGGTAGGTGGCGTAATTTGTCTCTCCCGGTCTGACACGCGGCAGCACGGCCCGGATGCCAGCCACTTCCTTCCGCGGGGCTTCCGCCCGGCGCCATTGATCCAGCACGGTCAATGCCCACGTCGGCAAGACTTGACGACCGTTGGTGACCTTCCAGGTTGCCTGCACAGTTTGGCCGGCAAAAAGTTGTTGAGGCAGCGTCCGCCGAGCTGTCAGCTGCCGCAGCATCAGCAAACAGCCGCGCCAGCTGAGGAACAGGGGCGCCACCATGATGCCCGTCATCAACATCAACAGGTTGATATTCCGCAAGAGCGAACCAGCCGAAACGAAAAGCAGGATAACCAGAAAAATCCAGCCCTCTCGGGTCAGCCATACCTTGGGCTGAGACTGCCTTTCCTGTTCCGACTGAGATGGCATGCAGATTCCCTGATTGGACGAGCCGCGCCACGTGCCGCGGGACGAAATCATATTTCTTTTGCCCGCCCGCGACTCTCCTGTTGTCAGGAAATTCGCGAGAGGCTCCAGCGAGAATTTTACCCGAACGATTCCATTGGGTCTGCATCCGTGAGCACGGGTCGGAGAAACTTTGCCTGAACGGAAGCTTCAGGGAAGAGAAGCCCGGCCGCGCAGGGCGAATGCGGCGGGGCGAATGCGGCGGGGCGAACGCGGCGGGGCGAACGA
>JAJTFE010000030.1:0-2232 GCA_021298375.1 Blastopirellula sp. | reverse complement strand
GCAACGCCACCTGACGCCTCGGCTTGATCAGTGACGGCTGCGGCAGTCCCGGAGTTTCTTGCGGCGATGCTCCGCCCGCGGCCGAGGACCTGACTCATTCATACGCAACCGCGAACCCGAGCCGGCCGCAAATCCTCCGCGCCAAATCCTCCGCGCCAAATCCTCCGCCGAGGACCGCACCGAGCGGGCAGCGGGTCATCACCCGCTTCAGCTTGACACCATCGGCTTGAGCCGGACTGCCCGCGATCGCCGGACTGCCCGCGAACGCCGTGTTAATCGTCCGGCGTCAGGACCCAATTGGGGAAATTGTGACCCAACCACTTATCAGCAACGTCGGCCCAATCCTTGTCGAAATTCACCTTCAAATCGGCGAAGCGAGCCGCGTTACGCTGGAAGGCCAGTCGCAAGTAGAGTTGCCCGGTGGCGACGTCGTGCATCTTGACCGACTCGGGCAGTGTTCCATTGACCAAGAGGCTGGTTACCCGTGAGTAAACGCAGGAAGCCATGAAGAGTTCGGTCGCAATGTCTCCCAAGCGGGCCTGAACGGCTTGTTGGTCGAGGATCCCTTCCTGGTACTTCAGCCCGGCCATCTTGCAAGCCCAGGAGAAGGCTCCGATCTGTTTCGACAATTGGCGGGCATGGAAGCGAACATGCTCGTGCTTGATCGGAATGCTCGGGCCGGTGATGTTGACCATCTTGTACATTTTCCAAGGGGTCTTTTTCAACTCGTCGCCTTCCTTCTTCAGATTCCGCATGCCCACCATGGCGACGAAGCAGCGGAGGACGTCGTTGGCGCCCTCGCCAATCAGGTTCAATCGCGAATCCCGCATGATTCGCTCGAAGGGTTGGTCGGTGAAGAACCCTGCACCGCCCCAGATTTGCAGAGCGTCATTGCAGATCCGCCAGAGCATATCGCTGGAGAAGACCTTCAGCATGGCGGTCTCGATCATGTAGTCTTCGGCACCGCTGTCGATCAGCGCGGCAGTGTGATAGGTCGCGCTCTCCATCGCAAACGTGTCTGCCGCTGCTTCAGCGATCTTTCGCTTGACCAATTCGAACTCACCAAGCGATTTGCCGAATTGCCGGCGATTGTTGGCTCGGTGGACCATTCGTTCGAGGCAGAATTTGGCGGCGCCGGTGCAACTGGCTCCAAAGGTCGTGCGACCGAAATCGAGCACGGTCAAGGCGACCCGCAAACCCTTGCCGATCGGGCCGAGGATGTTCTCGCGGGGGACGCGAACGTTGGTGAACCGCAACCGCCCGGTGGCAGTGCCCCGGATCCCGGTTTTTTCCATCCGCTTTTCGACTACTTCGAAACCGGGCATGTCGGGCGTCACCAAAAAGGCGGTGATCTTGCCGTCCGGATCGCTCGCGTCCGGCGTCCGCGCCATTACCGTCAGGACTTGGGCGATTCCGCCATTGGTGATCCAGCGTTTTTCGCCGTTAAGCAGGAAGGCTTTGCCATCCTCGGTCGGAGTTGCCGTGGTCCGGACGTTCGAGGCATCGGAGCCCGCCTCTGGTTCCGTCAAGGCAAATGCGGCGATCTTCTCGCCGGTGGTCATCGGCTTCATCCAGGTCTTCTGCTGTTCCGGCGTGCCGAACAACTCCAAAGCCCGCAGTCCGATGGAGTGGTGAGCGTTGACGAAAACCGCCGTCGACGCACAGTGAGCCCCAATCACTTCCATCACGCGACAGTAGTTGAACTGAGACAAACCCTGACCGCCGTGCTCTTTGCTGACGGTCATTCCCAGCACGCCAATCTCACCCAAACCCCGAATCACGGAGTCGGGGATCATCGCTTCGCGGTCAATTTTGACCGGGTCAATGTGGTCGCGGCAAAACTGCTTGACCCGGGCAATCGCTTCGTCGCCCTGCCGCTTCGTTTCCCCTGTAACCTCGGGGAAGGGCATCACCGACTCGGCGCGGAAGCGACCAAAGTAGAGTTCCTTCGCAAACCCTTCCTTTTCAGGTCCGGAAAACAGCAGTTCTTCGGCTTGAGCGATTTGCTTCTTTTGAAGTTCGGTCAACGTTGCAGTCATGGGAGTTCTCGTTCTCTCTACCTGTGTGGGCCGATCCGCGGTGCAGAAGATTGTCCGCGTTTAATGTTGATTTGAATGTTGTTTTGGAGGAGGCTGCCAACCACGTTGTCTGCCAACCACGTTGTCTGCCAACCACGTTGTCTGATGCTCGACTCGATTCAAACGAGCCAAGCCATTGCGCTGAGCCTTTTGC
>JAJTFE010000029.1 GCA_021298375.1 Blastopirellula sp. | reverse complement strand
TGCCAGCCGAGACCACATAACTGCTGGGGGCCCCGACCTCTTTGGGATCGAGCGTGGGGTCAGGCACCGTGCGGGGAATCGTCATCGTCGGACAGAGATAGAAGTCCACCCGCTGCGAGATAACTTGAACATTATGCGGTGCTTGGAAGCTCAGGCTGGTGTCATAGGTTTCGTAACGATTTCCCTGATCGACGTAGGGTAGTAAGTCGGTGAATGCACTGCGAAAGCCGGCGTTGGGGGCATTTGGATTCAGCTCAAAATTGTTGCTCGCAAACGGCAACCGCTTGAGCGAGCTTTCGAAGTTCAGGCTGGCCAGGGCAATCTGTCGGAGCTGGTTGAGGCACTGCGTCCGCCGAGCCGCTTCGCGCACTGACTGAATCGCCGGCAGCGAGAGTCCGACCAGAATGCCGATAATTGCAATCACCACCAGCAGTTCAATCAGGGTGAAGCCGCTTTTCCTGTAAGTCATCATTGGAGTTACCATCGCTCTCAATTCACGAAATCGAAAACCTTCCCGGCGAGTCGAGCAGAAATCGCAAGCAGACCCCAGCGGGCCGCCGAGTCTCGCAGGCAAAACCTGCCAGAGAGACCACACCATTCCTGTGCTGATTCGATTGTCGACGATGAGCCGAGAGCGACAACGTGGCAAATGATCGCCAACGCAGTTTTCAAGCGACCGTTTCAATCACTCGTACACCCGAATTCGACAAGCAAGAGCGGGTGGAGTTCCAAGCTGGGCGAGGGGAAGCCCTGTTGAAGATTCCGGTGCGGCGGCCGCGAGGGCGATGAGCGGCGAGGTCGCGAGGGCGTGCGCAGACGAGGGGGCTCGGCCCGTGCGACAGCAGTTTCAGGCAGGCTCAGGCGGATTGCCTGACGTGGCGATCCACAGCAGCCAGCGGGGCAGGTTCGCGAGCAGCAATCCAGCGCGAAGACGTGAGCAACGGGCGCAGCGGAGACTGTCGTCCGGTCGGGTCGAGCCCGACTGAGCAGAGTCTGCCTAGCGCCGGGACTCGACTTGTTCGTAGTCGTGCAGCAGCGAGTATGAGAGCAGCGGAGCGACGTGGCTTTCGGCAACCAGCGGCCCGCGCGTGGGCTGTCGCGAATCCGCGGCGGGGTTGGTTTCCAACCATGCGTTCTCGCGCCAGAATCCGAGCGCGATTTCTTCACCGGGAGCGTAATCGCGGACGAGCAGCGGAGGTGAGCTGCCAGGTCGGCTCTGGGACGTGGCGACAAAGCGGACTTGCCCACGGCCGAGCACCGTCCCCTGGTCGCCATTGACCAGCAGCCCGGTCTCTTCGTCGATCCCGACGCCAAAGCGGCCGGGGTGTTGGCGAACCGCGGCTGACAGCCGGGGCATGCGGTAGCGCTGTGTGAAATGCTGGTCGACAATCGCGCCGCGGAAGAAGTCGAAACCCTCGGCCATTACCGGGCGCTTCATTCCATCGGCAATCATCGCACGGGTCATGATGGCAGCGCCGGCAGAGGTTCCGGCGACGATGCCACCCCGACGACGGACACCGCGCAGTTCGTCTTCCACGCGGGTGCGCAGGTAGCGATTGGCCAAGCGGGTTTGAACGCCGCCACCGATCCAGACTCCGGTCGCTTCCTGCAGCGGGCGGACAAACTCAAGGCTGTCGGCTGCTTCGCGATCGCGGGCATGGAGAATAATCAGCGACTGCGGCGCGTAATCTTTCCAGGGAGCAAGAAAACGCTCAATGAACTCGGGCAGTTCGACTTCTTCACTGGCCGTCGGGATCAGAACGATTCGCGCTGCGTTGCCGCCAGCCAGTTCAAAAAAGCGGTTGCGGGTTTCGGGAGCGATCTTCCCTCCGCCGAGGATGAGCAGGTTACCTGCCTCCGGCTGGTTTTCCTCCGGCCCGTCGGCGGCGAGGCAAGACGGCGGATTTCCTGTGAAGGCAAATGCCAGGCAAAGCCCTCCCAACAAGGACAGGCCAAGAACGCGAACAAGCGAAAGCAGGCAGACCGTCGGCTGGGAAAGCGTGGGTCCTGCTTTCGCTGGCTGCACCGAACCGGCTAGAGCGGTTGGCTGGGGATGTGTTTTGGAAGTTCGACCGAAGTAACAGAGGCAGCCTCGCATCTTGTCGGCTCCTTGATATCCGTGGTCATGAAAATTCATGCCTCAGGGGTCCATGCTCGTGGCAGCCCACGACTCACGTCAGTCCCAAGTCATGCGTTGAGGAATCCCGTCCGTGGGTCCAAGTTTGGCTGGAATGGGAAATTAAAGCAACACCCGTTTCCCCTGGTTGGGGACGGCCGAGGCAGGCAACCGCAACCTCGGGAGAGTTGCTACCCAGCTGAATGGGCTCCTGTGGCGGAAACTGAGCGGCCAACTGCACAGCACTCGGGAGGAAGCCTAAACTGGTCTGGCCTTAAGCCCTTCGACCCTGCGCCCCTCGATCGCCTGGGACACTCACGGACCGCGTGTGCGCCGTTCCGCTGGCAACTATGCCGAACCTGGCGATTTGCCGGAGACCGAACGGTTCCCGCTCTTTAATCTTAACCTTGGAATCCAACTGAGCCATGAAATTTCTCTGCAGGTGGGCCCGGATTTCGGGGAGTTGGCAAACCAACGTGGAATTGACCGTTGACTCCGCTGGCTGGATCACGGCGGTGCAGCAATTGCCCAGCTGGCCTGGTTCCAGAGAGGCGGAGTTTCGCGCTGGAGCCGATTGCGTCGAGTTGGAGGGGGCAGTGCTTCCGGCGCTGGCCAATGTCCACAGCCATGCCTTTCAGTGGGGCTTTGCCGGGGCGAGTGAATTCCGCACGGCGGAACGGGACAGCTTCTGGACATGGCGCGAGCAGATGTTCGCTTTTCTGGAGCAGCTCGACCCCGAGCGGATGTACTCAGTCGCGCGCGATTTGTACCAGCGGATGCGCCGGGCTGGCTACGCCTGGGTGGGCGAGTTTCACTACGTGCATACGGCCCCGGACTTGTCTGCCTATCGCCCGCGGGGGTTGCTGGGCGAGGTGCTCGTCTCGGCCGCGCGCGATGCGGGGCTGGGGATCTGCCTGCTGCCAACGCTCTACCAGCGGGGTGGCTTCGACGAACGCCCCTTGGCGGGAGGACAGCGCAGGTTTGGCTTGAGCGAATCCGAATTCCAGGAGGTCGTCGAGACTGCCCTCTCCCGCTGGGGAGATCATTCCGGGGTCCGGGTGGGGATCGCCTTGCACTCACTGCGGGCGGTGGCCGCGCCGAGTGGCCGCCGCGTGGTTGAGTGGTTTCGGCGGCAAGTTCCGCATGGGGTGATTCACATCCACGTCGCCGAACAGGAACAGGAAGTCGCCGACTGCCTGGCTGCGACGGGTCGCCGTCCAGTCGAGTTTCTGCTGGACGAATTTCCGGTTGACCGCCAGTGGTGCCTGATTCACGCCACGCACCTGACCGCCGATGAGTCGCGGAGGATTGCTGACAGCGGCGCGGTGGTCGGTTTATGTCCGACGACCGAAGCGAATCTGGGAGACGGAATTTTCTCAGCCGAGGAGTTTCTGTTGCGGCAGCCAGGCCGGATTGGGATTGGCGGCGACAGTCATGTGGCGATCAATCCGTGGGCCGAGTTGCGACAACTGGAAACCTCCCAGCGGCTGCGAACCCGGCGGCGGGCGATCCTCTGCACTTCGGAAGATTCCTGCGGGGAGTTTCTGTATGACGCCGTGGCCCGCGGTGGAGCCCAGGCTCTGGGCGTCCCCGGGGGAGAACTGGTGGCTGGAACGCGGGCGGACTGGGTAGTCTTGAGCAGTCCTGACGCCCCTGAGATTCCTCCGGGACAGCTGCTCGACCGGGCGATCTTTTGTGATCCGGCTCCGCTCCAGCAGCGGGTTTACCTCGGCGGGCAGTTGGTTGAGCCGCCCGGCGCGTGACCCTTTTCGGGACCGCTGCGGCGAGTGCGGAGATCCCCGGCCGAACGCTGCCGTTTTTCGCTGTCGGAGGGCTGGAGGATTTCGGGTAGACTGGCGGATGACTGCTGGTCCCACCACGAGCCCCGGAGAGCCGCATGGCGGATTCTTATAACTATCGCGTTCGACAAATCGGCAATCATGAGCTGCATCCTGAGACCCAGATGATGGGTTATGGCTACAGTCCGCACCTCAGCGAGGGAGCGCTGAAGCCACCGATCTTTCTGACCTCGACCTTCGTCTTCAAGAACGCGCAGGCGGGCAAGGACTTCTTTGATTTCACCTCCGGACGGCGGACACCGGGTCCGGGCGAAGAGGCGGGGCTGGTTTATTCCCGCTTCAACAATCCCAACCTCGAAGTGCTCGAGGATCGGCTCTGCCTCTGGGAAGGCGCTGAAATGGCCGGGGTCTTCTCCAGTGGAATGGGCGCGGTGTCGACGATGTTTTGGGCCTTCCTCCGGCCCGGAAGCGTGATGATGTACTCGTCACCGATCTACGGCGGAACGGAAACCCTGATCGAAAAGGTCCTGCCCAACTATGGGATCAAGCCGGCGCCCTTTTTCGACGGGATTAATCACGCCGCTCTGGATGCCGCAGCGGAGGAAGCGATGGCTAAAGGCCCAGTCGGGCTGATTCTTGCCGAGACACCGGCCAATCCGACCAACGGGCTGGTGGATCTCGCTTACCTGAAAGAAGTTGCCGATCGCATCGGCAAGCGTCAGGGCGGATTGCGTCCACCGGTGGCAGTCGACAACACCTTCCTTGGGCCGGTTTACCAGCATCCGCTCTCATTGGGAGCCGACATGGCGGTCTATTCATTGACCAAGTATGTCGGCGGGCATTCTGACTTGGTCGCCGGTGCGGTGGTCGGCAGCAAATCGGTGGTCCAGCCAATCCGCGCGCTGCGCAGTGCACTGGGCACCCAAACCGACCCGAATACGGCCTGGATGCTGCTGCGATCCCTGGAGACACTCAGCCTGCGGATGTCCCGGGCGAATGAAAACGCCGCAGCGGTGGCTGAGTATCTCCGTACTCATCCGAAAATCCAGAAAGTGAACTATCTCGGTTTCATCAGCCCATCGGACCCCGCTTATGCCGTGTATCAGCGGCAATGCCAGGCTCCCGGATCGACCTTCTCCTTTTACATCCAAGGAGGCGAAGCGGAAGCCTTCCGGATGCTCGATCGCCTGCGGGTCATCAAGCTGGCCGTGAGTCTCGGTGGGACCGAAACCCTGATCAGCCATCCCGCCTCGACGACGCATTCGGGTGTTCCCCGCGAGACTCGCCAGAAGCAGGGGGTGACCGATGCCATGATTCGGATTTCGGTGGGAATTGAAAACCCCAAAGACTTGATCGTTGATTTGACGCAAGCTCTGGATGCGGTCTAGCGAAGCGCGCGTGCCGGAGTGCTGCCACGAGAAGCCAACTCTTTGCCTGTTTGTGGAAGTAGGGAGAGCAAACGATGCCGCTGACGATTAACGGAATCGGCACCATGTATTACGGCAAACGTAACTTGCGCACCCATCCGGGCAAGTGTGACAGTTGCCACAAAGCGGTCCAGTTGGCGGATTACGAGACGACACTCTTTTTTGTCGTGCTCTACATTCCGCTGATCCCGCTGGGCCGCAAACAGTTGCTCAACGCCTGCCCGGCCTGTCAGCGGCATGCCATGATACCTGCCCGGAAGTGGCAGGAGCTCAAGCGGTCCTCGATCGAGCTGAGCACGGAGGCTCTGGCCACCCGAATGGACAGTGCAGAAGCGGGCCTGGAGCACCTGAACACCCTGGCCGGCTTTGGCGAGCTGGACGAGGCTCGCGACCTGGCTGAAGCGCTCGAACTGCAGCACGCCGGGGCGGCCAACGTGCAGTTCGCGCTGGGCGCATGGCACGAGCGGTATGGCCAGAAGCCGGACTCGGATCGCTGCTTTTTAAATGCCTACAAGCTGGAACCGGAAAATCCGGCGGTGCTCCGCGCTCACGGGTTGACGTTGCTGGAGCAAGGCCAGCTGGACGAAGCGCGGCAGTTGCTGGGCAAGCTTCAGCCCCCGCATCCAGAGTTTGATCCGACCATTTTCACTACCTTGGGCCGAGCCTTTCAAGATCGCCAAAGGCATGCCGAGGCGCTGGAGCTGTTTGGCTTGGCGGCCCAAGCCCCCGGGATGCGGGAGCACAAGAAGTTTCAGCAAATGGTGCGGAAGTCCGCACGGAGTGTCGGCCAAAAGTCGGACCTCGTGCCGCCTGTCCGGCTCTGGCAGCGGAAGTCGGTTGGATTGGTGGCCATTCTCGGCGCGCTGGCGGGAATCTGGCTCCTGGCCACTTGGTATCAAGGTGGGCATCGGACCTTGAACATCATTAACGGCAGTACCACACAGCTGGTCGTGCAAATTGACGGAGGCCCTCGCGTCCGTGTATTCCCCCGAAACCACGTGCCGGTGTCGATTGCCGAGGGCCTGCATCGCGTGACGATCATTCAGCCGGCGGAAGCGGCTGGCGAGAAGTCATTCCTGATCGAGACTCCCCTGTGGCAGCGGGCCTTTGTCAGCCCCAGTTGCACGCTCGATCCGCTCGAGTCTGCTTTTGTCTATTGGCGGAAGGTTTGGTATCACGAGCAGCCCGATGATTCAAAGGACCAACTCGACACGCATTTCGGGCAACTCTATTTGCAGTACCCGCGGGTGGATTTCCAGTTTGTCGACTTTCCCCGGGAGATCAGCTTGCGAAACGGTCGCCCCGAAGCACGCACCGGGCTCAAGTTTGAGCCGTTGACTGTAGGGATGCTGGAGGACTCCGGCCTGCAGGGCGAGCCGCTGCTCAAGCGAGCCGAGCAGTTGCTTCCCCTGCGCGGCTTTGAGCTGGGCGATGGCCTTTCCTATTACTACTACTGTCGCGCCGCCGAGCAGGAAGCGAGGGCCATGAACTTCTTCCGGCAAGTATTGCTGCGGCGCCCGGTTGCCTTGGGAATCCACCGACTTTACCTGAGCCTCAGCGACCAGGATCAAGCGGGCCGCGAGGGCTTGATTCCGTTCTACGAAGAGCAACTGCGGGCGGATCCTGCCAACGCGGATTTGCTCTACCTGAGATCATGTCTCGAAACCCGATCCTCGCTGGCAGAACCATTTCTGGACGAGGCGATTGCTGCGAGCCCGGGGCATGTCGATGCCTGGATGCGCAAGGGCTACGCGATGCTCTCGCGCGGCGAGTTCAATCAAGTCCGGAAACTTCAGGGTGAAAAGCCGAACATTCTCCAGGACTGGGACTTGGTCGACGAGATCCTGTTCGCAACGCAAAGTTACACTCAGTTGTTCTCCAAATTGTCGATTGGGGATGCCGATTTGGATGGATTTCTCAACGTCCGCCGCCTGTATCACTGCGCGGGTCGCGACTTTCAGGCTCCCCCCCAAGACCTCGGCGAGTGGGGCGTCTTCAGCCGACTCGGCGGCGACCGCCTGAGTGGCAATCGACGCCAGCCGAATGCAGGAGCCGGTGGCTTGTCGCGATTGGCGCAGCAAACGCTCGAGGGAGCGGATCATTGGGTGCTCGAGGTGTACTCGGCCTACCTCAGCGGAGACCGGCCGCGATTCCAGCAGCTCTTGTCGGCCGTCCATCCTCAGGTCGAAGACGCGAGCTACTGGAAGTTTGTGTACGAGCTGGAATACGGAAGCGTGATCGCGCTGGCCAAAATTGTCGACGACTGGGAAGACGAGGTTGAGCCCGAAGACGAGCTGCTGGTGGCCTTGCGTTTCTGGCTGGAGGGCGAGCCCGAACAAGCGGGGAGTTGGCTGGAGAGCGCGTTGGCAGGATTGGCGAGCGGGGGACGGACCGGGCGCGCTTGGAGCGAGCTGCTGCGGCGTTGTCGGGAGGAGTCAATTTCGGCTGCCGAAATCAAAGATGTGATCGACATGCCTGCCAGCAAGGCAATCTATGCGACGCTGATTGCGGCCTTGAGCCCGCGGCCCAATCCGGAAGTCATCGAATTGGCGCAAGCGTTCAATTACGATCCGGGACCGCCGCAGCGGTTTCTCGATCGAATCTTGAAGCAGCTCGGCAGCGGCGCTGAAAACGTCAAGTGAGCTCCCCTGGGAAGCGCGAACGATGAGGCTCACCGCCGTGGAAGCTGCTGCCGAATCAGCCGCGCTACTCGGACGGCAGCGGCACTGCTTTCGCCGCAAACCGTAAGATGACCCATCTTCCGCCCCGGCTTGGGATGCTCTTTATCGTAGAGGTGGAGATAGGCTTCCGGGACGCGCGTCACTTCCTCCCAGCGCGGCGCGCCGTGTTCCCAGAGGTCGCCCAGCAAATTGGCCATCGCCGCCGGGCGAACCTGCCGAGTGGAGCCGAGCGGCAGCCCGCAGACCGCTCGCAGTTGCTGCTCAAACTGGCTGGTGGCATGGGCTTCGATCGTCAGGTGGCCGGAATTGTGCGGTCGCGGGGCGATTTCGTTGACGAGGACCTCGCCCGAGTGCGTCCAGAAGAACTCGATGCAGATCAGCCCGACCAGCTCAAAGGCGCTGGCTACGGCGTGAGCAATTTCAAGTGCCGCCTTCGCCGGGGCGGCAGGCACTCCGCTGGGGGAAGTTGAGACATCGAGGATGTGATTGGCATGTTCGTTGTAGATCGGTTCGTAAACGGCGAACTCTCCCGAGACTCCCCGGGCGACAATCACTGAAAACTCCCCAGCCAATTCGACAAACTGCTCCAACGTGGAGGACTGGGCGCCAATCGCCTGCCAGGCGGTGGTGAGTTGGTCGGGAGTTCGAATCACGAATTGGCCTTTGCCGTCGTAGCCGCCGCCAGACGACTTGAGGACCGCCGGGCAACCGACCGCTTCGATCGCGGCAGGCAACTCTGCCAGCGTCGGTACCACGGCAAAGCGGGGAAGCGGAATGCCGTGGGCGGCGAGAAACTGTTTCTCGCGGATCCGGTCCTGGGTCGCGTGAAAGACGTGGGGGCCAGGTCGAATCGGAACCCGCTCGGGAACCCAGCAGAGCGGTTCGCTGGGGACATTTTCGAATTCAAACGTCAAGACATCAATCGAGTCGGCAAACTGCCGAAAGGTTGCCTCGTCGCGATAGTCAGAAACAAAGCTGCGATTGGCAAAGGGAGCCGCCGGCGCATCGGATTCCGAAGTCAGCACGTGAACGCGATAGCCGCTGCGCCGGGCGACCATGGCGAGCATCCGTCCAAGCTGGCCGCCACCAAGCACCCCGATCGTCTGGCCGGGCAGGATAGGTCGACTCATAGTTCCGAGTCCTTTAAGACTTCATCCCTGAGGTCCGAACGATACTGGTCCAGGCGGGCCATCAATTCCGGACGGGACAGGGCGAGAATGCGGATGGCCAGCAGGCCGGCATTTTTTGCACCCGCAGTCCCGATCGCCAAGGTGGCCACCGGCACGCCGCCGGGCATCTGCACGATGGAGAGGAGCGAGTCGAGTCCCGAGAGAGCCTTGCTTTGCACCGGTACGCCGAGCACGGGGAGGCTGGTTTGGGAGGCGACCATCCCCGGAAGATGCGCGGCTCCGCCAGCTCCGGCAATGATTACCTGCAGACCGCGTGCGGCCGCCGTGCGGGCATATTCGCACATCCAATCAGGCGTGCGGTGAGCGGAGACCACGCGGCACTCGTGTGGCAATTCAAACTGCGCGAGAATGTCGGCTGCGGCTCGCATGGTATCCCAGTCGCTGCGGCTCCCCATGATGAGGCCAACGAGCGGTTGGGGATTGTTGTTGTCCGACATGTCACCGCTTTCTAGAAAGATCCGCGTTTCCGGTTCCGACCTGCTTCCATTGTGGCTAGCCAGAGGGGAAAACCGCAACGGTTGCCGTTCGACCGGGAATCCCGGATTCGCACCGCCGGGGCTGGCCAGCCGCCAGACCTTAGATTCCCGCGCGCGAGGAAAGGTGTCAATCGCCCGGGCTTGTCAGTTCACGTCGAGTAAGCGGGCGACGCTGGCGGCGTCGTAGTAGGCCTGACAAACCACTTCGAATCGCTCAAGCAGCAGGTGGTCCGCGGGTATGGAATCGCTGAGCGAATTGCCAAACTCGAGCAATTGGCGACGGAGAATTTCCAGCGTTGCCTGAACCATTTGGATGTTCAATTGCTGGCCCCGGAGTTGCTCGCGCTCCTGCAGCAGCGCGGCTTCCTGCATCAAGGCGTTGAGCTTCAAGTCGGTCTGCTCAGATTCCAACTCATTCCGCCTGCGGCGGAGATATTCGGCAATCTGTTCAACTTGGGTGGAAAGCGACCGCCAACTGTCGCGGCTCGGTGAACTAGGGCGAACCGGAATCGGTTGACCACGGGAAACTCTCGAATCGAGGCTGGTCGGCGCAGGTTCCGCAGTCTCCACCTTCGGCAGTGTCTCCACCTTCGGCAGCGCCTCCACCTTCGGCAGTGTCTCTACCTTCGGCAATGCTTCTACCTTCGGCAGTGGCCTGGCGGTTGCCGGGGGGATCGCCGGGGCGGGTGAATGGACCGTCGACCACACCCCGTTCAGGGGTTGAGTTGGGGATATCGTCCCCGCGCCCAGATTGCCCGAAGGGATGCTGGTTTGCGATGCGGCTCCGGCTGTCTGATTCAGGATGGTTTGATTCAGAGTCGCGTGGGGCGTATCCACCCGGAGCGCCTGATTTCGCTGCTGAAGGTAGAGCGACATCCCGGGTGGAGTCTGGTCGATGCTGGGGATGTGCGGGAAGCGAATTGGCCGGTCGGCCGCGCGGGCGGGGACCGTGCTGATCGCGGGTTCCGACCCGACAGCGGGAATCGCTGGCGGGATTGCGTCATTGTGCGGTTCAAAGGGAGCGAAGGCGGCAGACATCGGCAGACACCGGAGGTGTGGCTCTAACAGAGATTCGTACCATCGGGATATCGGCGGCGGCGGCGGAGTGGCGAAAAAGCCTTGGGAAAATATCGGACTGTAGCGGTTGTAGAGCCGCTTTTTCGTGAAAATTGCGCGGTTCAGCCGGCTGGGGCTCTCCACGGTTGCTCCCTGAACCCGACGGTGGAACAATAATAGGCCGGTGAAATTCTCGGGGCCCCCCTGGCCGCTTCACCGCACCCCCTCTCAGGACGCTTAGCTCATGAAGATTGAACCACTCGGCGACAAAATTGTGGTCAAGCGGCTGGAACAGAACGAACGCACGTCCGGAGGAATTTACCTTCCCGATACGGCCAGAGAGAAACCACAACAGGGCCGAGTGCTGGCAGTGGGACCGGGAAAAATGCTGGCGGATGGCAGTCGCGCCAAGCCTCAGGTCAATGAAGGTGACCGGATCATTTTCTCCAAGTACTCGGGGACGGAAATCGAAATCAATCAGGCGGAAGTCCTGATCATCAGCGAAGCCGACGTTTTGGCGATTTCAAACTGAGCTTTGGCTCGGGGCATTAAATTCGAACAGTGAAACTGAGCTGAACCGGGGTGAGCGATGGTTGCCCCCGCCGCGTTCAGTGAACTCCCCTTGGGGAGCCAGTACAAGCTGTTCCAGGGGAATCCACGGGGCAGCAGCCCAGAGGATGTCGCCGGGCGCGACAGCGGCCCCTGTCGTCAGTCGCTGTTTTCGACTTCCTCCGGACGAACGCTGCGCTTGCAAGCCTCTCGCTCCAATTGAACAATAAACAGCGGCGATGTTTAACTGTGCCTGCGGTCGTTGCCACCCGGCCCGAGTGACAAATCGTCTTTGGCCTGCACCGTGCTCTGCCGGCACTTTGTTTTCTCTCTACAAGTGTTCCTTTGCTAAAGGGTCTTCTGATGTCGCGGTTCGTTTGCATTGGTCTTGTGCTCAGCCTCAGCTTGCTCAGCTCAAAAATCGCTTCGGGCTGGCAAACGACGTCGCCGGCGGATAAGGCTGCGCTGTCTTCAACGGCTGACCACTCCAAGACGGTGCGGGCGGGAGTCGAATTTCTTCTCCAAAGCCAAAACCGGGAGGATGGGTCATTCAGCAAGCAGCTTGGCCCTGCAGTGACGGCGATGTGTGCGTTTGCGTTATTGAGCAATGACGTTCCAGCCGATCATCCCCAGGTGCAAAAGGCACTGGCTTACGTCAAGGGTTTTGTCAAAGCCGATGGGGGAATCTACGCCCCTGAGAGCGCGGTCAAGAACTATGAAACGAGCTTGGCGATTCTGGCATTCAAGAAGGCTAATCGAAATGGTGAACACGACAAGTTAATCGCCGATGCGGTTGCCTTTCTGAAACAGCTGCAGTGGGACGATGCCGAGGGACATCCCGAGGCGAGCAACTTTTTTGGCGGCCAGGGTTACGGCAGTGGCAAACGTCCGGATGCGAGCAACACTTCGTTCTTTCTCGAAGCGTTGCAAGCCGTAGGTGAAGACGCCGACAGCACCGCGATCCGCAATGCCACTACGTTCATGTCTCGCTGCCAGAACCTTCCCTCCGAGCACAACGCGGCAAAATTCGCCGAGGCCGTCACCGCCGAGGACCGGGGTGGCTTCATTTACTCGGCCGTCGGCAAAGGCGAGAGCAAGGCAGGAGAAACGCCGGAAGGGGGTTTGCGCAGTTACGCCTCCATGACTTACGCTGGCCTGAAGAGTTTTCTCTATGCCGGGCTGAAGAAAGACGACCCGCGCGTGCAAGCTGCCATCGACTGGATCCGGCGGCACTACGACCTCAAGTCCAATCCGGGCATGGGTGAGCAAGGGCTCTATTACTACTACCACGTCTTTGCCAAAGCGCTTTCGGCCTTCGGCGAGCCGCAGTTTGTCGATGCTCAAGGAGTGGGCCACGATTGGCGGGCAGACTTGACCGAGGAGTTGGCCAGGCGTCAGCGACCGGATGGAAGTTGGGTCAACGCCACTGACCGCTGGTATGAGTCCGATCCCAATCTGGTCACGGCGTATTCGTTATTGGCTTTGAGCTACTGCAAACCGGCCTCTGGCCGCTAGGCCCAGCCAGGAAAGCGAGCGAGATGGGGAATTCCGTATTGCTGGAGGTCTGCGCCGGTTCTTTGGAAGACCTCGAGGCGGCCAAAGCAGGTGGGGCAGACCGCGTCGAAGTGAACAGCGGACTGCAATTGGGTGGCTTGACCCCCTCCCCTGCCCTGCTGGAGGAAGCTGTCAGGTTGTTCCCCCGCGGAGCCGTCGCCATGGTTCGTCCTCGGCCGGGAGGGTTTTGTTACACGGCCGCCGACTGGCGTTTGCTTTTACGGGATGCGGAGCTGGCCCTTGCCGCTGGAGCCGAAGGGATCGCCGTCGGGGTTTTGACTGCGGACCGGGAAATCGATGTCCCTCGGATCGACGAGCTGGTTCGCCTGGCAGACTCTCGACCGGTAGTTTTTCACCGCGCTTTTGACCTGACCCGGGACTGGCAACGGTCGCTCGAAATTCTCAACGAGCTGGGGATCCGCGCGGACAACGTCAAAAGTTTGCTGAGGCGAACGGGAGTCCAGGAAGTGCACGGGACATTTTCCCGACCAGCGGCTGACCCCGGCTATGAAGTGGGCCCATTTCGGTTCGCGGCCAATGATCAGCTGCGCGTGGTCGATGCGGATGAAGTGCGAGCCGCGCGACGCGAACTGGAAGAAGATTCCGGCGACTAGCGCCGAAAGAGCTGGATTCCGGAAAGGTGTGCGGGCAACGTGTCTGGGAAATTGGGCGGACGGGGCGAGCGCGGGCCCGGTGCCAGTCCGGCTCGGTCAGCTGACGAAAGGGCTGGACCTGGGGGGGCTGGGAGCGGACAGCTGGGAGCGGACAGGCCATTCGGCGCGACTGTGCGGTTAGCCGCGCGGAACGGGAAAACGATGGGGCTTCCGCCTCCCTGCTCGGCTGGCGACGGGAGAGCGTGTTTCCGGGTGCTGGTCGCCAAGCGAACAGCCTGCTCAGAGCTGGGGAAAACGGGTGGCTGCAGCCGGTTTCTCCCCCGTTTCGGTGCCAGCAGTAACGGCTTTCGGGAAAGGTCCCCGAAAGCCCCCTGATCCTTGGCGAATACCGGTTATCCCCACCTGAAATCCACGGTCCCACCCTCGCGGGCAGAAAACCTCTCTCCATTTGGGCCTGCTACCTCGCCTCCTTTTCTCCGGCACTTGGCCCACAGGAGGGCCCCCCGCTGCTCTGTTTTCCCGGGCAGCACACCCCACGGGATACCTACGGATGAAAGAACTTTTCACACCCAAGCAGATTGCCAAGGCGATTCAGGTCAGCGAATCGTCGATCAAGCGGTGGTGCGATCAAGGCTTGATCGCCACCAGCTACACGGCGGGAGGACACCGCCGAGTCCAAGTCAGTGCGTTTCTGGAATTTGTGAAAACGCACGGATACCAGATTCTGCAACCCGAAGAGTTGGGGCTGCCCGTTGCGATTGGCCAATCCAAAAGGGCGTTGGAAGGATCGATCCAGCCATTTCTTGACGCCCTGATGCGGGGCGACGAAATGACGGCTCGGCAAATTGCCGTGGACCTGTTTCTCGCGGAGAACAGCATTGCCCGCATTTGTGACGAAGTGATTGCCAGGAGCTTTTGCGAAATTGGCAACCTTTGGGAGTGTGGATCGGCAGAGATTTATCAGGAGCGTCGGGCATGCGAGATTTGCCAGCGCGTCATTTATGAGTTGCGGGGCCTGATCCCGGCAGCTCCGGTCGAGTCGCCGGTCGCGATTGGCGGAACCGCCGAGGGGGATCCGTACAGCCTTGCCTCGATGACCGTGGAACTGGTGCTTCGCGATCACCGCTGGAACGCCAACTCGCTCGGTTACAACCTCCCGTTCGACACCCTCCACGCCGCGATCAAGGATCACCGGCCCAAGCTGTTTTGGCTGAGCGTCAGCCATTTGCCGGACCAGCAGCGTTTTGTCGACGGCTACCGACGACTGTACGAAGAGTTCCAAGGGGACACCTTTTTCGTTCTCGGCGGACGCGCGATGAACGAAGAACTCCGTCGCCAGATCAAATACTCGGTGTTTTGCGACACCCTGCAGCATCTGGAAGGATTCATCGAATCGCTGTTGGGCAAGGGAAACTCCCGTCGCGAGACGAAGCCCCAGAGCGCCCTGCTGAGCAGTTAGGCTGGGGCTTTCGCAAGTCCCAGTATCCAGGTATCCAGGTATCCCGGTGTCCCGGTGTCCCGGTTTGGGGTTCCCTCTCTCAATGCCTCCTCTCTGCGGGACTGCAGAACGAGTCACCACACCCAGCTTCGTTTATCGGCAGCAAGCAAGAGGGTTTTGGCTGCCGGTTCTGGAGCCCCAATTCTCCGGTGGGCGACAGGCTCAATGAGCACCCGCGCGGCGATCGCTGAGCGTTGCAGCACCGGCGGCTGAATGAAAGGTTGAGCTAGAGGCTGAGCGGCTCTTCCGCCATCTGCCGCTCTTTCTGAGTCAAGGCGTGCATCGCGTTGAGCAATTCGACGTCGAGTTTCCGCTGCAGTACATTTCGCCGGGCAAACATTCGCTTTTGAGTTGCCTCCATCACGGCGGGAGACATCTCGGTCACCTGCCCGAACGAGCGGGCATAGTTGGTGAAACTCGGGACATTCGTGGTCACGAAGCCATAGACCATGCTGCAAACGCCGATCGTCTTGCCGGTAAAGACGCTGGTGTTGATCGCCGTTTTGGAATAGTCGCCAATGATGCAGCCGATAAACTGCATCCCGGTGGGGACGCGGTCTCCGCTGTAGTCCATTTTGACCTCGCCATAGGTGTTCTTGAGGTCGCTGTTACAGGTACCGGCACCCAGGTTGATCCAGCTGCCGAGATAACTGTGTCCCAGAAAACCGTGGTGCTGCTTGTTGGAAAATGGCTCGATCACCGAACTCTCGACTTCGCCTCCGATCTTGGTGGTGTGGCCAATCGAAACATAATCCTTGATCGCCGCGTGCTCATTGACGCGAGTCCGCGGCCCCAGATAGAGCGGTCCGCGGAGAAAGCAGAATGGACCGATCGCCGTATCGTCTTCAATCACGATCGGCCCGGCCTTCGTATTGGTCACGACAAAGTCGCTAATCGTAACACTTCCGGAAACGAACACTCCATCCGCAATCTCCCGATAACGATCCCCGGAGAGCCGGAACGCCAGGTTCTCGTCGAAGATCCGCTGATTCTGGCGAATCACGTCGTGAGGATAGTCGAACAGGTCAAGGTGAGCGGGTGAGGAGGTGAGATTCTGCGCAAACTGCTGCAGAGCGAGATTGACTTGGCTGCAATCGGCAAGGCTGCAGCGGGAGAGATTGGCTGTGGGCACAATTGCCGCGGCGATTGTCTGGGGCCCAGGGCTGATCACCAGCGGACTCGGGTTCGCCGCCAGCTGCATGATCTTTTCCAAATTGGAACGACTTGGCACGAGCCGGGCATTGAGGCACAGCGTCCAGGTTTCCGTCGGCTGCAGGTTTCTGCAGAGCTCCCGGTGATCGGATTGCAGTAGTGCCTGCAAATGAGGGCGCACGCTGGCGCTGGCCTGGTCCGCGAAAATGGCCTCCACCCAATCAAGCAATCGGAACGAGCCGCAGCTCGTGGAAAACGCCGGCCGGCCAGTGGTGATTGGATAGAGTCTGGAAACAAATTCGTCTTCGAACAGCAGAACGTTCATGGCGGGCGCAGCGGTTCCAGAGAACAGAGCGAGAAGATGGGTGGCGAGACTCTCGGCTGTGTTGTAGCAAACTCGCTGGGACATGAGCAGTCGCGAGGAGGAGCTTTGCGTCAAGAACAGAAGACTCTGTGGCTGCCGCATCCTTTCGCCAAAGGGTCGGTTTGCCCCTCCGAGAGAAGCAAGTTCGCGTGCTCCCCGGGCGAATGGCTGACATCGCGGTGGCCTGCGAGGATGCCACTCGGCGAATTCGCAAATCCCGTCACAAGTCTGCTGTTGACGCTGAGCGGTGAAAAAAAGAAAGGCTGTGACCGCACCGGGGGGAATGGAGCAGTCACAGCCGTTCAGTCGAATTCCATTTGGCAACGCCGGCTCGCCGACCGGCGTTGCCTGAGAGCAAGTAGCCTGCTCGCGGGGTCGGGATCCTGTCGGGCCGCGTTACTTGAGGTTGGGAGCACTCGCTGCCGAGACGGCTGGTCCCATGGCGCGAATCACTTCATCGGTGATATCGAGCTGCTTGTGATAAACCACGGCCCGATTCACGCCCTTGATCACGTCCGCCCGATTGTTCGGATCGATCTCTTCGCTGTCAAAGCGGAGGACCATCACGATTCCATGCTGCTCGGCCATCGAGCCGACGACCTTCTGCATTCTCTGATAGGTCTCGTAGTAAGCCTGGGCCTCTTTGGTCAGCAATTCCGTTTCGGCCTGGCGGGCCTTGGTCTTCAAAGCCGTGCTGCGCTGTTCCAACTGACCCTCCAGCTGGAATCGCTGATCGCTGTTTGCTTCCATACCCTGCAGTTGCTGGGCGTCCAACTGCAGCTTTTCCTGCTCAGCCTTGAAAGAAGCCTGATATTGTTCGGCTTCCGATTTGATCTGTTTCATCTTGGTGTCGAATTCGGCGTTGGCCTTGAAGACTTTGGCAACGTCCAGCACGACGACCCATCCGGCACCGCCACCGCCGCCGGCGGCGTTTCCCTGGGCGAAGCTCAACCCGCAGCAGGTCGCAATCAGTGCACATGACAAAAGAAGTGATTTACGATTCAATTTCTGTCCTCCTTGACTGGAACTTCGACTGAAGAATGGTGGCGGCCTTTCCTGTCGCAATCCATGCGAACCGGGGGGAGGCCGAGTGGAATTATGGGAATGCAAACTCCGTGCCAATCGACCATCGCGGCAGGCAGGAAAATCCTGCTCGGCCGAGATCTCGCGGTTCGCGGCGCCCGAAATCTGGCTGCCGCTCGACAGCTCATGCACGACCTGTCACGCTCGACTTCTCACGGTGCCGCCTCGCCATCTGGGCTGGCGGCGTGAACTTTCTACAGGCGGTGTTGTAAGGATTACACGCCGTCGGAGCAATGCAGATCGAGTGAATTTCCCGAAGTGACAGCACTCCCGGTGCTGGCATCCGAGCAAGTGAGTTGCCGGGCCGAAAGCAGGGGTGCTCAGAGGGCAGCACAAACGGGTCTTGGACTGAGGGTGAGGAGGGGGCCGGGGTACGGGATTCGTATTTGCGGGGAACCCTGCGATTGATAGACTCCGCCGCGCTGCGGTTGCCGATTTCACTCTTCCCTTCCCATCAGCTGAATTGCCTATGCCCAGTCCATTGCGTTCGCTTGTGCAACTGCTGGCGCTCTCCATATTCGCTGGGCTGAGCCCGGTGTTCGCTTGGCTGAGCCCGGTGTTGCTCAGGGCTGATGACCTGCACAGTCGACGACCATTTCCACCCCATTGGCGCGCGGAAGCGGAGTTGCGAGACATCTACTTTTGGGATGGGAATACGGGATGGGCAGTCGGAGACTGCGGGACGATCCTCAAGTCCAGCGACGGTGGGCTGACGTGGAATGAATGCCAGGCGATGCGTTCCATCAAGTCGCAGCAGCGGATGACGCCCGAAATGAAGGTGCTGGTCAACCTCTCCCGACAGGCTGCGGGGAGCGAGGCGGAGAAAGGGGTTGAAGCGGTTGCCAGCCCGATCAGTGCGACTCTCAATAGTGTGCACTTTATCGATGCCGATCGCGGATGGGCAATCGGCGGGTACGCCGTCCCTTACGTCGACCGCACGCGGGCGGTTGTGCTCAAAACCAGCGACGGGGGCGCGACCTGGATCCCGCAAGCCAACGTCATGGCCCCCCGAATCGTACAGGCGCGTTTTCAGTCGGCCAGCAGCGGCTGGGCGTTTGGTGACGCCGGTTACCTGTTTCGCTCCGGCTTTCTGACGACCTCTGATGGCGGTCTCAACTGGACCGCACAGAATGACACCGTTCGCCGCAGTTGGCTGGGGGGTGCCGTTACCAGCGGAGGCTTTGCCGGAATTGACGAGTTGGGCCGCCTTCGCGTGTTCCGCGGAGGGCGGGTCGAGCCCGCGGTGGTCCAACAGCGCCCGCCTCAACCGCTGCAGGCGATTTGCATGTGCAGCGATGAGCGCGGGTTTGCGGTCGGCGCCGCCGGAACTTTGCTGGAGACTCGCGATGGGGGCAGTTCCTGGTCTGTGCCGGCAGCGATTGCGGCCAGTGGACCGCTGCGGCACTACGATTTCCGCACGGTAGTCTGCGTTGGGAATCGAGTCTGGTTTGCAGGCAATCCGGGGACACATATTTTCTGTTACGACTTCGCTGCGGAGACGTTGACCGCCAGTCGGACTGGCTCCCTCGCCGCCTTGAATCGACTGAGCTTTAACGGAGTCAAGTTAGGCTGGGCCTGCGGCCAGTTCGGAACGATCCTGCGAACTGTGGATGAGGGAGAAACCTGGCAGGTTCAGCGTGGCGGGAGCAGCGACGCGGCCCTCTTGTTTCTGAGCTGGGACGACACCTTGCCAGCCCTCGAGGCGATGGCTCGAAATGCGGCGGACGAGGGGCTGCGAGCGGTGGCCTGCCGGGTACTTACCCGCGCGAACAACTCCGTCTCCCTTAATCGGTCTGCGGAAGCAACGACGGCCGCGGGTTGCCTGGCTGAGCTGGTGATCGATGGCACTCAGTCGGATCAACAGACGACCGATTGGGCGCGAATCGAACAACGGCTGGTACAGATGATTCGCCTACATCGTCCGCGGGCGATCGTCTCAGCGAGTTCGCTCCTCCGCGAGCCCGATGGAGCGGTGGTCGACGTCAATCAATTCCTGCAACGGGTGATTCGGGAAGCGGCGGCGCCGGAGTACGCAAGCGAACAGGCAGCAGCCACGATGACGGCCCCCTGGCAGGTTTCCCAGGTCCTGCTGCAGCAGTCAGGTGGAGGCCATTGGCCCTTGGCGGATAACGTTTTCCTGACGCGCATCAACCGACTGCTGGGCGATCAGGTGGCCCTGAGCCGGGCGCTCTTCGACAGTCCGCTGCGGCGTGATCAGGCGGTGGGATTTGAATTGATCCCCTGCGGTGACCGGGTCAATCTCGACGACCGAGGCAGCTTGAGTGAAGGGTTTCGCCGCTTGGGAATTCAGTTGCCGCAGCGCGGCGGACGCGGCCCTGCGCGAGGCAGTCTGCGCGAGGTTCAGGCGGCAATGGCCAAAGACGCGCAGCTGCAAAGTCTTCTGAGCTATCAAATCCGCACTACCGGAGACCAACTGGTCTGGCAGCAGACCATCAGCCAGTGGCTGCAATCTGCCGACGAGGAGACGACGGGCATTTGGCTGGGAGAGTTGGCCGAGCAGTATCTGGCGCGGGGTAAACTTGCGATGGCATCGCTGACGCTGGAGCAGTTGTCCGCCCGCGTGCCGCACCATGGCCTGGCGGCGGTCGCGCAGCTTTGGCTCGCTCAATTTGGTGCCAGTCGCGATGCGGCCACAGCCGTGGCGGTTGTCGAAGAGCCTCCAGCCGAGAAACCACAGCTTGCCGACGATTCCGAGACGTTGGTTGACCCGGCTGTCGCGCCGACTTCCTATGAGTCGCAGATCATGCAGATTGAACAAGACGGGGTGCAGAAACTGGTTTGGGTTCCGAAGGCGGAAGCAGGATCCAAGACAGGCGGGCAGCGAGAGCCCACACCGCGCGAAGTGCCTGCCAGCGGCGATTTCTGGGCGGCAGCTTCACGCAAGCTCAGTCGGGTCAAGCAACGCGATCCCGACCTGGGAGCTCTGCCCCAACTCAAATGGCTCGAGGCCCGGGTGACCGCCGAAGTGGCCGGCTGGGAAACAGCTCAACCACTGATGCAGCAACTGATGCTCGATTCAGTCACTCCAGAGCAGCTTCGCCGACTGGCTCAAAGCAGTCTGCAAGCGGCAGCCAACCCAACCGGCGGCGCTCGCAGTTTCCAGATCAAGCGGACTCTCACTTCTCCCTGGCTCGATGGGAGCCTCGATGACGAGGCGTGGCAAACGGCCCGAAGTGCAGGACCGTCGCTGGAGAAGTTGGTGGAAAGTGGCTCCGCGGATGAGGTTTGGCTGACCTGTGATGAAGAGTATCTCTACCTGGCCATCCGTTGTCGCAAGTTGCCTGGGGTCGCCTACCGGGCGCAAACCAGAGCACGGACCCGGGACGAGCGGCTCGACGACCACGATCGCGTCGTGGTGCGGCTGGACCTCGATCGCGACGGCTACTGGCCGCTGTGCCTGTCTGTAGACAGTCGTGGAGCAGTCGCCGATGGCTGTGGCACGACCACGGATTGGAATCCCAGCTGGTATGTCGCCCATGCGGCCGATGCTGAAAGCTGGACAATTGAGGCCGCCTTACCGCTGTCGCAACTGCAGGTCAGCGGACCAATTGAAGAGGCGAACTGGGGGCTCAGCTTGAGCCGACACGCGCCCTGGCAGTCCGCCGACCTATGGCACCCGGGCAGAGATGTCCCCAAGCCGCTTGCTCCGCTGCAGACTCCGCTGCTGAGTTGGGACCCGATTTGGCTGCGGTTTGAATGAACACCTCACTCCGGGCCGTTCTCCGGGTGGGGCGAGCGGCGATTTCCAGCCGTCCGACCGGGGCTGGATGGAGAGTCCGCTGTCCGGCCGCCCCGACGCCCCGGAGGTTGGGATTTTTCCGATTAGCGGGACTGCTCCCCAGGTAGTTTCTCCTACAATTGATACCGGTCAGGAGCCACTGCGGCGATCGCCAAGCGCGCGTCGAAATGATTCCCAGCGAGGGACTCTCTCCCGCCGGCCCGGCGCGAACTTTGCTCGCGAGCAGTCGGTTCACGCTGTCGCGAGTTGTATCCCGGCAGCCTGCTCGGGATGCGGACAGTCCCACCCCCTCACTCCCCTTGAAACATCACAGCGAACGCATGACAGAACGCACTCGGTATCAACAGAACATTATTCGCAACTATTATGAAAACCGCGATGCGATCGCCCTGCAGCGAGCGCAGGAGCTGATCACGGAACTGTATCTTTCCGAGGGCAAGAAGCGGCAGAAATACTGGGAGAGTCTGGCCGGGCATTTGCAGAAACTGGGGGTCAAGGATGATGTGATCGCCCATTTGCGCAAACAGGACGACCCGCAGCTGGTTGCCCAGATCATCCAGAAGCTGGCTGGCTAGGCGAAGTCCGTTCCAATGGCGACAGCCTCCTTGCAGCTGAAGTCCTGAATGGACTTGGAAACACGAGGCAGCATTCCCGATCAGGGAGCGGGAAATCATGGAAAACAAGCAACTCACCGCCTTGGTGAAAAACCTGCAGATTATTTCCGCGGCCCTGATTATGGGCGTCTTGTTTTTTGCCGTGATGACATTGCTGCTCGTCGACTGGGAGCATGTCTCGGCTAAACTGACTCCGCTGGGACTCCTCGCGCTTGCCCTGCCGCTGGTGTTGGGAGCGATTTCGTTGTTTCTACCCAGCATGCTCTTCAAGCAGGCAGCAAGTGCCTACGCCCGGGAAAATCCCAAGCCAGAGATCGCCTCGCTGCTGCGAGCCAGTGGCGTGGCCGCCACCACGCAGACGATTGTGGGGATGTCGCTGCGGGAGGGCGGAGCCTTACTCGGCTTGGCCGCTTGGTTCCTCGAAAGCAACCTGCTTGGCCTGATCGGAATGTTCATTGGCTTGGGCTTGATGATTTTGACGTTTCCGACGTACGGCAAAATCGAACAGAAGCTGGCTGACTTCCGGGAAGAGGTCAAGTCTCAGCAGCGGAATGCCTGACCGCAGCAGCCGCCAAAGAGTGCGGCTGAGCCAGCTCACCCAGCCCCCTGCCCTTCAGACTGGCATGAAATCAGGCTGGTGGGAAATCCGTCTCGTATGGAGCAGAGGCAACTGCCGCCGCAGTTCAAACAGCTTCCTTGGTCGAACCGATGGCAGCGGCCATAAGCAGTGCGACGCAAGTGGGAGCGTGTGTCAACTCACCGCAGTGAATCCGCTGAATCGCCTCGGCAAGTGGCAGGCAAACGGTTTCGATCAGCTCGGTACCTTCCGGGGCGGCCGGGGCCGGGGCGAGGCCAGTCGCGAGGTAGAGCTGCACGGGTGAGCGGATGATGGTGGTGTAGGGGTCGAGCCGTACCAAAGGATGCCAGTGGGTGGCGACGAGCCCGAGCTCTTCCTGCAGTTCGCGGCGGGCGGTTTCCAGCGGATCCTCTCCCGGCTCGATTCCGCCACTGACGGCCTCCAACGAGATACGGCCGATGGCGTAGTGAAATTCACTGGTCAAGTAAACCCAGCCTCGTTCATCGAGTGGCAAGACGCAAACGCCAGCCTTCATCTGGACCACGACATGCTGCCCGGGCTGTTTATCGGGCCGGATCACCTGGTCGAGTTCAACCTGTACATAACGATCCGCGTACATCTCCCGGCTGGCAAGAATCTTCCAAGGACCATGATCGCGCATCGAAGAGAGTTCCTTTGCGGACTGCGGGATGTTGTT
Organism: Blastopirellula sp.; assembly: GCA_021298375.1. Lineage (GTDB taxonomy): Bacteria > Planctomycetota > Planctomycetia > Pirellulales > Pirellulaceae > BJ22. Next base: position 1,243 of record JAJTFE010000029.1, on the reverse strand, counting down.
GCGGCCGGTTCGACCCGCTCAACTTGAGCAAGCCGCAAGCAGGCGAAGCCTCGCGAAGCCTCGCGGAGCCTTGTTGGGGTTTGCTGGGGCTCAGGGCGCGGCTGCCTGCGGAAATCGTATTCCAGTCGGCAAAAGGTTGAAAGTCGAGTTTCCCGGGGAAGCGGGCTGGGCGATCCGGGAGGCGCTCTTCGGGCGCATCGACCGCAGTTCCCGCACAGCTGACTGGCGGCTTAGATGCCGAGCGATGCGAGTGCTTGCAGCAGTTCCGTGTACTTCTGCAGGACATCATTGGTCAGATACACGCCGCCATCACTTCTTCCGAAACCGATTTCGCTGCAGCGAATCGTTTCGGCGAGATCGGGTGGGTCGCCAGCGGGTGTCTGGACTTCGCCCCAGGCTTCGGGCGGCGAATTCAAATTGAAATCGCTGCTGGCGTTCAGGTTCTGGCGGAGGATAAAGAGTTGCTGGCTGGCCTGATCACAGGCTTGGAGGTAGCGATGAATGGCCCAGAGGGCTGCTCCTTCGCCATCGCCAGCCTGGATCATGATTTCGAATAAACCCGACTGCACGTAAAACTTGGCCATACTGCTTCCTTTCAGGTATAGATACTGTCGGAGAATGTTGCTGCGAACCGAAACCCAGCTCTGGTAAACGGCAAGCTGCGTGAATCGCGGCTCAATGGCTGGCCGGAGTTTCGCTCAGGTTGACGCTCACTGGAGGGCTGCTTTTGGTGGGTTCGGTTCAAGTTTGCCGGCATGATTTCCGAAACCGGGCCGGCTGTCGCCCCTCAATACGCATCGACTATGATTTTGGTGCACGGTTTTTTGTTCACCAGTTTTTTGATGGCCGAGGCGGCGAAGACGTTACCAGCGGTCATGTATGTTCGCAGGAAGGTGGACACGTTCGGTCCTTTGAAGAAATGAGTGGCAATCAGCGTGGAAAATTCTGCTGCGGATTCGGATGAACAGACTGAAACCCTGTACTTCGAGAACTCCCCGTACGGGAATCTCGACGCGATTGTCCAGCGTGACAGCCGGACGGTCTACTTCTACCTGAACGGCCCGGAGCCCTTTGGTACCCGGGCCTGTTGGGTGCGGAATCTGGTTTCAGGTCCGCGGGCCCTCAATCCGGCGGAGTTGCAAGCAGGCATCCCACCGGTGCTGCCCCGATTGCATTGCCACGCCAACCAGCCGAGCCCCGCGCCAGACCCAGACCAATTGCGCGTCGTTTGGTTCACGGAAGG
>JAJTFE010000028.1 GCA_021298375.1 Blastopirellula sp. | reverse complement strand
GTCGTGCTGGCAGCCTTTCATTGGCGAAAAAAGGTTCCCGTCCTCGCTGTACTGGGCTCCGCGGCCGGTTGGATGCAGTTTCATATCTATCTCGGACTGAGTACCTTCGTCCTCTTCGGCTGGCATGTGCACTGGACTCTTCCCGGAGGGAAATTGGAGCAGGCCCTGGCTCTCGCCTATCTGCTGGTTGCCGGCAGCGGCGTCTACGGTTTGTATCTGACCCGGGCAACACCTCGCCGGCTCGCCGCCATTCAGCGGCAGTTCATTTACGAGCAAATCCCCCTCTTGCGACGCGAGGTCAGTCGGCGAGCCAGAAGTCTGGTTCTGACGGAGGCTGGGGGCAATGAGATTTTGGCGCGAGTCTATGTGAATCGAGTGGCTGATTTTCTCGAGGGAACCCGAGGCTGGTGGTTTGCCTGGTGGCCCAGTGGAAACAACTGCCGCAAACTGATCGGCGAATTGGTCTCCCTCGATCGGTATCTGGCCCCTCCCCAGCGCGAGACCAGTCGGCAACTGATGGGGCTGATACGCGAGAAGGATGACCTCGATTATCACGCGGCCTTGCAGGGCCGCTTGAAAGGGTGGTTGTTCCTGCATGTCGCGATGACTTATAGCCTGTTGACCCTGATGATTGTCCACATTGTGTTGGTTTACGCTTTTGCGGGAGGCGGGCGATGAGTGCACCGGGTCCCGCAGCAGGCAACACCGTGAGGACAGAGATGCAGGTTGATCCCTATCAGCGTCCGGATCAGGATCGCGCGGTGGTTCTGCCGGCGTTACAGCCTGGAGGGCAGGATGAAGTCGTCCAACTCCCCTCCAATCGGCGGATCCGGCGAGCGATTGTGCTTTCTGTCTGGGGCTTTACCTTCGGTGCACTCCTGCTGGTCTTTGGTTCGCCGAAACGCAATGAGTTTCTCGCTCCCGGCCCTTTGACCAGTCATCATGCCCAGATTCTCGCCGGCATGGGGGGCGACCGCTGTGCCGCATGCCACTCAGCCGGAAACAGCAATTGGCTCGGTTGGACGCGGACCGCATTCGGCGACAACACGGCTTGTCCCACCAATCAATCAGAGCTTTGCCTTAACTGTCACCGGCAATCGATCGAGCCGACTCTCGCGGCTCAGCCACACGCCCTCTCCCGGGAACAATTGGAGAAACTGACCCGAGAGCAAGAGACTCCCTTTCGAGCGGCGGGACTCGAACTGCCGGCCGATCACGAATATCGACAACTTGCTTGTGCTGCCTGTCACATCGAGCACCGGGGCGAACTCGTCGATTTGACCAAAATGTCTGACGGGCAATGCCAAACCTGCCACACTCAACGCCACCGCAGTTTCGAAAGCGGACATCCCGAATTTCAGTTAGTGGGAAGTCAGCTGCCGAGTGCCATTCGATTTGATCATCAGACGCATTTGCGAAAATACTTTCCAGAAGGACAACGCGAATTCGCCTGCGCCGCTTGCCACTCGGGAGATAGCGAGCGAAACGTCATGCGTCTGGGTAGCTTTGATTCGATGTGCAGTAGTTGCCATCAACAGACCATTCGAACAACCGGTCAACAGGGATTGGTTTTTTTCGAACTTCCCTTGCTGGATGTCGATCGGCTGCGCGCTTCTGGACATGAGATTGGAAGTTGGCCCGCGGGCGCTCGGGGAGACTTTGCCGGGCTCATGCAACCCTTGACCTGGTCTTTGCTCGCCAAAGACCCGGAGCTGGCGGCAGCACTGAAAGCCTTTCCCGCTGGATTTGATTTCAGCGAAATCGACCCACAGAATGAAGAGCAACTCAGTCGCTTGGCTGAGCTGGCCAAAGGCATGAAACGCCTGCTCCTGGAACTGGCCTCGCGAGACTTTCGGGAAGTTGTGGCAATTCAGGCAGAAAACCCGCCCGGCCATCGTCCGGCAATCTCGGGGCTGCAGGTGTTTCGCGATGCCGTCCTCCAGTGGTTCCCCGAAATGGCCAGTCATGGCAAATTGGCCAGCCTGTCGGAAAGCTCGCTGGGCTCGGGGCAAATCGACTCCCAGGCTGCCTGGCGCCCCGACACGGGTGTCCTCGCCCGCTGGCTGCAAGACCAGGAGTTACTCGCTCCCAATCCTCTAACCGGCAAGGTTTCCCAACGTGCGTTACCGGGAGGCAACTCAGCTGAGCAGTCAGAAGCGTTAAAGGCCGCAACGCAAACCCAGTCGCCAGTAGACGCAGGACCGTCACGACAAGTCATTCGTCAACCTGCTGTCACTAATCCTCAAGCGAACGTCGATGAAAAGAGTGGGCGGGGTGGAATCAACAACCTCGACCCCCTGCGAGAAGGAACAGCGAATCTCCCTGCGGCCAATGCAGGTCCGGATTCGGAACTGCTCGCGGTGAATCCTCTCCAAGGACAACTTCCCGGCGGAGTCTCTCCGCTGGAAGGCGACCGGGGGGAAGGGGTACCGGCACACCAAACAGACTCAATCAACAACCTGGGCCAGCAGCGCAACGAACACGCGCCACCACACAAGGCAGCTGTAAACCAGCCGTCCCAAGCGCCAGCGATTGAGCCTGTTTTTTCTAAGCCTGTGGCCAACAAGATTCCCCAGCCCGCTCTGCTTCGCGGCTGGAAACGGGATGATGCCAGCTATCGGCTCATCTATTACGTCGCCGACCACGAAGATCTCTTCTGGCCTGAATTGCTGCAATGGCGGAACGCTCTGCAATCCGCGGGGCAGTCTCAGGCAACTCAAGCTTTGGCGCAGAGTCTGCACCACCCCTCAGCGGCCGGGGCCTGCTTCTCCTGTCACCGCGTCAGCAGCCCGGCAGCCTCAGCAAACTTGCTGGCATCGCGGAATCAGGTTGGCTGGAAGTCCGAACTGCGACGCCCGGAGCTCAAGGGGTTTACACGTTTCAATCACGCTCCACATCTATTGCAGCTTCAGTGTACCGCTTGCCATCAATGGGCTGACACGCCTTTATCCACTCCGCCGACACAGCTGGCAAGTTGGCAAAAGTCGGATTCCAGTGCTGCGGGACACACGATCGAGCGAAGCGACTTTGCGCCGCTGGGCCGTTCGACTTGTGTGCAGTGTCATCGCGAGAATCAGGCATCGAACTCCTGCACCACCTGCCACCATTATCACGTCGACCAGAACTGGCTGAGAATGCTGGAGGGAACCTCACGCGAGTGACCGAGAAGAGGGCCGCACACGATTCCAAAAACAAGCGTTGCCTGGCCCTCGGACTGTACTGACAACCGCCGCGCTCGGCCCGCAGGAGGAAAGCAGAACTGGAGAGGTCAGAACTTTGGTTCCCGCTTTTCGAGGAAGGCCTGGACTCCCTCGCGTGCGGCTTCGGTCGTCCGCGCCGCAGCAACTTGGGCCGCTCCGATCGCCAGTTGAGTCAGCAGACTCTCGCCCACGGTCTGATTGAGCAGTTGCTTCCCCAGGAGTTGGGATTGGGCCGAGCCCCGGGCCAGTTCGCCGGCGAGTTGCTGGGCCCGAGCCCAAACCAGGTTGTCGGCGACAACCTCCTGAATCAAGCCGAGTTCAGCGGCCCGTTTGGCTGGCAACGGCTCGGTTTGGTACAGGAAGCGACTCGCCTGACCAGCCCCAGCCCGGAAGACCAGCAGCGGCGTGGTCAGACCGGCCGAAAGCCCACGGAGAGATTCGGGGAGCCAGAGCCGCGTCGATTCTCCAGCGATGACATAGTCACCAGCCAACAGCAGGGAGAGTCCACTGCCAATCACCCAGCCCGTCGCCGCAATCAGAATGGGCTTGGGATACCGCAGCATGGTTTCCAGCAATTGCTGAAGCTGTTCGACTTCGGTTTGCCAAAGGCTCAGGGCTTGCTGATCTTCGGCGGTATCAGCCAACTCGCGGAGGTCGGCGCCCGAGCAAAAGGAATCCCCCGCAGCCGTCAGAATCACCGCCCGCACGGATCGCTCGCCATGAAAATCATCGAAGGCCTGCTGCAAAGCCGCGATGAGCTCGCGCGAGATCGCGTTGTGCCGCTCGGGACGATTGAGAATAATCGTCCCGGCGGGCGCGGTCTTCTTCAGCTGGATGCTCGGTGAAGACATAGGGGTTCTGTACTTTCGCAGCGCCAGGGAAAGCGGCAATGGGCAGGCGAGCCTCCATGGAGGCTCGGTCAGCCGATGCTCGACAAATCGCCGGACGGCTGCCTACTTTTTCTCAAAGGCCGAATCAAATGCGCGGTGACTGGGTGCGAAGTCCAATCGTCGGGTGAAGTCGCAGGCTTCCCGGGCACCGAACTCGCGGTCCATGCCGCTGTCTTCCCATTCGATCGAAAGCGGGCCGTGATACTTGACGTCATTCAGCGCCCGAACGATTTCCTCAAAGTTGACTTCGCCGCGTCCGGGCGAACGGAAATCCCAGCCTCGGCGCGGGTCGCCGAAATTGAGGTGGCTGGCGAGAATTCCGCTGCGACCATCCAACCGGCGGATTGCATCTTTCACATGGACATGGAAGATGCGATCGGGGAAATAACGAATGAAGGCCGCGGGATCGACACCTTGCCAAATCAAATGGCTCGGATCGAAATTGAATCCAAACTCCGGCCGGTGATTCAACGCCTCCAGAGCCCGCTCGGCGGTATAGATGTCGAAGGCAATCTCGGTTGGATGCACTTCGAGCGCGAACTTCACCCCGCAGTCGCGGAAGACGTCGAGAATCGGGTTCCAGCGATCGGCAAACAGCTTGAAACCATCATCAATCATCTGCGGCGAGACTGGGGGGAAAGAATAGAGCAGCGGCCAGATGCTGGATCCGGTAAAGCCGTTAATAACCTTGACGCCAAACTTCTCGGCCGCCCGGGCAGTTCGCTTCAGTTCCTCAATTGCCCGATTGTTCACACCCGCCGGGGAACCATCGCCCCAAACGGATGGCGGAAGGATCGCCTTGTGCCGTTGGTCGATGACGTCACACACCGCCTGCCCAACGAGGTGACTGCTGATTGCCCAGCAACCCAAACCATGGTTCTGCAGCAGTTCTCGCTTGCGGGCGCAGTAGTCGCTTTCCGCCAGGGCCCGGTCGACTTCGAAGTGGTCGCCCCAACAGGCAAGCTCTATTCCGTCATAGCCAAAGCTCCGAGTTTTCTGGGCCATGTCGGTCAAGGGCAAATCGGCCCACTGTCCGGTAAACAAAGTAATCGGGCGGCTCATGAATTCCTCCGAAAATAAGTAAGTGAATTGTGAAACTGGACCTGACCCCGTTTTTGGAGGTTTCAGGTGGGGAGTTCGAAGACCATGGGCGGGAAGAGGAGAATCGGGATCGACAATGATAACAACCCCAGCCCGGTGCGAAACCAACCCAGCGGCATGCGGTCATTTGCCGTTGGTGGGTGGTCGGTGCCGACCAGGACTACCAGGATAACCATCAACAGCAGGACCATGTGTCCGAAGTAAACCATCGAGGCAATCGCCCCGACAATCATCGCACGGGCCAGCAAGTGGGCCCGCTTGCCGAACAAGGCGTAGGTGATATGCCCGCCATCCAACTGACCTACCGGAATCATATTCAGTCCGGTCACCAGACATCCCACCCAAGCGGCCGAGAGGTAGGGGTTCATCTGGCTGGGTGAAATCGAACTTCCATTGTAGCCCGGGATCGCCAGACGCTCGATCAGCCAGTCCAGAAACAGCGGACATTGAAAACTGAGTCCGCCCGCGGGGGGAATCGAAAAATCGAGTTGGCTCGCTCCGATCCAGGCCAGTGGAATCGCGACTACGAGTCCTGCCAGTGGCCCGGCAATACCGATGTCAAAAATCTGTTTGCGATCGGCCTCGAAGCCATTCATTCCGATCACCGCACCGAGCGTGCCAATCGGGTTGAAGGGAAAAGGGAGAAAGATCGGCATCGTGGCCGGAATACGGTAATAAAGGGTCATCAGAAAGTGACCCAGCTCATGGAGCAGAAGAATCGCCAGCACGCAGCCCATGTAAGTCAGGCCTTGCGCCCAATGCGTCAGGAACAACTGGCGAACGTAGGTCAAATCTCCCTGTTCGGAGCAGACAATCAGGGCCTGCACCGGCTGCCAGTTGGTCACGCCCACCCAAAAGGTTGAAAGGCAAGTGAGCAGAAACAGCGTGACAGGCCAGCGCAAACGCCTCAGCAATCCCCTCCTCAGCAGACGCGGCGATGTTGACTCGCGAGCTGGGGGCTCCGCGGCCAATGGCTCTGCTGACCTGTGGATTGAAGAGAGGCGGGACGCCGCTGGGGAGTACCCGGAAAATCGGTCTGGAAACTGGTTCATGTGACCCAAGATAACACACCGTCTGCAGCCTGCCCACGACTGGCAATGGCCAGTTGCCATGGTCGTGGATCGGAAGCAGTCAGACGTTACTTCAGGGCATCCGGAAGTCGGAAGGAACAGTCGTTTTCGACCGGTCCGAAGTCGCAAATTTCGATTCGCTGACTTGGCGGACGCTATTGCCAGCTTGAACCCGGCGAGCAATTCACCGATGGGAACGCGTCATCCCCGGAGAATTGGAGCGAAGGGTGCATCGCTGGCGGTCGAGAACTGGCGGAGCGAGTTTGACCCGCAGGCCCAACCCAACCGCAGACCGACAACCTGGTCAGTTCAACCTGGTTCATTGTTTGATGAACGAGAACTGACCGATGAGCACCCACACGGACATGAACGTCACGATGATGAGAGAATTCATCCAATCAATTGACATGGATCGGTTCCTCAGGAAGGAAATGGAAACGATCTCATCCCTGAACAACACTAATTCATCCATGTGTTGGTTGGACTTCTCTGGCGATCCGAATTCAAGAGAGCTTGATGGACCGCGGCAAGAAATCCGCACTGCGTAGAACAGTGCCCGTTATCGTATCGACTCGCAGCTCAACTGGAAATCAAAATAATTTTCTGTGACCGACCAGCTTCGCCAAGCGGACCAGACTGCCTGAGTCATAAACGCAGCGTGACGTTCAGAGCTTCCCGAGCCGGAAAAGAGGCGCGAGCAAAGTCAGGCTAACCGTTAGAGTTTCAGGCTGAGTCGGGCCGTTGAGGGACATCCATGGCAATTGGCTGCGCTCCGCGCTGCAAAAGAAATCTCAGAGCGCCTCGCTGGACAATCGACGTTCATCCGGCAAACGGTCGCCGCGCGGGATGAACTGCTCAGCCTTTCTTCACGGGCGAGGCGGTCAGGGGATCTTCCGGCCAGGCGTGCTTGGGGTAGCGCCGCTTCAATTCCTTGCGGACGACTTCGTAGGTATTGGCCCAGAAACTGGCGAGGTCATCCGTGATCTGCTGCGGCCGAAAATTGGGGGCAAGCAAATGCAGCAGCACGGGGACGCGACCGCAGGCAATCCGCGGCGTCGCCCGCCAGGAAAAAATCTCCTGAATGCGGACCGCCAAGACCGGGGCTTTGCCCGGAGCGTATTCCAGCTTGATCCGACTTCCACTGGGAACCTCAATCCGCTCTGGAGCCTCCTGGTCGATCAGCTTGAGTTGCTCGGGAGGATAGTGACCGCGAAGCCAATCGAGCCACGGTGCGGCCTGCAATTCGGCGAAACTCCGCCTGCCGCGGCAAAGTTCCTCAAGCACCTCACCGAGTAACTGTTCGTCGACCGGGCGGAGGTTGTGCTCAGGCAACCACTTGGCCAGGCAGGTGACCCGAGCGCGAAAGGACTCAAAGGCCTCCGCCTCGCGCGGCAAGACCTCGGCCAGGTTCCTTTTGGCCTCGTTCGCCAAAAGAGCCGCGGCAGCAACACTGTCGGTAATTGCTGCGGGGTGCTCGCTGAGAATCAGATCCGCCCAGTACTGGCGGCGTTTGGCGACGACTTGCTTCTGCGTAGGATGGAAAAACAGCTCTTCGCGCTCCGCCAGCAGCTCCCTCGGCAACCAGGCCGGGTCGATCCCGCTCGCCTGTCGCACAAGTGCCTCGCCTTTAGCACCATCGACGTCGATGCAGAGAAAGAGTTCCGGCTGGGTCACTCCGCTCTGCTCTGCCAGCTTTACACCGCGACCACCGGCCATCAGTCCGCGGGAATCGTTCGGGCCGCGGCGCCGGGCGAGCCGATCGGGAAAGGCGACGAGCAGTGCCTTGCTCAGGGCGTCTTCCTCATCGGTTTGTTTCCGGGGAGAGCCCAACTCGGCTACGGTCAGTTCGAAGTTCTGCCGTGCGGCATCGCGAAGGTTAAAGGCCCCGCCGCGATGGATTTCGCCAAATGGTGTCTGCATTTCTCCAGCCCGATAAAAATGCTCGAGCGCGTGGACCCGTTCTGTGAGGTCGCAATTCCAGCGGGAGACTTGACGATCGCGTGGGCTCAAGCGCTGGCTGCCGGGCTGTCGCAGAAATGGATCCCGCTCGGAGAGCAGGGCCGCAGCCAGAGCGGCTTGCTCGAGGCAGCCCGTCTGGTGAGCGGCGATCAGCAGCCGCGCCAAACGTGGCGCGACAGGTAAGCGCACCATTGCCTGGCCAAGCGGCGTGATTTTTCCCTCGGCCAGCGCACCGAGCAGTTCGAGCAAGCGCCGTGCTGACTCGATAGCCTCAGGCCGAGGCGATGACAGCCAGAGGAATTCCTCAGGCCGCTCTCCCCAAGCGGCGAGTTGGAGCACTGCTCCGGCGAGATCAATCCGACTGACTTCCGGCTCGAGGAACTCAGGCCGAGCTCGCTGGGCCGCCGCATCCCAGAGACGAATGCAGCGCCCCGCAGCCAGCCGCCCCGCGCGACCGGCTCGCTGCGTCGCCGACGCCTGACAGATCGGCTCCAGTTCGAGCCGGTCGATGCCAACACTGGGGTCAAATCGCAAGACTCGGACCCAGCCACTGTCGACCACCGTCGTGATCCCCTCGATAGTCAACGATGTTTCGGCGACGTTGGTCGCCAGGACGATTCGGCGCCGCCCGCCGGAAAAGAGCGCGGCCGTCTGTTGCTCCAGCGGCATGCTTCCGTGCAGCGGAAGCAAGTCGCAGTCCCGTGTCAGCGAATCGAGCCCCTTCATGACGCGCTGAATTTCACCGACCCCGGGGAGAAAGACGAGGATGTCGCCGGAATCGCGAGTGACCAGATCGTGAACGATCTCGACAAGGTGTTCGAGCCACTTGGCTTGCAGCCGGGGAGGACGGTACTGGACATCGACCGGAAACAGTTGGCCCGCCGCCTTGACGATCGGAGCCCCTTGGAGAAACGTCTGAAGTTCGGTCGAAGCGAGCGTTGCCGACATCACCACCAGCTTCAGGTCGGGACGGAATTCCTGCTGCAACCTGCGGAGCAATCCCAACAGCAAATCCGCATTCAGCGATCGCTCGTGGAACTCGTCCAGCAGGACAGCGGACACTCCTTCCAGCAAAGGATCGCTCTGCAGCCGGCGGAGCAGGATACCCTCGGTTGCCACGACCAGTTTGGTGTCGGCTGAAACGCGACTGTCAAAGCGGACTTGATAGCCAACTTCGCGCCCCAGTTGCCAAGCGTGTTCCGCAGCAATCCGCTCGGCTGCGGCTCTGGCGGCCACGCGCCGCGGCTGGAGCAGAAAGACCTGCCCGGAGAGTTCATCGCGTTCCACCAGCCAAGGCGCGACCCGCGTCGTTTTGCCCGAGCCGGGAGGCGCTTCGAGGATGACCGCCGAGAACTTGCCGAGCTGCTCGCTCAACAGTCCGAGCTGTTCATCAACCGGAAGTGGTTTGCGGGACGCGGTCATGGGCTCAAGGAACCGGAAGGCTGCGGCGGGCGCACCGCTCTCTGCGGGCGGGAGGCGGGCTTACTCATTGGTCAGCGTCTCGCGCACCAGGCCAAGGATCTGTGCCAGCTCCTCCTGCGCCGTGAAGGCTTCATCAACCAGTTGAGGGTCGCGCAAGTCGGCGGGAGCGAGTTGATCGCGGTAATTTCGCTGAACCCAATCGCGGAGCCGGGCATCGAGGGCGGGGGTCCAGAAGACTCCTGGATGCACTGCGGCGGCTTCCTCACTCGAAAGCAGCACGCGGAGTCGCAAACAGGCCGGGCCACCGCCATTGTTCATGCTCTGCCGCAAATTGACAAACCGCACCTCGTCAATCGGACTGTTCTGTTCGAGGAGCCAAGCCAGAGAGCGAGCGGCGGCTGCGTTTGATTCGCAGTCACTCGGGCAAAGCAGGGTCAGCTTGCCGCTGGGCCGAAGCAGCAATTGGCTGTTGAACAGGTAGCTGCTGACGGCATCGGCCAGCGGCAAAAGGCGGGCCGGGAATTCAATGATCTGCAGCCCGGAGCCACGCAAGGTCGCAAACTGCCCCGCGATTTGGGACAAAACCAGCTCCTGGTCGACGTAAGCCTGCTCATGAACCAGCAACAAGTTCCAGCCACCGACGGCGATCACATCGTTGTGAAACACACCGGCATCGATCGCGGCGGGATGTTGCTGCAGATAAAACGTCCGCTCAGCGGCGAGTTGATGCCGACGGGAGATCGACTGGCACGCCTCAAGCGTCTGCCGGGCCGGAAATTTTTGGGGACCAGTGCGGGCTGGATCAAAGGCGACCCGCCCATAGCAGAACAACTCCAGGCCGGGACCGTCCGGACTCGCCGCCAGTCGAGTGTGATTGGCAGCCCCTTCGTCAGACAAAGCGCTGCCGGCAGGCAGCGGGTCGTGAACTTGAAACCGCTGGGGACTGCGGAAGATGGCACGGAGAATTTTGGTTGTTTGTTCCGCTTCCAGGGAGCGGTGCAGAAGCGAGGACAAGTTGGCGACGCTGAAGTGCAGCTTGCCATCGGCGCAGTCCGGGGCTGGCGAAACGGTGGCGGCATTCGCGGTCCACATGCTGGAGGCTGACCAGACCGCGGCAAGCAGGACGGGGTCTGCCTGCCAGGCGGATTCGAGCATGGCGGTAGGCGAGCCTCTGAAACCGAGCTGATGGAGTGCGCGAAGATTGGGGCGGGCAAGCGGCGGCAGGATCGCCTGGGGAGTACCCAATTCAGCAACCAGCCGCATTTTGTCCAGTCCCTCCATGGCGGCAGCCCGAGGGTTGGAGGGTGAGTTGAAGTGCGCGGCCGAGGCCAAGTTGCCGTACGATAACCCGGCATAATTGTGCGTCGGCCCGACCAGGCCGTCAAAATTGTATTCGCGCATTGGCTGTTCACCCTGCTGATCGGCACCCAAATCAACCTCCAGCAGATTCCCTCTGGGGCAGGCCGCTGCGATGCATCAATCGCATCGAGACTCGCAATCCATCGAGGTTACTTGAACCATTAAGGTTACTTGAACAGAAACTCGGCCATGACCGGGTAGTGGTCGCTGATATCCCGTTCCGACTGGGTGATTTGATAAAACACGTTGAAATGATCTTTGTCCTGTTCTCCCACGACAACCAGATCCTGTCGGGTAATGATCCGCGAAAAGACGAGATCGACCCGGTCGGGAGCGTCTGCCATCAGGGCTGGACTGACCAGCAAGCGGTCGTACTCCTTATTCAAGAGATGCGTGCTGCGGAGTTCCTCCGGTAATTGCGTATGCAGGTCGATGAGGTCGTCGGTTGTCTCTGCTGTGTTCCAGCCAGACATGATTCCCAGGTCCGATTCGGGAACCGGCGTCGCCGCTTTGTGTTCTGAATTGAAGTCGCCAAGGATGATAACATTGTCTCCCCGCTCCAGAGCGGGCTTGATCCATTCGCGGACCAGCCGCCCCTGACGCTTGCGAATTTCTTCCTGTTCCGGAGTTGCACGAAAGTGAGTCGTCAATAAAAGCAGGGACTCCTTCTCGTCACCTGCGCCCCATTCGAATCGCCCGATCAGGTGTTTGCCCAGGTTGTAGTAGTCCTTCGAGGCAAACATCTCTTCGGTTTGCTCGCGGCGGCTGAACTCGACCAATCCGCTTTGATACATCAAGGCCACGTCTTGCTCCGTTCCGAAATCGAAGCCATCGATGAAGGCGTAGCGGTATTTCAGTTTGTATTTTTCTTCCAGCACTTTGGTCAGCTTGTAGATTACATCCCGGTTTTCCACTTCCTGCAATGCAAGGATTGTCGGTTGCAGTTCGGAAATCACACGGGCGACCTCGTTCAGCTTCCATTCCCATTCCGCTTTGGAAGGAGCGGAATTCTGCTTGGCCACGTCGGCTTTGTTGTCCGCCTTGAAATCATCGTAAAACCACTCCGCATTCCAGGTTGCGATCCGAATCGAGGTCGGACGTTCATCAGCCAATGAGGCTTGAGCTGAAAGTACCAGCAGACTAAGGCCAAGCAGGGAACGAAGCGACATGAGAATTCCTGAGTTAGGCAGAAAGGTGTTGGCAGAGGTCGGTAAGGGCCCTGCAGCCCGGGGATGTCAAATGAAGCGGCAGGAAAGGGGATGAGGCGGGGGAAGTCGCTCTGGACTAGCCACCACTTCCGGTTGATCCGGCGGAAGGAGTAGCCGGAGCTGTTTCTCCGCCCGGAGCCTTAGGTTCGCCCGAAGCCTTAGGTTCGCCCGAGGCCTTAGGTTCGCCCGAGGCCTTCGGTTCGACTGTGGGTGGTGCTTCGGCGGGGGAGGCTGGTGCCTTGGGCAAGTCGGATAGCTCTGGCATCAGGCGGAGATAGACTTCGTCGCTGAGGGCGTAATACCATGGCGCGTATTGCCGGTTGTACTCTGCGACCAAATCTTCCGCTGTCTTGAGTTTTGTCTTCCAGGCGTCCAGTTCGCGTTGATAATTCCGCTGCTGTTCCTCCGTGAGCGGCGTGCCCTCAGCGGCGACCGGGGCTGTGGGCTCCTTGAGGCTGTCGCGGTCGACTTCAGCCAGCAGCAACAGGTAGCGATTGAGCTTGGTCCCCGATTGGGCTGAGCCGGTGATACTTCCGAACCACGCGTGGAGTTTGACGCCAGTTTCGAGATTGATCGTCATTTGACCACCAGCGCTTTGAAAACTGGCCGCTGCTCCGGTTGCGGCAGTTTGGCGGAAGCCGTACTCAGCGAGGGAGGCGAAGATCGCCGGGTCGCCGACGTTGCCGGGCGCTTTCAAAAAGTCGGCCACAGGTTTGGCTTTCAACCGCACTTCGGGAAAGGACCAAGTCCCCAGTTGGCGGAGTGTGGACTCCAACAGTAGCCGCTTTTGTGCCTCAGTCGCATTCACGGCAGCCCAGGCGTCGCCTGCCGGAATCTCGAGTCGGCGGATTCCGATGCCCCCTTCGACGTCGCCCAAGTCGGCTCGGTACAAGCGGACTTTGGCAGCGGGGTCGCTGAGGCGGCTGGAATCGATTCGATAGGCGTCCAAGGTGACGGAGGAGGGGAGCTGCCCCGCGGTGTTTTGCTGATTGCGCAAGCCGAGCAGGTTGGGGTCGACCCAATCCTGAAACCGAGTAGTCAATGCTTCCAGGTCGAAGGGCACGGAGTAGACTTGCGGTTCACCGGGAATTCGCACGCAGTAGAGCGCTTGCTGTTCGGCATTCTGCAGGGGAAAACCGACAATCAGGTCCGCCAGAGCCTGGCCATTGCGATCCTTGAGCGTAATTCGCCGCCCCAAGCCGCTCCGAACCTCCGCCGATTGAAATTGG
>JAJTFE010000311.1:814-6943 GCA_021298375.1 Blastopirellula sp. | reverse complement strand
CCAAGCTGGTACCTCTGGCCTGTCTCCTTACCTCCTCTCCTTACCCCCTCTACATACCTCCGTGCCTCCGTGCCTCCGTGAGAGCCCATTCTTCCGGCCCTAAAACCAGCGGTGATTATCGCCGCGGAAGAACCGGTGGCCAGCGGCAGGCCGCTCAAGAAACGATTGAATTTGGATTGGAATCAGGATTTCGACCGGCGTGTTGGCGGGCGAGCGGAGCGGACGCTGCTTCGGATGACCGCGCCCCACTTGGCTGGTTCTGGCTGAATGACCGACAATACCCTCCCGTTCGCTCTTCCCTACGCTAACGCTCCTCACCTGCCCTGCCTGTCCAAGCACTTACTGTCCAAGCACTTACTGTCCAAGCACTTTCGGTAATCAACGCCTTACGGTAACAAACGCTTCATGGGATATCGCTCGCTGCAAGCCTGCGTTCAAGACCTGGAAAAAAACGGTCAACTCGTTCGCTTTGACGAGCCGATTTCCGCTCGTTTGGAAGTCGCCGAGATACAGCGTCGCTGTTATGCTTCGGGCGGCCCAGCGGTTCTCTTTACGAGAGTGGAAGGCTGCCGATTTCCGATGGTCGCCAACCTGTTCGGCTCGCTGGAACGCTCCCGATTCATTTTTCGGGATACGCTCGAAGCGGTCCGCCGGGCGATTGAACTGAAAATCGATCCGCAAGCCGCTCTCGCCAAACCGCTGAGATACTGGCGTGCGCCGCTCACCGCACTCTACATGCGACCGCGGCGCACGCGCTCTGGGCCCGTTCTGGCCAACACCTGCCGCTTGAGCGAGCTGCCACAAATCGTCAGCTGGCCGCGCGATGGCGGCCCTTTCGTGACGTTGCCGCAAGTTTACTCGGAAGACGCTCGCCGCCCAGGCCTGACCCACAGCAACCTCGGGATGTACCGCGTGCAGCTGGCTGGCAACCAGTACCAGCCCGACGGCGAAGTCGGCATTCATTATCAGATTCACCGCGGGATCGGCGTGCATCACCGCGCGGCAATCGACCTGAAGCAACCGTTCCGCGTCAACATCTTCGTCGGCGGGACGCCGGCCATGACGCTCTCGGCCGTGATGCCGCTACCCGAGGGGATGTCCGAATTGGGCTTTGCCGGGGCCTTGGCCGGGCACCGCATTCCAATGATTCGCCAGATCGACGCGCCGCACATTTATGCCGATGCCGACTTCTGCATCAGCGGAACGATCGATCCCAAGCGTCAACTTCCCGAGGGTCCGTTTGGCGATCATCTCGGCTACTACAGCCTGGTCCACGACTTTCCCGTGCTCAAGGTCGACCGCGTTTATCATCGCACCGGAGCGATCTGGCCATTCACGGTTGTCGGCCGGCCGCCCCAGGAAGACACGTCGTTTGGTGAGCTGATTCATGAGTTGACCGGTCCGATCCTCCCGACCGTCCTGCCGGGAGTGAAGCAGGTTCACGCCGTTGACGCAGCGGGCGTCCATCCGCTGCTCCTGGCGATCGGCAGCGAACGGTACGTCCCCTATCGCCCAACGGACCGCCCCGCGGAATTGCTGACGCAGGCGAATGCGATCCTCGGTCAGGGGCAACTCTCGCTGGCGAAGTACCTCTGGATTCTCGATGGCGGAAGCGAGCCCAAACTCGACATCCATGAGATCGCGGAGTTCTTCCAGGCGATGTTGCGGCGGGTCGATTGGGAGCGAGACCTGCATTTTCAAACCTGCACGACGATCGACACGCTCGACTACTCGGGTGATGGCTTTAACACCGGCTCGAAGCTCGTGGTCGCAGCAGCTGGTCCGCCGCGGCGGGAGTTGCCGCGGGAGGTGCCAGGGATCGGCTCACTCCCGGCGGGCTTTCATTCGCCGCGGGTGGTGCTGCCGGGGATCCTCGCGCTCAGTGGTCCAGCTTATCCCGTTCGTCCGGCTGGGGTGCGACAACCCGATCCCGCTGTGGAGCAGTTGGCCGGAGCGCTCCGCGGGAACGGAGCGGTCAACGCCTTTCCGCTGATCGTGGTTGCCGATGACAGCGAGTTTGTCGCCCGGACGCTGAATAATTTCCTTTGGGTCACCTTTACCCGCAGCAATCCAGCTGTGG
This sequence comes from Blastopirellula sp., assembly GCA_021298375.1. GTDB lineage: Bacteria > Planctomycetota > Planctomycetia > Pirellulales > Pirellulaceae > BJ22. Next base: position 4,863 of record JAJTFE010000311.1, on the reverse strand, counting down.
ACATTTCCGGGGTCGAGGCGTTCACGGAGAATCGGCATTGGGGTTGCCGAGGGAGCCTGTTGATCGACGCGCGGCTGAAGCCGCACCACGCCCCGCCGCTGGAGGTACCGCCTGAAGTGAGCGCGAAGATCGATGCCATCGCCGCGCGAGGCGGGGTGCTGGGGCGCTATTTGTGAGGTGTGGCATAGCGCTTGATGAGGCGCGGTAATGAACCGCGCTTTTCCTTTTCCTTCTCCCCTCTCCCCCAAGGGGGGCGAGGGGAGGAAGAGAGAAGAAGAAGAGTTGGGACGAAAGCAAGCTGGCGGGTCGCTATCTGCCGACTGGCTCTTCTTCGTAATTCGACATCGGCGGGCAAGCGCAGACGAGGTTGCGATCGCCGTAAACGTTGTCGACTCGGCCGACCGGCGGGAAGTACTTCACCGCATAGTTCATCTCCGGGTCAGGACAAACCGCCAGTTGTCGCGGATAAGCCCGGGTCGAATCCGCGCCGAGAATCGAGTCCAGCGTATGCGGGGCGTTCCGCAGCGGATTGTTTTCCGCTGACCATTCGCCCGACTTGACCTTTTCGTACTCGCTGTAAATCAGCTTCATCGCCCGGCAGAACCGGTCCAGCTCGTACAGCGACTCGCTCTCGGTCGGCTCGATCATCAACGTTCCACCAACCGGAAATGACATCGTCGGAGCATGGAATCCGAAATCGATCAGCCGCTTGGCGATGTCTTCCACTGACACATGGGCCGCCTTGTCCAGCGGCCGGGTATCGACAATGCACTCGTGAGCCACCAGGCCGCGGTTCCCGGTGTAGAGAATTTCGTAGTTCTCCTGCAATCGCTTGGCCATGTAGTTGGCATTCAGAATTGCGACTTGGGTCGCCATCCGCAGCCCTTCGGGCCCCATCATCCGGATGTACATCCAGGAGATCGGCAGGATGCTGGCGCTGCCAAACGGGGCGGCACTGACCAGCGGCCCGCGGCGATCGGGATTGATGCCGTCCTTGGGGAGGAACGGAGCGAGATGCGCCCGCACGCCGACCGGACCGACGCCCGGGCCACCACCACCGTGCGGAATGCAGAAACTTGCCGGGCTGAGCCACTCCAACCAGCGCATTCAGATTGGCTCCGTCAATGTAAACCTGCCCGCCCGCAGCATGCACCTTTTCGCAAACCGCCGTGACCCCTTCTTCAAATACACCGTGAGTCGAAGGATAGGTGATCATGATCGCCGCGACCTTGCCACTGTTCTGGGCAATCTTCTCATCGAGGTCGGCGAGGTCGACGTTGCCGTCGTCATCACACTTCACGACCACTACTTTCATGTTCACCATCTGGGCGCTGGCCGGGTTGGTGCCGTGGGCGCTGCTGGGGATCAGGCAGATGTCGCGGTGATGATCGCCCCGCGATTCGTGGTACTGCTTGATGGCCAAGAGCCCCGCATACTCACCTTGGGAGCCAGCGTTGGGCTGAAGCGAAATCGCGTCGTAGCCGGTGCAGGCGCACAGCCACTTCTCGAGTTGCGCGATCATGTCCCGATAGCCCACCCACTGGTCAGCCGGAGCATAGGGGTGGATGCTGTTGATCTCGGGCCACGTGACTGGTGTCATTTCGGCGGCCGCATTCAGCTTCATCGTGCACGACCCGAGGGAAATCATTGCCCGGTCAAGCGCGATATCCATCTCGGACAGCCGTCGCAAGTAGCGCATCATTTCAGTTTCGCTGCGATACTTGTGGAACACCTCCTGAGTCAGGATCACATCGTCTCGCAACTGGTCCGCCGGGAGGTGCGTCCGCTCTGCCACCGTCGGCACCGCCGCGCCAAAAAGCTTGGCGAGGGCCGCGACATCCGCCGGTGAAGTGGTCTCATCGCAGGAAATACCGAGCGCCGTCGGGCTGAAACGGCGGAGATTGAAGCCCGCAGCGACTGCTTGAGCGGCAATCGCCTCGGCCTTGCCGCCCACTTCGACCACCACCGTGTCAAAGAACTGGTCACCCGAGCACTTCAGGCCGGCCGCGACGAGCGCGTTGTACAATTCGGTCGCGCGCGTATGCACCCGCTTGGCGATCGCCCGCAAACCTTCCGGTCCGTGATAAACCGCATACAGCGTCGCCATGATCGCCAGCAGCGCTTGTGCAGTGCAAATGTTGGAAGTCGCCTTTTCACGGCGAATGTGTTGCTCCCGGGTCTGCAGCGAGAGCCGAAAAGCGGGCTTGCCATGCGAGTCGATCGACTGGCCAACCAGACGGCCGGGCATCGAACGCTTGAAGGCATCGCGGGTCGCCATGAACGCTGCATGCGGGCCACCCAAGCCAAACGGCACGCCAAAACGCTGCGAATTACCGACAGCCACATCGGCGCCCATCGCCCCCGGCGACTTGAGCAACATCAGCGCCAGCAAGTCGGTTGCCATGACCACCAAAGCCTGGTGGGCATGCGCGTCGGCGATCAGCTTTTCGTGATTCGTCACCACGCCATCGGTCGCCGGATACTGGACGATCACGCCGAAGACGCCCGACCAATCGCTGACCCCAGCCCGCTCGTCGAACAGGACAACTTCGATGTTCAGCGGTTGGGCCCGGGTTTGAATCAGCTCGATCGTCTGCGGATGGCAATGTCGAGAGACGAGGAAGCGGTTGCCCGACCCTTTGCCGACGCGCTGGCATAGAGTCATGGCTTCAGCCGCCGCGGTGGCTTCGTCCAGCAGCGAGGCGTTGGCGATTTCCAGACCGGTCAGCTCGGTGACCAGCGTCTGGTAGTAGAACAGCACTTCCAACCGGCCCTGGGAGATTTCGGGCTGGTACGGCGTATAAGCGGTGTACCAAGCGGGGTTCTCCAGCACATTTCGCTGGATCACCTTGGGCGTGTGGGTGCCGTAGTACCCCTGGCCGATGAACGACTTGAGAACCTTGTTCCGGCTGAGGACACCGCGGAGTTCAGCGAGAGCTTCTTCTTCGCTCACGCCGGCGGGAACATTCAGCGGCTGGTTGAACTGGATTTGCTTGGGGACCACCGTCGAGGTCAACTCATCCAGCGAGGAGTAGCCGAGATAGCCGAGCATCTTGGCGATTTCGTGCTCGCGGGGGCCGATGTGGCGGAAGACAAACGGAGAAAGAGCGGACTTCGAGGGGTTCGAAGCGGACATGGAGGATTCCTTTGCGAGGTTTGGCAAAGTAGAAGGACGCAAACGCCAATACGGCAGCCGAAGGTCGCCCTCGTCGGACGCCTCCCGCCTCACGTTTGCCCCTCTGTCCATGTACCTGAGAGATACAGCTGCGGCAGTGTTAGTTCGTCCCGATGAATCCCGCGTCGCGAGGTCCAAATCAGGAAACGAATCTGCGGGCCGAGCTTTGCCCCTTCGGTGGAATGCCGGCACTCGCCAACTTATCGCCGGCGGGACCAGAATTCGCTCTCCAGAGACGGTGTGTCAAACCAGCGGTCCGTTTTGCCTGAGCGGTTCAGGGCAGCTTGCACCTTCGGCGTCCGCACCGGAAATAGAACCGGCCGCAATTCGCTGTGCAGCAACGCGACCGGTGATTTCCGAGCAGCTCTCTCGCGCTGGATGTGCACCGTACGGCAAATTATAGCGAAGGCCGAATGGGACTGACAGCGGAAAAAATCGGTCAAATCTGATTGCAGCTGGCAGAACCAACAAGTCCAATAGAGACCGGGCGCGGGACCGAAAACCCAATTCGGCCGAATCTCGCGCTGGCCTCCGGATTCGGCAGGCTGACTCATCGCGAGCATTTACACATCGCGGCGACAAACGCCTGCTCACGGTTCAATCCCCCTGTGGTTGTGAACGGTTTTAAAGGATTCGATGCGGAAAGAGGCGGGGAGTAGCGTCCCGCGGAGCCCCGGGCTGGGTGGTCAAGCGGATGCGCCAGCCTGGCCTGACCGTTTTCGGCAGTTGTTTTGTGGAAGGTGCGATAGATTGAATTTCAAGTCACGATTATCGAGCACTCGCCTCGCCCGCTCCTGGAATTCCGGGACGGGTAGGCCAAACCGCAAGTGGGCAGCACCCGCTCGCTGGACTTTGTGGTCGCTGGGATACTTCG
>JAJTFE010000311.1:0-750 GCA_021298375.1 Blastopirellula sp. | reverse complement strand
TTTTTGAAACCCGAATTCGCCCGCTGATCGTCGAACACTGCCTGGAATGCCACTGCGACGAAGGACCGGAAGCGAACCTGCGGCTGACTTCCCGCGAACATCTGCTGGCCCCCGCCGAGTCGGGCCAGTCGGCTCTGAATCTCGACCAGCCTGCCGCCAGCCAGTTACTGTCCGCACTTCGTTACGACGGTGAGCTGCAAATGCCGCCCGCGGGCAAATTGAGCGACGAGGAAATTGCCGCTTTCGAAAAGTGGGTGCTCGACGGAGCGCCTTGGCCAGCGACGGCAGCTCCGGTACGAGCCAGCGGGCTGGTAATCAGCGCTGCCGACCGGGCTCATTGGTCGATCCGTCCCGTCGAATCGCCAGCAGTCCCAACGGTTGCCGAGGCGGACTGGGTGCGCACGCCCATCGATGCTTTTGTTCTGGCCAAATTGGAACAGGCCGGGTTGCTGCCGAGCCCCGCGGCCGACCGCCGCACCCTGCTGCGACGTCTGACTTATGACTTGACCGGGCTTCCCCCGACCAACGAGGAACTCGCGGCGTTTCTCGCCGATGAATCCCCGCACGCTTACGAGCAAGCCGTGGACCGGTTGCTGGCATCGCCACGGTATGGCGAACGCTGGGGCCGGCACTGGCTGGATATTGCCCGCTATGCAGACACCAAAGACGGGGTGCTGATGTTTGGTGCCGATCGCATGCGGCCGTTTGCCTACACCTATCGCGACTATGTGATCCGCGCGCTCAATGAAG
>JAJTFE010000310.1 GCA_021298375.1 Blastopirellula sp. | reverse complement strand
AACTGACAAACTGAGCACTCAGGATGATTGCCAAGATGCTGAGCAGCAGCAGCGGATTACCCGTCATATCAGTTCCGGCAAACAGCTTCATTGCCACCGCGCCCAGCCCGGCGAGCAAACCCACTCCGCCAACCAGCATCCCGAGTTTGCCGAAGAACTTCATCGGGCTGTCAAAGTACTTCTGCAAAAAGCGCACGGTGATCAAATCAAGGATGACACGAGTCGTGCGACCAATTCCATACTTCGTTGTTCCGAACTTTCTCGCCCGATGATTTGTCACCAACTCACAGGACCTGGCCCCAATCTGATGGGCCAAAATCGGAATAAATCGATGCATCTCGCCGTAAAGCTCGAGCTGCTGGGCCAAATCCCGTCGGAGCGCCTTGAGCGTACAGCCGAGGTCATGAATCGGGAAACCGGTAACGCGGCTAATCAGCCAATTGGCGATTTTTGAGGGGAGTTTCCGATTGAGGAATCGGTCTTGGCGATGCTTCCGCCAGCCGTGCACCAAATCGTACCCCTCCTCGATTTTGGCCACCAGTCGCGGGATATCAGCCGGGTCGTTCTGCAAGTCACCATCGATGGTCACAATAATGTCGCCGGCCGCATGCTGAATCCCGGCATGCATCGCCGCAGTTTGCCCGAAATTTCTTCTCAACAAAACCAGGCGCACAAAGGGACGGGATTCAGCCAGACGCTGCAACCGCGGCACCGTTTCATCGCTCGAGCCATCGTCGACCAGAATCAACTCCCAGGGAGAGGAGAAGTCGACCAGCGTCCGCTCAATCTCCTCAATCAACAGGGCGACATTATCTTGCTCGTTGTAGATCGGAACAACGATTGAGACCGTGCCTGCACCCGGACGGTCGCCAGAATTCCCAGCTAACTTGAACATTGCGATCCCTCGCCTTCCGCACAACTGCTTCACACTCAGGGCCCTTCCCTCCCGGAAGTTCCCGTCGATGGCGACCCTGTCCTGCGCCCCGCCACCCGACGCTCCCTAATCTAGTCGCCCTCGGTCCGTTCCGGCAACGCCAACCGACAGGCCGCTGCTAGCACTTCACATGCGACCGCTTTTGTCCTTGCTCGCCACCAGCAAAATTCGCTAAAAGCCCTCCACCGGCTCGCCGAGTCTCAAACCTTTTTTAACCAGCAGCGAACAACCGACGGATCGTGCCTCCAGCCTCCACGTCTCTCCATCGCGACCAACCTCTTCCCTTGCGGATCAGACCGGATTTGCGGACCCAGCCGCAGATCTACCAGGGGCGTCGCTGTTGGCTGGTGACTGATCCGCTGACCCTCAAGTACTATCGCTTTGAAGAGGAAGAGCATTTTCTGCTCTCGTCGCTCGACGGGAAAACCTCAATTGAGGAACTCATCACTCGCTTCCAGGAACGCTTTGCTCCACAGCGCATCAACTCGCAGGAACTCCAACAGCTCCTTGGCCAGCTTCACCGCAGCGGTTTAGTACTCAGTGAGCGCGGCGGTCAGGGCGCGCAACTTTATCAGCGAAGTCGCAAAAAACATCGCCAGCAACTTCTTCAGCAATTCGCCAATCCTTTGGCGATCCGCTTTCGCGGCCTCGACCCAGAGCGTTTGCTCGCTGCCATCGAACCGTGGACCCGCTACTTGTTCAGCCCAATGGCCTTCTTCACCGCGGGCTTGCTCATGCTCACGGCGCTGGCTCTGGTCCTGACTCAATTCGAACAATTCTGGTCCCGACTTCCGACCATGCAGGAATTTTTCGCGGGGCGAAACTGGCTCAGCCTTGCTTTGGTCCTCGGGCTGACGAAAGTTTGCCACGAACTGGGACATGCGCTGACCAGTCGACGTTATGGCGGCCAATGCCATGAGTTGGGCTTGATGCTCCTGGTGTTTACGCCTTGCCTTTACGCGAACGTCTCTGACAACTGGCGATTGAACGACAAATGGAAACGGATGGCGATTTCGTTCGCCGGGATTTATGTCGAGCTGTTGCTGGCCGCATGTGCGACGATCGTCTGGTGGGCTACGCTGCCGGGCCTGATCAACCAACTGGCGTTAAACGTGATGTTTGTCTGCTCGGTGGGGACCTTGCTGTTCAACGCCAATCCGCTGATGAAGTACGACGGCTACTACCTCCTGGCGGATTGGTTGGAGATTCCCAATCTGAAACAACGAGCGTCGGAACAGGTGACCCAGGCCTTGTCTCACTGGTTATCTGGCTTGCCCGTTCGCTCGGCCCCATGGCAAACTCAGTCTCGCCGCTGGCTTCTCTGGACCTATGCACTCGCCTCTCTGGTTTACCGCTGGTTGATGACTTTCGGCATCATCTGGCTTCTCTGCCAAGTGCTGGAACCATGGGGCCTCCAAATCATGGGGCAGGGCCTCGCGTTGTGCGCGTTGCTGGGCTTGATTATCCCTCCGGCAAGAAATGCCTACCGTTACCTTTCTGTTCCCGGGAGATGGAATGCCATGAAGCGAACTCGCCTCGCCCTGTCTGTCGCTACCTGCCTGGCACTGGTCGGCGTTTTGCTTTTGCTTCCCTTGCCCTACTGCATCCGTTGTCCGTTTTTTTTCCAACCCGTCGACGCGCGGCAGGTCTACGTCGAGACACCGGGAATCGTCGCCGAAGTATTGGCACAGCCGGGCGACCAAGTCGAGGCCGGACAACCAATCGTACGCCTTCGCGCCCCTGAACTGGATGTCGAACTCGCTCAGTTGCAAGGCGAACTAGCCGCCGCGGAAGCTCAACTCAAAATCGCCCAGACCTGGAGCAGTTCCGACGAGGCCGTGGCCTCGCAGCTTCCCGCAATGCGCGCGGCAGTGCTCGCGGCCCAGAGGCAAAGAATGACCAAACAGAAAGAAGCCGGGGAACTGACCATCGTCGCTCCAGCCACGGGACGACTGCTCCCTGCCCATCGCCGCTCGGCCCCTCCCTCCCCGACCGACAAACTCGAACAATGGTCTGGCCAACCGCTGAAGCCGCGACAGGCTGGCCATTTTCTCGAGCCGCAAACTTCGCTGGGCACGATTTACGCGCCCGAGGAACAATTTGAGGCGATTCTTTTGGTCAGCCAGGAAGAGACCGAACCGTTGATGCCCGGGCAAAGCGTCCAGCTTTGGTTGAATTCCGCCCCTGGTACCGTTCTCCGGGCGATGACAGGCGAGAATCCCGGCCGCACTGGCACTCAAACTCGGCGGTGAGATTCCGACTCAAACCGACGCGAACCTGCGGGAACGACCGCTCAACCCGCGCTATCAAGTCGCCGCTGTGGTGGTCAAGCCCCAACCCGACTCCGAGTCGGCTACGACTCTCTCCGGCGCGACCGGAGTCGCCTTCGTCCAGGTCGGTTACCGTTCGCTCGCTTCCCGACTTTGGCGCTGGGCCCTGCAAACATTTCACTTCGAGCCGTAATCTCGCCGCCGCCGATGATTTGGCGGTATGATGGGCTTCGATGTTCGCCGCCCCAGAAAGCTCCCTCACCATTCTGAAAGTGGAAAGCCATGGACAAGAAGGCCAAAAAACGGGTTGAAGTCCTCCGCAAAAAACAGGACTTGCTGGTCAAGCAAATCTCGGGCGCCAAGAAACAGCTCGATGACCCGGAAGAGTTGAAAAAACTGGAAGCTGAACTCGCAGCTATCCTGTAAGAGGTCAAAGAGCTGCAGGGTTAGGCCAGAAGCGCCCCTGCAGGGGACTGCGCAAACAGCTTGCGAACCGGGCGCGGCGTCCGGAACTCCGGGTGGACGACGCCAACAGCGGAATCAAAGCTCAGGAGAACCGCGCCTTCTACCAATTGTCGTCTTGCTCGTACCCTTGTGTCTTCAGCTCCGCTTGAGCCTCTTCCAGGAACCAGGCCTTGGATTGTTCGTCAAAGTAATTCCGCCAATCGCCGATGGCACCTTTGCGGAAAAACTCGTTCGGCCGCTCCTGCTCAAAGCCGGGCAGCAACTTGCCGCTCAGCGGCGGCGCCAGTTCCGGGTCGACCCCGAGAAACTGCAGCAACTCTCCGGTCAACTCCGCCGTCCGTTGATGGAGTTCTTCGTATTTGACAAACCGGACAGGGAGGCGAGGATGAGCGTCCACCGTGCGGCGATCCTGCTCCAGATGCTGCCGCCACCACCGGGCTGTATCGCGAACGATTTCTTCGTGCCGCAAAAGCCTGTGCGGATGCTTGGAGAAGTACCACTGGTCCTGCTGAAAGCTTTCCAAGTCAGCAGCCGCCTCCCGGTTGCGCTGAAACAACCGCGAGACCTGCGGATTATTGAACAGGTGAAACGCGCGGCTCACGACAATATCCCGCCCGTCCCGAATGATCGAGATATGGTGTGCATGCCGCAGGATGACGGGAGCGAGCGTGTGCGGAGTCCGATCCCCAATCACCACCGCACCCGGTTTCACTCCGAATAGCATGGAACGCTTGATCGCACCCTCAAACCGGGCGATGGCAAATCGCCGAAAACCGTCGTCCATCAACATGGATGATTTCGTGTTCCGCGAATGGATTGGACCGACGATCTCCTGCCAGTGATACTCACCCTGGCAACTCACTGCGGGATGGTTATCCAGCAACGAACCCAACCAGTTCGTGCCTGACTTCATGAACCCGCGCAAACAGAAAAAACGCTTCTCGTCCATTGGCCCCTTTAGTGATTTTCCAGCTCAAGCATTTGGGGAAAGTTCCCAATGAGTGGCTCCCAGGGAATGTACAGTGGTGCCACCAGGTTAATTAAATTGCCCGCTTGCCCCCCGGGCTCGCGGAAACTCAATCGCCGGGCGTGCAATCCGATCCACCGCTCCCGCAAATCGGTCGTTTGAGGGCCGAAAACCGTTCGGGCGCCGTACAATTCGTCGCCCACAATCGGGTAGCCCCGGGCCGAGCATTGCAGCCGAATCTGGTGCGTCCGCCCAGTCTCTAACTCAATCCGCAGCCAAGTCCGTCCCGGCGACCGCCCCAACACTCGATAGTTTAGTACGGCCAACTGAGCCTCGGGATGATCGCCGGAGACAATCTCGGATCTCGCTTCGTCCGGAATCTTGCGCATGAAATCGGACGAGGTTCCGGCATCCTCCGCAACCTCTCCCTCCAC
>JAJTFE010000309.1:3246-6385 GCA_021298375.1 Blastopirellula sp. | reverse complement strand
TCGAGTTCACCGGCGGTCCGATGTCGGAGGGTATAGACCTTTTGCTGCTCCGTCGTTCGCGGAGCGGACCCACCAGCGGAGGAAAAGCCGCTGTTGGTTAGCCCGCTGTTGGACTGGCCCGGGAGTTGCGGGCCCAGCATCAACTGCAACGCGATGAAGAGAGCGATCAGCGAATGGTGGCGGAACGGATGAGAGGAGCAGTGGGGAACCATCGAGACCTCGACAGAGGTTGAGCGCATGAATTACGCCAACCGCGGTGGGTAAGGCCTGGTTTTGCGGGTGCCCAATGTTTGGGTGGCAGTCCGCGGTGCCGGGCAGGAGAAAAGTCGGGCGGACGTTAGTTTTTTGAACCCGGCGGGTCAAGGCTGACTCGCTGAGAACCGCGTGTTTGGCCCGAAAAAGGGCGGGTTCCGGGACTTGCCCCAAGCCTGGTAAACCGCGCGGGGGGGAATGGTCTTAGTTAGGGGGCCGAACGTGCCATTGAAGCGAAAAGCCAGCACTTTGCAGACAGCGGTGGACACAGAATGGCAGCAAAACAAGAGGGTCCGCCCAGGACTTTAGCTTGGGGGGTGTGCAGGCCGTACGGGGAATCGGGGGTTCAGGGGAGATTGGCAGGAGAATCTTCGATATCGTTGAGGTCGGCCACACTCTTTCCAACCTCGAGGAGGCCAGGATTGCCGTCGATCTCGATTCGAACCGTATCGCCCTTGATTTCGGTGACTTTGAGTTCCAGCGAGTCGATGATGGCGGATTCACCAACTTCGAGATAATGGGTCAGGCCTTTTTGGGGAATTGAGAACCAGGCTTCGTGTCGTCCAAAGCGGTCGGAAGTAATCGCAGTCAGGCGGGTCGAGCGAATGGTGGGAGAGAGAATCCCTTTACCAAACAGATTGCGACGTGGGATTCCGAGATAGTCGTCGAGTTTGTCTGAGGTCAGGCGATCGGAGGGGAGACTGGTCAAGGTCGTTTCGTTTTCGGAATTTTTGAGGGCGATCGCTTCCACGGTCAGGCTGAGGTCCATCTGTTCGCTGCCGCCGGTGGGGGTGAGCACTGCCTGCCGGATTTTGTGGAGGTGTCCGGCCCGGTAAAACTCGAACAGAAGATTGGTGAATTGTTTGAGGTTCGCCTTGCCACGGAGCGTAAACTGCAGGCGAGTGATGTCTCCTTCGGCAACGGGGTTGGTAGAGTCCACTTTGGGATTGGAAACGCCAAGCGAGGTGACCAGGTTGATCAGCCAGGACTGGTAGAGTGACGAGGCGAGTTCGGTATTATTGGGCAGGGCACGGGCCCGGAGTTCATCGCGGAGGGCGAGTCTCTTGTCCAACTTGCGGATTTTGAGCCGGGTATCGGCAAGCTTCTTCTGGATCGACTTTTCCAACTGGCTCTCGCGGGCAATTGGCTTGAAGTAGAAGCGATCGCAGAGCGAGTTGACGAAGTAGCCTCCGACAACCAGGACGAGCAGTCCGATCAGCAGTTGTCTGCGTTCCAGTTTCACGAGGCACCTCCAGGACGGGAATTGGCGTCCGGAGCAGGGGATTCGGGAGGGACTGCCCCGTCGGGTTGGGGGGAAGGCGGGGTCTGGTTTGCCGGTGGGGAGGTGGCTGCAGGGGGAGCCAGGAATTGGTCGCGGTCCCGCCGGCTGACCAGAATGTTGGCCCCGAATTGCCAAGGCAACTCCTGTTCGGAGTCGGACTGGCTGAACTGATTGGTCCGGACCTGGTGAAACTCATCGCGAATGGTTTGCTCCATTTGCGTGATCACGCTTTCATTTTTCGCCTGGAGGTTCATGGCAATCACGCCTGGATTTGCCGGCGAACTGGAAAGCGTCATCGATTTGACCTGAACGAGTGACCGTTCGGGAAAGCGATCGCTCAGCTCTCGCAGTTCATCGAGCCAATTGATGTCGTCTACCCGCCAGGCAGAGATTTGTTCAACGACAGCTGTCTTGTCCTCGAGTTGCTCGAGTTGTTTCTCGAGTTTGGTCAATTGTCGTTTCAGGTCCGCATTGGAATCCTGAATCTGCGAAACTTGGTCGAAAGCCCACCAGACGGTACCAACGAGAGCGGCCGCTGCGGCTCCACCGTAGAACAATCCGCGTCTGAGCCAAGGTGACTTGGGGCGACCGCATTTGGAGTTCAGCAAGTCGATGGTGCGGTCGGCGGGCTCTTCAATCAGTGAGCCAAGCAATCCGGTGAAATGGTGCAGTTCGCTGGGGAGATCCTTTGGAAAGGCGACAAACGCCTCGATCGGATTCAGGATGGTCGTGGCCAGTTGCAGATTGGCCGTGAGGCGATCGGCGAGCGGGCGTTGCTCTGACTCCTGTCCGAAAATATAGATCTGGTCGGGGGTCGCGGTCTGCTCGGCTTCCGCCTTGGCCGTCACCATCAGACTGCGCTGAATCTCGATGGCCAGTCGCTCGGCCAGGGCGACCGGATCGTTGTCGGCTGCAAAGGAAATGGTCCGCACGAGGATGATTCGTTCGAACTCGAAAATCAGCAGCTCGATATCATTGCGATTGAGGTTGACGAGAATGCTGCGGGGCTGGGAGCTGAGGTCGACTTGTTTGCGGAGCAGGCTGGCGGCGGCGACATGCCGAATCGGAAGGCTGGAGAGGGTCCAGCCCTGTTGCTTGATGGCCGCCTGTTGTTTGGCGAAAGCGGGTTGAGGCAAGGCGAAAATCGAGAGCCGCCGCGTTTGGTCTGGCGCCCGCTCGACTTCAAGATAGTCGAGTCGCGCTTCATCGGCATTGGCCAGGTGCTTGTGGGCTTCGTTGATCACCAGTTCTGCCAGTTCGGCATCGGAGGCGGGTGGAAGCGTGGCTTCAAACTCCTCGACATCGCCTCGCGAGAGGACGAGGATGGCGCGGGAATTCTTGGCTCGCAATCGGAGCTTCAATTCGCCCAGCAGGGAATCCGCGGAAGAGGCTGGAGAGGCCGAGGTTGGGTGAGTGGTCGGTTCGGCGGTTGCCGGTGTTTCGTCGGTCGGAGTTGTATCCCCCGGTTGGATTCGACCAATCGCCCGGATCACCAGACGACGCGCGGCTTGGCCCGCCCAGAGGTAGCGCAATTCGTCGCGATCCCATTCGAGGACGACGAGGTTATTGCTGTTGGGAACCATAGTTCAAAGCCTGCTAGTTGCG
>JAJTFE010000309.1:0-3225 GCA_021298375.1 Blastopirellula sp. | reverse complement strand
TTGCGTGACGGCAGCCGGGGAGGGCTCGGGGGGAAGTGATCCAGCCCGATCACGCAGGTCCTTACAGTATAGTTGCCGGCCGGTTTTCCCTGCGGCATCAATGATGAATTCGTCGCGGATCAGCAGGGAATAATCCTCCTGCCAAGCCGCGATTTCACCGCTCCAGACATCGCCACCGGTTGTTACGCGCGGCAACAGTCGGCTCATCATCGGCAGATCGACGATACCCTGTTCGAGCAACCAGGCCGGATGCGCGTGTGAGTGGCTGCCATCAGCTGAAAGAGTGCGCGAGGAGAGGATCCGATCAACCATGACGATGTCCATTCCAGGAATTCCGATCAGCACTTCGCGCGGCGCGAGTTCAATGTTGACTCTGCCGGGAAGGGTATTGCTTTTGTCGATGCTGACTTCATCGAGCACGCGGCTCAATTCGCCGGTCCAGCCGACTCGTTCGGCAGACAGCGGGCTATCGAGCGTTTTGGTGCTGCGGTTCTCCCGGCTGACCGGAACGCGGGAGCCGACCAATTCCAATTCGGAAGTGAAATTAAAACGGGCCGGTTGGTTCAGATCCGGTTGCCAGGCTTCGATCGTCGTTCCCCTTCGCCCGCGATAGGGACCAAATTGTCGCCAGGCAATTACATAGTTGGCCCAGGTCGAACCGAGGCGGTCGGTGATCTGCTGATGCAGCTCAACCAAGTCGGGGTGATTGAGGTAAAGCCGCGGCTGACCCTCGAAATTCTCGTTTCGCTCGCGACTTGAAACGGTGAGAAAGTCGCGCCAGGGTCGAGGATTGGCATCGATTCCCGCTCGCGGGGCGAGGGATTTGCTGCGGCTGGGCCGAGTGGGGCGAGCATCGGGATTTGTTCCTGAGCCGGAGTTGGAACGGGTGCTGGATTCACCAAGCAGCAACTCAGCGGTGACTCCGGGAATCAGCAAGAGCTCATCGAGAACGGGAGGAACGGCGTTGCGGGGCGAGTAGCTCAGTCCCATCGAGGCGTAGCGGTCCGCTTCGGCGCCATTGGTGCGGGGAGTCGAATCGGCATCAACCCAATCGAGGATGGCATCGGCGACTTCGCTGGTCATTCCGGGCAAGTTCATCAATGCCTGAAAACCCGTCCCCGGTTGTTCCCGATCCCAGCGCAGCAGTTGCTCCAGGTGCAGTTTCGCCGATTCATTCACTGGCCCGAGCCGATTCTCGTCACCGCTTGCAGGGATTCCCTGAGGCGTGATGCTGAAGCGAATCTCCGATACCTCCTCAGCGGTTGAGTTTATTGAACGATTGAGAAACAGCTCCCGGTTGGCAGTCAATCCGCCGAGTGAAACTTGAGTTGAGCGCGACTGCGAAGCGAGGGCGAGGAGATATTCCCGCCCGGCGGCTGCGCTGTTTTCCAGTTCCAATTCGACGCCGCGAAGCCGCGTGGCCCGATACTCAGTCTGGACCATGGAAACGAGGCCCAGCGTCCCGAGGCTGATGAGCAGCAGCAGGACAGTGACCACGATCAGCACCAATCCTCGACGGCGGCGACTCTTGCGAAAACTCATTGTTTCAGGCCTCCGCTGCGGGGACGGGAGGAGTCGCCAAAAGCCGGGCCGGCAGGTGGCCGGTCACCGGTTTCGGTGTTGGGAGGGTTGCCGCGATTATTTTCGCTTCGCGACGACCCGCTCGGCGGCGCCGTCACGTAGAGCAGGAATTCATAGTCCCACGGGGAATCGAACAGGTCATTGCCGGCTGCCGTGGAAGGTCGTCGATCTGCTGCGGAAGGAACGTCGAAGGACGCCTCATCTGCGCTGGATCGCTCCGACGCGATTTCGGAGTCGAGTTCAGGTCCAGCCTCAAGACGTTCTTTCAGCTTGCGCTCGCGCACTGCCGGTCGAGTTTCCAGGGCAAGTTGAGCCCGCACAAGGACGGGCAAGCGTCTCTGTCGCTGGCTGTCCCAACTCGACGTCCATTTCCTTCCATCAAAGTACTCAAATCGCAAATCAATTATCTCGGGAGCGAACTCTTCGACGATTTGCGAAGCTGGGGGCTCGCCTGCGATCATTCGAGGTTCGTCGGCAAGCGAGGCGAGAGACGGTTGGGATGACCGCGGAACGGGCTGGGACTCTGGACTGCCGCGGCGATCCTGTTCGCGGGAGGAGGAAACGCCGCTGCTTCCGCCTTGCGTTTCGCGGCGCCACAATCCAACCGTCGCGATTGCCGCTTCAATCGGATCTTCATCGCGATCAATCAACTCCGCGGGCGCGAGCGAGGCATCGCGTGCCGAGGCCAAATCATCCGAGAGCCCGGTAAATTCGTAGACGATTACCTTCGAGGGAAGTCGCGCTGGCTCGCGCTCGTCCTGCCTTGATTCCCGACGCCCGCCGCGGGCCTCCACCGCGGGCTCCGCCGAATCATCCGGACCGGCAAAGACCACCAATTCCAGACGGCGACTGTCGCCTTGGAGGGAACTTACTGGCAGAGTGTAAGCACTGGCCTCGGCGTTCGCATTGGCCGGGAGCAGGCCAGGAAGCTCCATTGCTCCGCCGGGAAACAGGAACAGCGGGTTCGTCGGCTCAATTGGCAACGCTGGAGCCGGAGCGCCCGCTGGAGCGCCCGCCGGAGTTCCTGAGCCTTGTGGACCCTCACGGCCTTCGGGGATCACGTTCAATAAGTCGCGCGAGAGCAGTTGGTGCAGGCTGCTGACGAGTTGTGTCCGCTCAACCTGGGCTGATTCGATTTCCTGATGGCGCAGGAAAAGGCGAAACATCGTCCAGACCGCCGACAGCAAGACGAGTCCCAAGGTGAGGGCGACGATCAATTCCAAAACGGTGAAACCGCGACGCGGGCGGGGCTGGAGGGTTTGATGCAAGCAAGCAAAGGGGGCGGCGTTCATTGGTTGCCATCCTCCTCAGCACTGGAGGGCGGGGGCAGGCTGGGGAGAGACGGAACAACCGATTCATTGGCTTTCGAGTCGCTGCGAAAATCGGATGCCTCTTGGCTGGGCAGGGCGAGCCACCTCCGCAAGGTAACCTCGCGTTCACGCTGTTCGCGGCGGCGCGCTCCAGCCGTCTCCGTTTGGGGGTTGGGGCTTGGCGATGACTCACGGTCTCGCGCAAGTGGCCGCACGCTGACTTCCAGCAGCACCAGCGGAAGTTGCTCGTGTGGCTCGATGCTGAGTGAGTACCCCACTTCGGTGTTTTCTGGGCAGACCCCGTCGCCGACGGACTCGAGCGGAACGATTCCGG
>JAJTFE010000027.1 GCA_021298375.1 Blastopirellula sp. | reverse complement strand
TCCTGCTTCCCCAGCAGCGGAAGCGGCTGCGCCAGATCAGCCTGCAGAGTGTGGTTCCCGCAAATAATCAAGGTTTAGCCCCATTTTACGCAGTTCTTGGCAACGCCAGCTACTGCGAACACCTCGGGATTTCCGGGGAGACTGCGAGCCGACTGCAGGCCAAGCTGCGCGAAGAGAATGAAAAGTTCCGCGCGGAAGTTGACCGACTGAGAGCGGCCTCGCTGGAACGTGTGCTCGACACACTCACATCCGCCGAACGCGAAGCCCTGACCGAAGGGCTCGGAACCGCCTTCGATTTCGGAGGCTACGAACTTGGCCGAGGTGGAGTCTTCCGCAACGCGGACGACAAATAGCCTCGCCTCACTTTCTTCACCGGAAACTTCTTTGCGGTGCGCTGCACCGCCCGTTAATTCCTCGCGCTGTGGGGCGCCCACAGGCCGACCGAAGACGGTCATTGGCTTCATTCAGCTCTCATCCAAACTTCATCGGATCTCCGAGGATTTTTAACGAGCGCTCGATAGTCTGATTGGCTGCTATCGCTGTCGCAGATGGCAGTCGGAGTATTTCAATCTTTCTGAGGAGTCCCATCGATGACCATTTTTGATCCGTTCAAGCTCGGCGCCGGCTGGCGCGGTGCTTGCTCGCGAAACTGCCTGCAACTGGCAGTCGCGATTGCGGTCGCTTGCACGCTGCTTTGTGCGGGCGACCTTTCTGCCCAAGGCAAGCCGGGCGGTAAGGCGCGCGTTCGCAAGCCAAGCGTGCGCGAAGCGTTGCAAGTTGTCGCCTTTGACAACTTCGAAGACACCCATGCGTTGATGGAGCCGTTCACCGTCGCCGTCAATCCGCCGCCAGTGTTTGCGGATGGCACGGACTGGACCAACGAGATCCCCGACTGGACGATTAACAACAGCACGATGGGTGCACCCGGCAGCTGCCTCGAAGGCGCGTACGACGGCTGGACCGCCATGGACGTCAACTCCTGGATCGCCGAGCAAGGCGTCCAGGCCGGACGAACTGCTTTGGGCCCCGTGGGCGAACGGAACGTAGCCCTGGTCGCTGACCCGGATGCATACGATGACTTCAACGGCAGCTCCAGCAATTTGTTCAACTCCTATATCAGCCGGACCTATCCGCTGACCGGTGACTTGAGCAACCTTGAAGTCTACTTTGACTACGAATTC
The DNA here is from genome assembly GCA_021298375.1 of Blastopirellula sp. GTDB lineage: Bacteria > Planctomycetota > Planctomycetia > Pirellulales > Pirellulaceae > BJ22. Next base: position 12,629 of record JAJTFE010000027.1, on the reverse strand, counting down.
GCCTATGAAGACAACCAGCGCGGAACGGTAGAAGTCTCATTTGACGGCGGCACGACTTGGCAGATGCTCTTGGATCTGAAGAGAGTCGATGGCGTTCCCGCCAACAACTTTGTCCAAGTCGGGATTGGCGAGAGCTTCTCCGCTGCCAACGGCGACTTCACTCCCTCGGGCAATTCGATGATTCTCCGGATTGGCTGCCTCGACGGCACCAACAACTGGTGGTTTGCCCTCGATAACATCGGCGTTCGGGTCAACGAAGCCGGCGGTAGCGACTATTTCGACGACTTCGAAAACCTCGCTGAAACGATGGTTCCCTTCGAAGTCGCGACTCCTCCCACTGCTCCGGTCACCAGATACGACGGAACGGACTGGACGGATCAGATCCCAGCCAACAATCCAGTGGTCGGCGCGGAGTTCTGGACTGTAGACAACAGTCAGACCCCGGGCTTCTCCCGCGAAGAAGGCTTTAACGGCTGGCGCGCTCTGGACGTGAAGTGCTGGGTCAATGAACAGGGTGGACAAGGTCGCAGCTTGCTCGACTTGGGCTCCTTCAATGCCAATGCCGCGCTGGTGGCTGATGGCGATGCCTTCTACGACTACGACCGCAATCTGGAAAACACGGGTCGCGCACCCGGCAATTCGTTCAACACCTACATCAGCCGAGTCTACGATCTCAGCGGCTACGACAACCGGACCCTGCAGATCAGCTTCGCGATTGAGCTGCGGGCCGAGTCGAATCAAATGGGCCTCGTCGAAGCTTCATTTGATGGCGGTGCCACTTGGGTGCCGCTCCAGGAAGTCGTGACCACCGGCCGAGCTACTGGGAATGTCCCAGCCGTCAAGGTCGTCGAAGTGGCCGACGGCCAATACCTCCAGGAACTCCGGACGTACAACGCTTCGTTGACTGACTCCGCGACTCCGCAGGCCCTGAAGTTTCAGGCCGGCCAGAGCAACAAGATGATCTTGCGATTCGGTTACCTCCGCGCCGGTAACAACTGGTGGATGGCTATCGACGACGTCAAGGTCGAAGCCGAGGCGATCACTTGGGTCAAGGGTGATGCAGACGGCAACGGTGTCGCTGACTTCGGTGATATCGATCCGTTCATCCTCGCCTTCTTTGACCCGGATCTTTTCGCCAGCACCTATCCCAATGTCAATCCCACCGTCCAACTCGACTTCAATGGTGATGGATTGTTCAACTTCGACGATATCGATGGCTTTATCAACGTGTTGTTCGGGAACTAGTTTCTGACTGGCCACCGGCAACAAGGCTGCGCGATTGCGATGGTACTTGGAGGGCACGGTGGGCAGAGGCCCTGACCGGCCTCGCCCACCTGCTTTTTGCCACTGCCGCAATCACCTGCCATTTCCAATCCGTTTTGTCTTTTCAGTTATTTTCCGTTTCACAACTTGAGTTTAGAATTCCATGAAAAAAGCACTACTCTTCATCGCTCTGGTCTGCCTGTTTACAGGTAGCGCGCAGGCTGACATCAAGTTCAGTACCAGCGCCACCAATGCCAATGCGGGCTCCAACTTGAACCTGATTGCCGGCCAGTCCGGTTCGATGTACGTCTTTGTCTCCACGGCAGCAGGAAGCATTCTGCGCGGCGTGAACATCAACATCCTGAGCAGCAATACGCCTGTTCTCCAAGCGACATCCCACCTGATTGAAAATCCGGGGGCACGCTGGAGCAACGTCTCAGCCGGCACACTGGGCGACTTGGTAACCAACGCTAACGCCCTCGACTTCTTCGGCACCAGCGGTGGAGTCGGCACGACTGGCCAAAACGATTTCGTGCTGTTCAGCACCGTGACCTTTAATGCCACAGCCATTGGAACGACCAACCTGAGCTTCACTGAAGGGAGCAACGGGGTCCGCTATCGCGGTAACGTGAATGCCTGGACTGGCTGGGCCAAAGGCACTGGCACCGTCAATGTTTCGGCCGTGCCCGAACCGAACTCGGCCATCGTGATGGGTCTGGCAGCATTGACCGCCGGCGCTCTGCGCCGTCGACGCCGCTAGGCTTGAACGCCAGCTAACCAGGACCGGGCTGTCGTGAACTCGGCCGACAGTCGGCCCGGATAAGCCCAGAAGACAACTCGATTGACTTCCTTGTGTCTTCACCTTTCCGATGCGGGGGGTGGTTGCTCCGGCGGCCGCCCCTCGCATTTTTTATGAGCCCCGAAACCTCCTCTTCCTGCAATCTTCACTGTTCCTTTTTCAAACGTTCAGCTTCCAAGACTAAAGTTCAAATCGACTGGTCACCACGAACTCCCGCCGGTGCCATTTCGACTGGGTTAACTGGTCTTTGAGCCGCGTGTTTGCCACTCCCGCTTACTACGGGTAGGCTGCGACAATCGCCAAGGCCTGCGAGCAGGAGCAACTGATTCGCAGTCCCGTCTTTCCATAATTCTTGCTGTAAGGATTCAGCTCTGATGCGAACCCTGCATTGCCTCTGTTTGGTTTGGCTGTTCTGTCTTCCACTCACGACTACGGCCCACGATGGACCGGATCCTGTCTGCCACTGGACCTTCAACGAGAAGCAAATCGACGGGCAAAAGCTCAAGGCGCGACTGGGACCGGATGGTACCTTCAGCGAGGCGCCCCGAATTGTCCCGGATCCTTGGGGCCAGTCAGCCTATTTTCATGGCCGTCAAATGGAGTGCCTGCTCGCGACCGACCACCGGGCCGTCCAGAGCTTTCTGCCAACCAAGGACTTTACGGTCTCGGCCTGGGTCGTGATCGACCAACCCGAGGAGTGGGGCGGTTTTGCCGGGGTCATTCAGGATAACGGCGATGCCGAATCGGGCTGGATCCTGGGCTACAACCAGGACGTGTTCACTTTCGGCCTCGCCACGAAAGGCGCGGATGACGGCGACGGGAAGATGACCTACCTGAATGGCAAAACCAAATTCGAGCCAGGCAAGTTCTATCACGTCGTTGGCGTTTACGATGGCCAGCAGATGCAACTTTACGTCAACGGCCAGCTCGATGGGGAATCCACCGAGCAAACGGGCGAGGTGCTTTATCCCGAGTCCGCTCCGCTGGTACTCGGAGCCTACCACGACCGAAATGAGTTCTACTCGCTTCGCGGGAAGCTCCGCGAGGTTGCGCTTTACCACCTCGCCGCCAAGCCCAAGTGGGTCGAAGGCGAATTCGCCCATCAAAAGGACCTGGTGGAATATGTCTCCAAGCCGGTCGCCGGGGGACTCGACTTCATCGTCCGTCCGTTCCTGCAGTATGGCACGGAAACTGGCATGACCGTCGTCTGGCAGACGACCGCAGAGGCCAAGAGCCGCGTCCAGTGGGGCGAAGACAATCAGTGCCGCAACAGCCAAGCGGCTACCAGCAACGGAACGATCCAGACTGCCCGGATCGAGGGCCTCCAGACTGACACTCAGTATTTTTATCGTGTTGTCTCCGAAACTGAGGATGGTCAAGTTCTCGAGTCTGATCCTTCGACCTTTCAAACCGCGGCCGGACGCGGCAAGGCGGTGTCCTTTGCCGTGATCGGCGATACCCAGAAGAATCCCAAAGTGGCGGGCGCGATTGCCGAACTCGCCTGGGCCCAGCGGCCCCACTTCGTGATGCTGGCCGGAGATTTGGTTGACCAGGGCAAGAAGGACTCCGATTGGCGAGAGGAATTCTTCCCTTCGATGAATGTCCTGATTTCAAGGATTCCGCTGTTTCCTGTCTTGGGAAACCACGAGCAAAATGCCAAGAACTACTTTGACTACATGGCCCTGCCCGATCCGGAGTACTACTACAGCTTTTCCTACGGGGATGCGGACTTTTTCATGATCGATTCCAATCGGAAAGTTGACGCGGAAAGCGAACAATATCGCTGGCTGGAAGAGAAACTCGCGGCCTCAACCGCCACTTGGAAGTTCGTCTGCCATCATCACCCCCCTTACTCATCGGACGAGAACGACTACGGCGATCTCTGGAAGACCAACCAGAGCACCCGGGGCGATCTTCGCGTCCGGCAAATGGTGCCCCTGTATGAGAAGTACGGTGTTGACATTGTCTGGACCGGACACATTCACTCCTACGAGCGAACCTGGCCGCTCAAAGATAACGAGGCCGTTGATGCCGGTGGAACCATTTACATGATCACCGGGGGCGGTGGCGGTGGACTGGAGACGGCTGGACCTTATCGTCCATTCTTCCAGAACAACGTCCGCCGCGGTCACCATTACGTGATGGTCCATATCAATGGCAAGACACTGGAACTCCGCTCCTACACACTCGATGATCGGCTGTTCGATACGACAAAAATCACGAAACAGTGAACGCGACGATTCGAGGAACATCGCGAGGCGATTTCTGATCAAACGAACCTCCTCAATCCGCTCCTAGACAATCCCCTGCACTACCTCGCCATGAACGTCGGTGAGGCGGAAATCGCGGCCCTGGTAGCGGAAGGTCAGACGCTCGTGGTCGATTCCCAGTTGGTGCAGGATCGTCGCCTGCAAATCGTGAACATGCACCGGGTCCTTGGCCACTGAATAGCAAAAGTCGTCCGTCTCTCCGTAGCTGTGACCAGGACGGAAACCGCCTCCCGCAAGCCAAACGCTGTAGCACTTGCCGAAGTGATCCCGGCCATGTCCTCGGGGATTGTTGATGTCGCCTTGGATGAAAACGGTCCGGCCGAATTCAGTTCCCCACAAGACAATCGTGTCATCAAGCATCCCGCGCTGCTTGAGATCGCGGACCAATGCGGCTGCAGGCTGGTCCGTGTCGCGGCATTGCTCCGCCAGCTGGTAGCTGAGGTTATTGTGCTGGTCCCAACCGGAATGCATCAGCTGGACGAACCGCGTACCCCGTTCAAGGAGTCGCCGAGCGATTAGACAATTGCGGGCAAAGGAGCCCGGCCGCTTCACATCCGGTCCGTACAGCTCGAGGACATGCGCGGGCTCCTGCTCAACCTCCAGCAAATCGGGGACGCTGGTCTGCATCCGGAAAGCCATTTCATACTGGGAAATCCGCGTATCGATCTCGGGATCACCAGAAAGACTGAGATGCTGGCGATTCAGCTCGGCGAGGTCATCCAGCGCGGCGCGGCGCAGTTCGCGCGGCAGCCCTTGTGGGTCGCGAAGGTAGAGTACCGGGTCGGCGCCGCTGCGAAAACGAACGCCCTGGTACTTGGAGGGAAGAAAGCCGCTGCCCCAGTAATAGTCAAAAAACAATTGCCCGCAGGTCTTCCCAACATCGGACGAGGTCATCACGACAAACGAGGGCAACTCGCTGGTCAGCGTTCCCAAGCCATAGGTCATCCAGGCCCCAAGGCTGGGGCGACCGGGAATCTGGCTTCCCGTCATGAACAGCGTTACCCCGGGGGCATGATTGACGGCTTCGGTATACATCGAGCGCACGAGACAGATGTCATCAGCAACTCCACCTGTGTGGGGCAGGAGTTCCGAAAGCCAGCGGCCCGAGTCGCCATACTGCCGAAACGGTTTGAGCGGCGGGAGAATCTTGTAACTTCCCTGAGAGGCCGTCATGGTCGAAAGTCGCGTCCCTTTGCGGACGGACTCGGGCAATTCCTGCAGCCGCATTGCCTCCAGACCCGGCTTGTGGTCAAACAGGTCGACATGCGACGGTCCCCCACCCTGCCAGAGGACGATCATCCGTTTGGCTTTGGGCGGATGATGGGGCAAACCGGAAAGCGGAGCCGAACCATCTCGCAGTTCTCCCTCGCGGCTGCCACCAGCCTGGGCTTCCTCCCCAAGCAACTGGGCGATCGCGGCCAGACCAATCCCGTGGCCAAAACCCTGGAGCAGCGATCGCCGGGTGAATTGTTGAGCCAGTTCCGTGAGTGGGTTCATCGCTGTTTCTCGTTTCGGGACGGAACCAGCCGCGTGACTATTCTCGAGTCAGGGCGTCGTCCAGATTAAAAATCGTCAGACAAACGTTGGTCAGGGCCGCGAGCTCGATTGGATCCGATTCCGCCGGTACCTCGCTCGCTCCGATTCCAATAAACTCGCGCGCCTGTTCCGGAGCAGCCGCGAACAACTCCCGCCCCTTGGCCAATTGCCGCTCAAAAACCGCGAGCTCACTGGCGCTGGGCTGGCGGGCACAGACTCGCTCAAAGGCTGTCGCGATTCGCTCTTTGTCTGAGCCAGCCTCACGTTGAACGGTGCTGGCGAGCAGGCGTGACGCTTCTACCCAGGTCTCATCATTCAGTGTCGTGAGCGCGTGCAGCGGGGTGTTGGTGATGGTCACCCGGACCTTGCAGGCTTGGCGGCTGCCGGCATCAAACATGTTGCCGGGCCCGACCGTGCGTCGCCAGAAGGTGTAAAGACTGCGGCGGTACAGGTCCGGACCGCTGGAGAGCGGATAGGAAAAGTCGCGCTCTTTCGTGATGGCAAGGCTGTCCCAGATATCGGGCGGCTGGTAAGGGTAAACCGGTTTGCCGCCAAACTGAAGATTGAGCTGACCGCTGGCTGCCAGTGCCAGATCGCGGAGAAGTAACGAGGAGAGCCTGAACCGGGCTGCCCGCGCGAAGAACTCGTTGGCCGGGTCTCGCTCCAGCAATTCCGGGCGCAGATGAGAGCTTTGCCGGTACGTGCTGCTGGTGACGATCAACCGGTGGAGATGTTTCATGTCCCAGCCGCTTTCGCGAAACTCGACCGCCAGCCAGTCAAGGAGTTCCGGATGCCGGGGCGGTTCGCTTTGCAAGCCAAAGTTCTCGGGAGTTTTGACCAGCCCCTGGCCCCAATAATGTTGCCAAAAGCGATTTACCTGAACGCGAGCCACGAGCGGGTTTTCGGCGGATACCAACCACTGGGCCAAACCGAGCCGGTTGTGCGGGGCGTCGGCAGGAAGCGGCGGCAAGACTGCGGGAGTGTTCGCGGTGACTGGATCACCCGGCATTTCATAATTGCCGCGTTGCAGAATGCGCGTCTCGCGCGGCCGGGCGTCGGACATGACCATCACCTTGGCGAGCGACTCGCGAAATTGATCCCGCGCCTGATCGGCGGCGATCAGCTCGCGACGCACCGTGAGGAGTGGCTCCGGCGCGGCGTGGTCGAGGAAGTGGCGCCGCAAACGCATTTTCTGCTCATCGTTCCGCTGCTCCGCTGGAACCCGAGCCAACTCGATGATTTCCGCTGGCACTTGCCCTGCGGTGGGCGGCGCCTGGCCTTCCAGCGGCGGCTGGGGCGATTCGGCACTTTCCAGCTCGGACAACCAACAGGCGTAATGCAGGGCGGTTTCCGGCGACGGCTCCAATCTCTCGTATTGCTGCCGCAGTTGCCGAGCCCGAGCTTCCAGTTCCGCGAGTTGGTTTCGCTGTTCGAGGGTGCCGGTGTAAATAAATGGGTCGGCAATCCGGTACTGACTCCCTCCAGGCGGTACGCCGCTTTCGGGAACGTTGTTGAAAAAGGCGAAGAAGCTGTAGTAATCCTGCATCGTCAGCGGATCGTACTTGTGATCGTGACACTGGGCGCAGGCGAGGGTCAGCCCCAGCCAGTTCGTCGCCGTGACATCGACCCGGTCGAAGACAATCACATTCCGCTGTTCCTCAGGGATGGCGCCGCCCTCCCCATTCAGCAGATGACAGCGATTAAAGCCTGTCGCGACTTGCTGTTCATGCGTTGGCTTCGGGAGCAGGTCGCCAGCCAGTTGCTCGATGGTGAATTGGTCAAAAGGCATGTTCGTGTTGAGCGCATTCACGACCCAGTCGCGCCACACGTACTGGTGCGTGTCGCCGTCCTGTTGAAAACCGTTGCTGTCGGCGTAGCGGGCTGCCTCGAGCCAAGGCAGCGCCATGCGCTCTCCATAATGCGGGTTGGCGAGGAGGCGTTCGACTTGCCGCTCATAAGCATCGGGGGCGGTGTCGCTGAGGAACGCCTCGAGCTCTGCCGGGGTCGGTGGGAGTCCGATCAAGTCCAGAGAGAGGCGACGGAGCAGAGTGGCCCGGCCAGCCTCAGGCGAGGGGACAAGTCCCTCTCGATTTAAGCCGTTCAGAACAAACGCATCGATGGGGTTTCGAACCCAGTCAGCGGGAGTGGCCAGCGGCACCGGCGGACGCTGGGGCGGGACAAACGCCCAGTGGGGCGTCGTTTTGGCTCCCGCGTCGATCCACTTGCCGAGCGTGGCAATCTGTTCGGGTGAAAGTGGCCGCTTGTGGTCTGGCGGAGGCATCAGCTCGTCTTCGTCGTCGCTGAGCAGGCGCCTGACGAGTTCGCTCTCCTCGCTCTTGCCGGGCACGATGATCTCGCCGCCGGCGGCCAAGAGCCCCGGAATGTCGTCCAGTCGCAAGTCTGCCGCCCGGGCCTGCGAATCGGGACCGTGGCAGGCAAAGCAATGGTTCGAGAGAATCGGCAGGACTTGGCGGTTGTAGTCCGGGCTCTGGGCAACAAGGTCGCTCGCCCCAGTTGCGGTCAGCATCAAGCCGAGCACCCAGATAAGCACGCGAAGCGTTTGTCGTTCAATCGCGTGATTCATTGGTACATCAACACACTAAGGATGAAGGAAGGGATTCAGGCTGCCGCTGGCCGCTCAAAAAGTCTCTTTAGAATAATCCAAACGGGCTCGGGATTCAGCTGTCGCCCGGCAGTCTCGGCTCGCTGAGTAGCTGAAACGCTTGAAACTTCCCTGATTGCCGTGACTTCATTGAAGAAAATCATTTCCCTCCCAGAGCTTGTCGCCTGCAGAGAACGCGTCGATACTGGCAGCATGAAAAATGCCGAACAAGAACTTGAAGCAGTCGCCATCAAAACCGGGGAACTGGAATTTCGCTTTCCGAAATCCGGGGATCGTTTTGCCGTGATGATCTGCGCGGGCGGGGAGTCGGCGCTGGCAATCGGCGCCGGGGCCCAAGCCGACGCCTGGCCCACGGCTCCTCCGCTGCAGCAACTGCATCAGCAAGTTCTGCCAACCGGCCCGGTCGTGCTCGCGGTTGGCTCAGCCGGAACAACGCATTGGTCAGCTTCCTTTTCCGTGCGCCAACCGGGTCTCGTCTGGTGCGAATATGCGGCTCGAGTCAGCCGGCAATGGAAGCGGAATGAGGAATGGCTGGGGACGCAAATCGAGGTGGCGAGCGGCTGGGAATGGTCGCTGGCTGAGGGGGAACTGAAACTGTCGCGCGCAGGCCAGCAATTGCGGCTGGGCCTACTCGGAACGGAGAGCGAGTTCGAGCAGCTCCGCGAGGAACTGTTTGCCATCCAGCCAGCGCGCATTTTCCAGCAGCCGACCAAAACCATCGAGTGGAAAATGGCGGTGCAGCTCGATTAAAGTCGGCGGTTGCCACGGGGCTGACTGAGTGCCACGGGGCTGACTGAGTGCCACGGGGCTGGCCGAATAACACGGGGCTGGCCGAATAACACGGCGCTCGGCAGCCTGACTCAGGTTGTCCCGGATGGTTCGAGCGACAAAACGGATGGAGGCGGCCGGCGGTGGCCGGGGCGAGCGCAACCCCGGGTCTTGCGGAGCGCAACTGGCCGCGGGCGATTAGTCGTTGCTGGAGTTGCCCAAGAGGCCCGAGGCCCAGAGGTAGTACAGCAGTGTCAGCAGCGAAGAAACGAACGCAGCGACATAGGTCAGTGCGGCCGCATTCAGAACTTTATCCATCCCTTCGCGTTCCTGGTGGCCGATAATCCCCGCCTCCAGCACTAACTGCTTGGCCCGGTTACTGGCGTTGAATTCGACCGGCAGCGTGACCAGCTGGAACAGGACCACGAGTCCGAAGCAGAGAATGCCAAACAGCAGTACGACCATCCCCAAGGCGCTCGACATACCGCCTGCAGCTCCGGCGCCGCCGGCCAAGGCCGAGCCAAACATGATCAAGAACCAGGAGAGCGGGCTGCCAAACTGGACGGCGGGAACGAGCAGCGATCGAAGCTGTAGCGGGTAGTAACCAGTCGCATGTTGGATCGCGTGTCCGGCCTCATGAGTCGCCACGCCAATCGCGGCAACGGAAGTCCGATCGTAAACCTCCGGGGACAACGCGAGCGTCTTGTCGACCGGGTTGTAGTGGTCATGAAGGAAGCCATTGACGCGAACAATTTTGACATCGTGGATGCCAGCTGCGTCGAGCAAGCGCTGAGCGGCTTGTGCGCCCGTATAACCGCGAGTGGTCGGTACGTTCGAGTAATGCTTGAAGCGGGAATTGACCAGCATGCTGGCCCAACCCGAAAGCAGCAAACCCGGCAGCAACACCATCAAGAGGTACATCCACATCGTCTTTCACTCTCCCAAAAACCGGAACAGAAAACCGCTCTTTCAATTACTTCGACCGGAACGACTTGGTTCCGTTAACACTCGCCCGGAGCAGCATCCTAACAGCCATCTGTGGACAGCCGGGAGGAATTCTCCGCGTTTCCTTGCTTCTGGGTGCAATTTTCATGCCTGAGTTTTGGAGACAATTTGTCAGCTGCCACCTATAGTTCGGACTTTCGAGCTCGTTTCTTCCACCAGGCGTCGAGCATCTGCTGCTTGGTTGCCCCGGGATTAGCCCGATAAAATTCGCGGACATGTCGGTTGTATTCAAACTGGGGTTTGATTTCCGGCCGGCGGGAGCCGGATTGCTGATAGCAGGCGATGGCCTCGGCAAGCGTCGCACCGACAGGGCCCTTGTTTCCCTTGGAGGGGACGCGGTGACGGCGGCAAAATTCCGCGAGCTCCGACATGAGCCAGTACGAACCTAGAAACTCGCCCTGCTCCAGGCCGCTGCTCAGTTCAGGTCTCGACTGGGGCATCGGCACGGCTGAAAAAAAAGCGGTACCGGAAACGCGTCTTTTCAACGGTTCCCGATACCGCCCATTCGTTGACAACTCCAGTTCCGCCCAACGCATCGCGGCGCCGAACAAGGCTCCGCTCAACTGGCGAGCAGCAGCGCTTCTAACGCTTCCATTCGGGGAGTTTGCGGCCGGGAGTCCAAGGAGCTCCGGCGGCATCCAGTTTCCCCAGCAAGGCAGGGAGATCGGTTTCGATCAGCGTTCGCAGCTCGACGGCGGCCTGTTCGTACTCGGCTCCGGCGATTTCAAATTGCTTGCGATGGGTGCCGGTGGGGCCGGTCGTGCTTCCCATTGCGCCAAACATGGCATTGGAAAGCCGTCCGCTGATCCCCGGCATGGCGTCTTCATTGCGGCTGGAACGGGTCGGGTCACCAGAGAACTTCTCCTGGAGGTCGAGCAATCGGACTTGCATGGCCCGAACCTCTTTCCAGAGTGCCGGATCAACCAGTGGAGAGTTCTGAGTCAGCTGTTCCGTTGCTGCCAGTTGATCAGCCGCCTCGCCGGCCAGTTGGGTCGCGGCAGTGACTGCATTGGCCAACTTGGCCACCTGTTCGCAGAAGGTGAGAATTTCCTGGCGGTTGATCTCCGTCAGGTCGCCAAAGCCCAAAGGCTCAATCTCGAACTCGGTCGGCGGGATCAGTTGGGTCAGCTCGCCCTCGATCAGTTTGGAGACTTCTACCGTGTATTTGCCGGGCACGGCAACGGCACCCGCGCCGCCACCGCCTCGACCTCGGCGACCGGCTCCGCCGCCGCCCGCCGCGTAAGCGGCATGCCGGAAGTCCCAAGTGGTGCGGGTCATGCCTTTGGAGGTGCTGCCGGGCAGCTTGCGGACGATCTTGCCGGCTGCGTCACGAATGGTCAGCCAAACGCTGGGGGCAACTTCGCGGTCTTCGCCCTTGAGTTCTTCCCAGCTCGGATAAAACACGTCCTTGCCCGCAGCGGCTGCCTTGCGATCATTTTCCTGGCGCTGCGATTTCTTGGTTTTCAGAGATTCCTTCAGGTAGTAGGTGAAGGTCACGCCGAATTCCGGGTTCGGAGCGGTGTAGAAGTTTGATCCTTGGAAAGCCCGCGGACCGCCAGCCATGGGAGCAACCTGTCGGTAGATCTGTCCCTTCTTGATGGGGAACATGTGATTCTTGTCGAGCAATTCGGGATTTACTTCTCGCAGGGGCGAGTAGTCGTCGAGAATCATGAATCCGCGACCGAACGTCGCCAGGACAAGATCGTTCTCATCCCGCTGGATCTCAATCTCGCGGACCTGGATGGTCGGCATCCCGCCGCGAAGCTGGAACCACTTTTCGCCGCCATCAACGGTGCAGAAACAGCCGAACTCCGTGCCGCAGAAAAGCAGTTTCGGGTTCACGTGGTCCTGCTTGAGCGTGTAAACCGTGCCCCGCTCCGGAAGATTGCTGGTCAACAGCGACCAGTTCAGGCCGCGGTCGGTGGACTTGAGAATATACGGCCGGAAGTCTCCTCGCTTGTGATTATTGAGCGAGACGTAAACGGTGTTGGCATCAAAGAGGTCCGCTTCGATGTCGCTGACAAAAGCAAACTCCGGGACGTCCAGCGAGCCGAACTTCTCGATCTTCCGCCAGTTCTGTCCACCATCTTCGCTGACTTGCACGAGGCCGTCATCGGTGCCGCAGTAGATTAACCCGGCAACGACTGGCGACTCTTCGACTGCGACAATCGCTCCATACAGCGAGGTCGAATTATTTTTGGCAACCGTATCGAGCCCCCAGACGCGGCCCATCACCTTGAGTTTGTTGCGGTCGATTTGGCGGGTCAAGTCCGGGGCTGATCGCTGTCCAGTTGTCACCCCGATCATCGGAGCGGAAGAGAATCTGCGAACCGAAGTAGAGCCGCTTGTTGTTGTGTGGCGAAAT
>JAJTFE010000026.1 GCA_021298375.1 Blastopirellula sp. | reverse complement strand
TGGGGTGCATTTGTGAAAAAGATACCGAAAGAAAGGGGCGGGTGCAGGACTGCTTCGCCCTACTTCGGAATCAACTCCAGCTCATAAATCTTCGGGCAATACTTGCCGGTCACAAACATCCGCTTGGTCCCGGGCATCACAGCGATCCCGTTGAGCACGCTCCCCTCTTTCTGCCGTTCCTTGTAGGGCCAAAGTCCAGCCAAATCGATCACCGACAACACGCTTCCCGTTTGGGGCTCAATCACAAAAACCAGATCGCTGTCCAACTGGTTGGCATAGATTTTTCCTGCGTAATATTCCAGCTCATTGAGCCGAGGCACCAACCGGCCACCCATCCGCACCCAGGCATACCTGCGTTCTTCGAAAGTCTGGGGGTCGCGAAACGAGAGGCGATGCGTTCCATTGCTCATCACCAATTCGGTTTCCGTACTGGTCAGGCCCCAGCCATCGGTGTCATAGGTGAATTCCTCGACCCGATTGAACTCCGAGTCGTAAACAAAACAAGTCTCCTCTTTCCAGGTCAGCTGGTAGAAGCGATCCCCCCAGCGGGCAAGCCCTTCGCCAAAGTACTTTGGAGCCAAGTCAATCTGCTTGACAAGTTCGCCCGTCTCGAGGCGATACTTGCGGAGCGTCGACTCGCCATACTGGCCTGTGCTTTCAAAAACCGTGCCGTCGGGATCGATCAGCAGTCCTTGGGTAAACGCATTGGGGTCATGGGGGTAGGTCTTGACGACCCGGTAGGTATAGACGGGCACGGTGATTCCTGGGCGGAACGCGAGCACGGCCCAACTTCCGCCAATTGAAATGACAAGAAAGATGAAGACGAGGTCCCAGCGCATCGGCCTTCTGGCGGCGGGTCGAACCGCTTTCCCCGTCCCCGGTCCGGACCGGTCAGGCAATTTGCCTTCGCGGGCCTGATTTAAAACACTCTTTTTTTTGGTCATGACTGCCTGTCGAGAAAACGCTTGGACGAGTTTTGCGCTGCAGAACTTCGATTTCAGGCCCCCGCGGAAACTTACCGCTTACCGAAAACACTTTCGCGCGAAACAGGCTCAGTGCGCGAGCTGCGCTCGCCGGACCCGGGGATTGCAGCCCGCAGCGCCGGGCAAATGCGGCCGATTGTAACAAACGGCAGCCACCCCTGACGATGTCTCTTTGGCCGGCTCGGCAGCAGCGGCTCGGCGGCACGGTCGCCAGCCTGAAACCAGCCGATTAGAATCCGGGGATTGTCGTCTGTGAAATCAGCCCAGTCCCCCGGAAAGCCTTTGTTGACATGAAATCACTCGCTCCGACCCGATTGCTGCTCGTTTGCCTTCTCTGGACCGGCCTCTGTGTTTGCGACTCAAACGGCTTGCTCGCGCAGGCAAATGCGCAGCCGCAGCTCAGCGAACAGAAGTCGGGGCCAGTTCCCGACTATGGAATCGCGCGGATGCAGGAATTCATGCAAAAGCGGAATGGCCTGGCGGGCGGAGGCCGAGTCGACAAGCCAGTCTGGGCGGCCGATGGCAAGTCGCTGAGCTTTGGCCTCAACGATAAACGTTGGGCCCTCGATTTGGGCAGCGGTCAAGTGGCTGAGTCGGCAGCTGAACCTGCCGCGGCGGAGCGACCCAAGGGATTGCCCTCCAGACCAGCCGGAACTCCCGTCCGTCGGGCTGAGCAGCGAACGGTGGAACCCTCGCCCGATGGAAAATGGAAAGCTGTTTACCGCGACGCCAATGTCTGGCTGGAGTCCACGGCCGAACCGATCGAGAAACGTCAGCTGACGACCACCGGCAGCGAGTTTCATCGCTTCGGCACCTGCTGCTGGGTCTACGGCGAGGAATTGAACCAGAAGGATGCAATGTGGTGGTCACCCGACAGCCGCAAGCTCGCCTGGTACGAAGTCGATGAGGCGGGGATGAAGGATTATTACCTGACTGTCGCCAATGAGGACCTCTACACGGCACTGAAGACCGTCCGCTATCCAAAGCCGGGCGAGAAAAACCCTGAGGTCAGCCTCTGGATCTACGACCTCGCCAAGCAGGAAGCGAAAAAAGTTTCGATTCCGGGAGAGCCGATGCAGTACCTCTATAACGTGCGCTACACACCGAGTGGCAAAGAGTTACTGGTCAATCGCACCGGCCGCCGACAAAACGTGCTTGATGTGCTGGCGATCGACATCGAGACGTTGGCTGTGCGGACGGTGCTCACCGAAACGCAGGAGACTTGGCAGGAAAACTCCCCCGGGATGCAGTTTCTGTCCGATGGCGAGCGGTTCATCTGGGAGACCGAGGCCAATGGCTACCGGCATTTTCAGTTGCGGCATCTCGATGGCCGGTTGCTCAATCCACTTTCCCAAGTCGCAAACTACCCCTGCAATCGAATCGAACTGGTCGACGAGGCGGCTGGCTATTTCTATTACAGCGCCTTCAGCGATGCGAACCCCTACAGCACCCAACTGCACCGCGTGCGGCTGGATGGTTCCGACCATCGCAGGCTGACCAGCAGCCCGCTGAATCACACTTCGTTCGACATTTCACCCTCGAACCGCTTCGTTCTGGCCGTGCGTGAACAATACGATATTCCTCCCTGCACTGTGGTGTACGACGAAGACGGGAAGGAAGTTGCCGAATTGGCAAAAGGCAGCGTGGAGGCTGCGGCGGCCGCAGGTTTTGCTCCACCGGAGATGTTCTCGTTCACCACTGACGACGGGAAAACGATGATCTACGGCGTGCTGAACAAGCCATCTCAATTCGATCCGGCGCGGAAGTATCCGCTGGTGATCGATGTCTACGGCGGCCCTGAATCTCAGGCTTTCAACAATCGCTACACGCCGATGAATCCGGCCTGTGAGTTGGGTTTCGTGATCGCCAAGATTGGCAATCGGGGCACAGTTGGCCGGGGCAAGGCCTTTGAGTCCGCAACCTACCTTAAGCTGGGCGGGCCCGATATTGCCGACCAGGCCGAAGGGGTTCGCTTTCTCTGCCAACGGGCTTATATCGACTCGAGCCGTGTCGGGATCTTCGGGCACTCCTACGGTGGCTACATGTCAGCCTTGGCCGTGCTGAAGTATCCCGATGTCTTCCAGGTGTCGGTTTCTGGTGCGCCAGTGACCGACTGGCGGAATTACGACTCCATTTACACAGAGCGTTACATGCGGACGCCTCAGGAAAATCCGGAGGGCTACACTGCTGGAGCCTGTATGCAGTTTGCCTCGCAGCTGAAGGGAAAACTGTTTTTGGTGCACGGTCTGGTCGATGACAACGTGCATCCAGCCAACACCTGGCAGTTGGGCAAAGCCCTGCACGCTGCCAACAAGCGGTTTGACCAGATGATTTATCCGGAGTTCGATCACGGAATCGGCAGCACTTACGGGATGCTTCGCTGGGAATATCTGCTTGAGCATCTGAAGTAAAACTCTCCCTCGATCGCAACCGGCGGGCCTGAGATTGGGCTGGCCGGATTCCGCCCGACATCCGCCTCGGCCCTCTGGGCTAATCGCGGATGCCCGGTGCGGGAAAACAGTCCAGTCTCGGTTGCTCAGCATCATCTCGGTTAGCGTTCTTCACGCATCGGGTGCAGAAGCTGGAATCAAATCATGAAATGTCCAGTTTGCGATTTGCGACTGAGTCGCGTTACCTACGCCCGAACCAATGTGCAGCAGTGTACCGATTGTCTGGGCCTGCTGCTTCCGAACCATCGCGTCAAGACGATCGAACGACGCGTCGACAAAGAACTCGAACAATTGAGAGAAGAGATCCGGGGCACTCCCAACCACGATACCCTTGCGGTACTCCGATGTCCGCAGTGCCAAGCCAGAATGACCAAAATAGAAGTCAAGGATTTTGGCTTCCAGCTTGACGAGTGCGACCCCTGCCAGTTGACCTGGTTCGACCCAAGGGAGTTGGCGCTGCTGCAACTGGCATTTGAATCCCGCCCTCAGCGGCTGGAACTGAATGCGATGCGTGAGCGACTAAAAAACATGACTGCCACAGAGCGCGCCGAGTATGAACGAAGGCTCTCCAAGCTCAAGGACCGAGGCTCGCCATTTCAGCAGGCCGTCAGAGGGGCCACCTTGGACCTCTTGCGGAGCGGGATTTTCTTCTAAATTCTGGACCGGATTCAGCCCGCGGCGATCCACGAATCCGTCCAGACCGAACCTGGCCACGGCCCTCTCGCGACTTTGTCAGCTCGACATACCCCGTGACTGAGGCAGCAGTTGCTCTCGTGCGGTGAGTTGCAGAACCGGCCGCAAACCTCAAGTTCGGAGAAGTCAGGAATCGGTCGCACGTCGGCTCGGCTCAGACAATCAGTTCGCGAATGACTTTGGCTGGTTCCACACCCGTCAATCGCTGGTCGAGTCCCTGGTGCTTGAACGTAAAGCGCTCGTGATCGATTCCCAAGAGGTGGAGAATCGTGGCGTGGAAATCCCGGACATGCACTGGATCGCGGACGATGTTATAGGAAAAGTCGTCGGTTTCACCGTAGATCGTCCCGCCCTTGGCTCCGCCGCCCGCCATCCACATCGTAAAGCAACGAGGATGGTGATCGCGGCCGTAGTTATCGGGTGAGAGTCCGCCTTGGGAATAAATCGTCCGGCCGAACTCGCCGCCCCAGATGATTAAGGTGTCATCCAGCAACCCGCGTTGTTTGAGGTCGGTGATCAACGCATAGTTCGCCTGATCGACGTCCTTGCACTGCATCGGCAAGCGACCGGCGACGTTGCCGTGGTGATCCCAATTGTTCAGATAGACCTGTACAAAGCGGACCCCTTGCTCAACCATCCGCCGCGCCAAAAGCACCGTATTGGCGTAGGTTCCCGGCTTTCTGGCCTCTTCACCATAGAGTTCCATCGTGGCGGCTGATTCCTGGCTGAGGTCCACCAAGCCCGGAACGCTGTGCTGCATCCGGAACGCCAACTCATACTGGGCAATCCGGGTGTGAATTTCCGGATCGCCGACTCGCTGGAAATTCAGCTCGTTTAAGGCCTTGAGCCCATCCAGCGTCGTGCGGCGAAGTTCGGAGGAGACGCCTTGGGGGTTGTTAATGTAGAGGATCGGATCGCCGGCAGACCGGAAGCTCACTCCGGCATGCACGCCGGAGAGGTAACCGCTGGACCAGAGCCGGGCCGAAATCGCCTGAATTTGTTCCTTGTTGGTAGGTTGGGCTACCAAGACCACAAAAGTGGGCAGGTTGTTATTCAGCGAACCGAGGCCGTAAGAGATCCAGGAGCCGATACAGGGGCGTCCCGTCACCATATTGCCCGTTTGCATATGGGTGATCGCCGGCTCATGGTTAATCGCTTCGGTGTACATGCTCCGAATGAAGCACACCTCATCGACCACCTTGGAGGTCCAGGGGAGCAGCTCGCTCAACCACATCCCGCTCTGGCCATGCTGGGCGAACTGGTACTTCGAGGGAGCAATCGGAAACCGCGACTGACCGCTGGTCATCGTCGTCAGCCGCTGACCGTTGCGAATCGACTCGGGCAGATCCTTGTCATACCATTCTTTCATCTGCGGCTTGTAGTCAAACAAATCCATCTGCGAAGGTCCGCCGACCATGTGCAGGTAGATCACGTTCTTGGCTTTGGGCGGGAAATGCGGAAGCCCGGGGACGCCCCCGAGCGCCGGCTTGGTCTCATCAGGGGACTGCCCGGCAATCAACTCCGACCCGGCCAAAGCTGCCAGCGCCGCGGCCCCAACGGCATTTCCCCCGCGGCGAAAAAACTGCCGCCGCGTCTCGTAGCGAACGTAATCTGCAAACAGCGGGTGAACCTGATTGAAAGCCATTTGTTCTCTCTACCTTTTTCCAGTCATCACTCATCAATCAACCAAACTGCCAACGGGCCGCCTGCAAACCCGCTACTTGTTCAGCAGCTCATCGAGATTCATCAGCTGGTTCAGGAGCATGGTCCAGCTGGCAAGTTCGGTGGGCGGCAACTCGGCAGCGACTGGCGTGCGGCCAATGCGGAGCAACTGGTCGGCGGCAGCGGGGTCAGCTTCGTATTGCTTTCGAATGGCTGTGAGCGAGTCGTTCACAATCGCCAGTTCCTCGGCTGTGAAGGTTCGGGCCAGCAGGGTTCGGCCCGCGTCCTGGAGCAGCTCATTCTGCCGCTCCGCCGACACGCCTTTTTCAGCGGCGAGCAGGCGTTGGGCGAGCGATCTGGCCGCCTCGACAAACTGGGGGTCGTTCAAGGTGACCAGAGCCTGCAGCGGGGTGTTGGTCCGATCGCGCCGGACGGTGCACGTTTCCCGGTTGGGGGCATTCAGAATATCCATCGAAGCTGGCGGAGCCGCCCGCTTCCAGAACGTATACATGCTCCGGCGATAGAGATTGGCTCCATCGTCTTCACGATAGCTCTTTGTGTTGCTCTCCGGCATCGCCACCGCCTCCCAGACTCCGGGGGGCTGGTAAGGCCGCACGCTTGGTCCTCCAATCTCCGGATAAAGCAGTCCGCTGGCCGCCAGCGCATAGTCCCGAATCATCTCGGCATCCATCCGGAACCGCGGGCCGCGTGATAGCCACACATTGCCCGGATCAGCCGCGCGCTTCTCGGCACTGGCCACAGCGCTTTGTCGATAGGTCGCACTCGTCAACAGCTGCTTGAAAAAGCGTTTGACATCCCATCCCTCCTCGCGAAACGAGACGGCGAGATAATCGAGGAGCTCTGGATGGGAAGGCAACTGGCCGGTCACCCCGAAGTCGCCCGAAGTCGAAACCAGTCCTTGCCCAAAAACCTCCTGCCAGAAACGATTGACGGTCACCCGTGAAGTCAGCGGATTTTCGGGGCGGACCAACCACTGGGCCAGCCCAAGGCGATTGCGCGGCAAGTCCGACGGCAGAGGCGGGAGCACGTCGGGAGTATCCGGAAAAACCTGATCCCGACGCTTGTCGTAATCGCCCCGGAACAGGACGTAGGCGTGGGGCTGCTGGTTGCCTCGCTCGGCCATCACATGCGCTCGCGTTCCTCTCCGCTCAATCTGCTGGTACTCCTGGCGGCGGGCTGCAATCGTCGCAGTCAGCTCGCGATAACCGGCGTGCTGGGTCCGCAGATACCAGTCGAGCAACTCGGTTCGCTCCTCATCGCTCAGCGGCGCTTGACGTCCGAACAGATAACGATTGCGTTCCCACTGTTGAATTCCGGCCAGTTCCTCAGTCGGCAGGACGCGCTGATAAAGTCGCAGACCCTGAACGAGCAGGTTCTCGCTCAATGCATTCCCACTTCGGTTTCCAATCCGAAACGGAGTCGCAGTGCGCGTCGTTTCGCTGAGCGAATTCTGCTCGACATCAAACGGCACCGACTCGCCGTCAATCCAGATCTGGATACCTGCCGGTTTTCCGCTGCCATCGTGTGAGAAGGCCACATGATGCCAGCGGCCGGGCGTCAGCCGCTGCCGGCTGACAACTTTCAAGGCATTCTGCGGCCACTGGTGAATAAGGTGCGTCCCGACCCGTCCGTTTTGCAGCCAGAAATCCCAGCCGCGAAACTGAGCCGCTTCGTCCATTCGCGCCGCGATCGCGCCTACCAGGTTTTCATGCGGCAACTTGACCCAAGCCGCGGCGGTGAAAGGCTGAGCCAAATCGTAATCGCCGACATCGGCAAACTCGGGTTGCGCGTCGCGCGTAACTTGCCAAGCCTGTTCGGAAATCGCTCCGGGCTGCCAGACGGCGTTCCCGCGAGTGCTGTATCGCTGAAGTTGTCCCCGATTCAGGGCCGTCAGCGCCGAGGTGCCGCCATCAGCCAGCAGCGCGTGAAAATCGAGCCCCTCAGCAGTGGGCGCAGGTGCGGCCAAGCCCACCTTCTGTCCAGACTGATTCGCCAGCCACGCATCGAATTCAGGCTTGGCCGACTCGCGCAATCCGGCATGCTGCTGGTCGAGCGCTGCAAGCTCTGTTTTGAGCGCTTGCCACCGGTCGCGATCTGCTTTCAACGGAACAAAGATGTTCGGTGGCGTGTCCTTGATGTTGCCATCCATTGCATCCTGGACTGTATTGTTGAAAAAGGCGGCGAGTTCATAAAACTCCTTCTGAGTGATCGGGTCGTACTTGTGATCGTGACACACGGCGCAGCCGGCAGTCAGTCCCAACCAGACCAGCGAGGTCGTTTCCACTCGATCACGGGCGTAGAGCACGAGGTACTCTTCACCAATCACACCTCCCTCGTTCGTCGTGATATTGCAACGATTGAACCCCGTTGCCACTTGCTGTTCCAGGGAGGGTGAGGGGAGCAAATCGCCAGCCAACTGCTCAACCGTAAACTGATCAAAAGGTTGGTTGGCGTTGAACGCATTGATTACCCAATCGCGATAGGCCCAGACTTCGCGATAATTGTCGAAGTGAATCCCATGAGTGTCTGCATAACGGGCATAGTCGAGCCAATACCGGCCCCGATGCTCCCCCCACTGCGGTTTCGCCAGCAGGCGATCGAGGTAGCGCTCGTAGCGATCCGGGGCAGGGTCCTGGAGAACCTCGGCCAACTCAGCCGGTGTTGGAGGCAGTCCAGTCAAGTCGAGCGCAGCGCGGCGGACCAGCGTCGGCAAGTCGGCCTCAGTAGCTGGCTGAAGGCCCAACGACTCAAGCTTTGCGAGCACAAAGACATCGATCGGGTTGCGCACCCAGGCGTTGTTCTTGACCGCCGGGAGGATGGGCTTCTGCGGCGGAATCAGCGACCAATGCGCTTCATAGTTGGCTCCCTCGGCAATCCAGGTGCGAAGCGTTTGCTTTTGTTCCTCGGTCAATTGCTTGTGCGAACTGGGAGGAGGCATCACCAGGTCCGGGTCGGTCGAGTAGATTCGCTCGACCACCTGACTGGAATCGGGTTCGCCCGGTTCGATGGCGCCCGAGTCGACGGCCGCTTCCCGTTTATCCAGGCGGAGGTCGGCCTGCCGGGCGGCACTGTCCGGACCATGACAAGCAAAGCAGTTATCGGTCAAAATCGGCCGGACATCGCGGTTGTAAGAGAGCTTTTGAGCTTCTGCCGGGGTCGCCCCCCACCACCACAGACAACAGCAACATCCAAACCAAATGAAAAAGCGAGCCTGTTTCATTGCAGCGTCACAATCAAGACGAGGAAATCCCGGGGGAAATGCTCTCCCGGTTGCCAAACCGAACAGGCGATGAACTCACCGCCGGTTCCATCTGACTTCCCATCCATTCTAACAGGAATCGCGCTGGACGCTGAACCTAATCCAGGGAAGAGTCCGACTGAGAGTTCGGCGGTGGTCGTTCAGCAAAACTGCCGTTTGAATTCGACAGATCCCAAGTTGGGACTGGGGGCCGCGGCAAGTGGGTGCGCAGCCACCGAAAGGCCGATCATCAACTGACGGAGAAACATTTTCCGCCTCGATGCCGCGAGTAATGATGCCGCGAGTAATGATGCCGCGAGTAGTGACGCGCGGGCTGATCGCCTTTCGCCCACCTGAGCCCAGTTGCCGCTCAGCGTTTCAACTTGGCGAGTAGTTTGGCCAAATCGGCGGCGGTCAGCGAAATGTCGCCAGCGGGGGTGGCGGCTCGCACCGCATTGCGCCAGCGCTCGGGAACTTCGGCAAGCTCCACTCGCTCATTTCCGTTTTTGTCCCACCGCTCCAACAATCGCTCGGCTTGCTCGAGAAACGCATCCTCCGCGCTGGCCGCCGGTCCCAGTTCCCGTCGCGCGCGGGTATCCTCCAATGGGATCGCCACGTCGAAGTAGCCAATCATCATCTCCTCCCAGGTCTGGTCGCCCCAGGTGACGCGCGACTTGGGATCGGGATTATTGAGGTTTCCGGAAGAGTTGTCATAAGTCGCGGTGCAGAAAATCCGGGTTCCCTTGGGCAACCGCAAAGGGTCGGTGGCCTGGTAGGACGTCTGCCAGTTGAAATCGTAAGCGGGCACATCCAGCAAGGTCTCGCGGCGGCCATCTTCGTAAACGGCTTCGTACTTGAACGCCTGACCGCGAAGATGCAGGTGCGGCATCAGGCTGATGATTGGCCAATCGCCCAGCCGATGGCGATTCCAAGCGGTCTCTTCGTGCCCCCGCTTTCCGGGCGGAATCTGGATGCGCGGATTGACGGCGCTGGTCGTGACGACTTCATGTGTGATCGCGTCGGCCTGGGCAAAGACCAAACCGAGTTGGCTGAGGTCTTCCTGCGGGGAGCCAATGGGCGTGTAGTGCACTTGAAAAACCAACTCCGAATCTTTGGGGATCCGCTTGGCCATTCCCGCCGGCAACGCCAGCGGGAGCATTCCTGGAACATAACCGCAGAGAAAGCCATCCAAGCCTTCACCGTCACCGCCGAGCCCTTCCGAGCCGCGGGGCCGGAGAAAGCAGAGGATGTGGTGTACGACCCGCAAGTTGCTCGGGCGAAGTTCAGCTGCGCGAATCCATTTATCTTCAGTCAACTTCGGGTCCACGACGAAGTACTGATATTTGACGTCGCCGGTTGAACGAACCTTGACCGGTTGTTTTGTGACCGACACGACCAAGTCTGGTGTTTGCGGCAACTGCCAATCGGCAACGAATTCGGGTGGTGGTGGAGCGGTAGTCAAGTCGCCAGCCGGAGCCCCCGCCGCGACCCAGTCAATCAAGGTCTGCCGGTCTTCCTCAGCAAGGCTGCAGTCGTTCGTCCATTTGCCAAATTTGGGATCGGCGTGCCATGGTGGCATGCGCTTTTCCCGGACCACTTCCGCAATCATCTCAGCCCAACCGGCGACTTCCTCGTAGTCGCTCATGGCAAACGGACCGATTTGCCCCTCGCGGTGGCAACGCACACAGTGCTCGTTGAGAATCCGGGCCACATGAGAGGCATAGGTGATTGGCCCGGACTTTTCCGGAGCACGGCGATAATTCACAAGACAGCCGCTGGAATCCGTCCGCGTCATTTCGACAGCTTGCTTGTTTAACATAGCCTCCAGAGCCAGCTTCAGATCCTCACGCTCGGGCGATTTGCGTTGAAAACCAATGCCGTACTGATCGTCGATTCGACCTTGGTAGCGAGGAACTCCGGCTTGATCGAGCAGCACGACTTCGGGAGTTCGAGTGATGCCAAAGCGGCGAGCCAGATGCTGGCCAACATCCTTGGCGACGGCAAATTCAATTTGGTGCTGGCGGGCGAAGGCAGCCAGTTCCTCGAGCGAATCCTGCGGGTGCGGGTCGATTGCAAGGAAGTCCACTTGTTCTCGATACTTGCTTGCCAGCTGCTGCAAGCGTGAGGCGTAGAGCTTTACCAGCGGACAACCGGTCCCGATAAACACCAACACTTGGGGCTTGGCTGCCGCGGGAGGCGAGTGGACCGGTGGCCAGGGAACGAGCTCTCCGCGAAATCCGCGGAGTTCGATTGCCGACTCGGTCTCCTGGGCCTGCAGCGAATCGCAAGCAGCCGGGAATGCAGTCAGGCTGAGGAGCAGGAGCAAACTGGGGAGGACCCAGACGGCAGCCACTGTTTGAGCCAGTGTTTTGGTCGTGCGTTCCCCATGCCGGCCCTGGGACAATCGATTATCCGAAAATGGCATCTCCACTGACTCCTCAATCCTTGGGTGAAAACCGTTCTCAATTCAGTAACCAATCAGTAACCAAAAACCGGGCCAGCAGAGCTTGGCCTGGGGCAGCCTGCCAAAAACCAACCAGGGCGGCAACCCCGGGGCCCCCGCTGGCTCTGGCACGAATTCACCAAACAAGTGCGTTCACCGTTGCCATTCGGCGGACTGTTTCTGGCCGCCAGTCTCTGGCCGCCGGCCTCAACCCATGCACTTTCCAGGCTGGGCTGCCGCCATCTTCCCGCCACACGCGGCCTTGAATTGTAGGATTAAACGAGCGTAAGATTCTGAGTGAACTCGGCACAAACTGTAGCGCAGCCTGAAGTTGACCCGGCGAACACGGGAAAAGTTTCAGGCACCCGTGGCGAAAATTGCCAAGCGTTTTTTTGCCGGCACCCGCTGTTTTAACGAGCTCAGCGGACCGGTTGCGGCGCCCAACGGCGGCTACTTTCACGAATAAGAGTTGCTTCATGAAATGTCAGAAATGTGAAAAGCCAGCGACTTTCCACATCACCGATTTGACGGTGGAACCGCTGCTAGCCCTGCATCTATGCCCCGATTGCGCGAAACAGTACCTCCAGCCCGAGCAGGCGGCACTCCCCGCACCGACGACTTCGAGTGTGATTGACAAGCAACTCAAGCTGGAGCAAACCGCTGAGGAACTGAAGGAACTCGATTCCAAAAGCTGCCCTGTCTGCGGTGTTACCTTTTTCGAGTTTCGGCAGGCAGGCCGATTGGGCTGTCCACACGACTACGATTACTTTCAGGCTGAACTGGAACCGCTGTTGCTCAACGTGCATGGCAATACGAAGCATGTGGGCAAACATCCACGCCGCATGCCGCTTGAGGCAGAGGTCACGAATGCCGTGATTCAGGAGCGGCGAGAATTGCGCGACGCGGTGGAAACAGAGGACTACGAGCGGGCATCGAAAATCCGGGATCGGATTCGGACTTTCGAAACCGGGGCGCGAGACGGAGACCGCGACTTCGGAGATTCCGGCAGCCGGCACGCAGGCGGCGAAGATTCCGGCCGCGAGGAACACACAGCATGATCATTGAGGATTTGACGGAACGAATCGGCGAGTGGCTCCGCGGCAGCGGCCCGGAATCGGACATTGTGATGAGCAGCCGGATCCGGCTGGCCCGAAACGTCGCCGATTTCCCCTTCATTCGTCGCTGCTCGGATATTGACCGAGCCAATCTGGAGGCGACCGTCCGGGACAGCATGAAGCGGCATCCTCGGCTGGCTGAGCTCGACTACGTCAACGTCGCCCTGCTTGACCCGCTGGACCGCCAGTTTCTGGTGGAGCGGCAACTGATCAGCCGGGAGCTTTCCGAGGCAGAGGGCGCTCGATCCGTTGCGATTGAGAAGGAAGAGCGATTGAGCGTGATGATCAACGAAGAGGATCATCTCCGGATTCAGGTGATGCACAGCGGATTTGATCTGCAATCTGCCTGGGAACGGATCAACGAACTGGATGACCAGATCGAGAGCCAGGTGCGGTACGCGTATCATCAGCAATTCGGTTA
Source organism: Blastopirellula sp. (assembly GCA_021298375.1). Taxonomy (GTDB): domain Bacteria; phylum Planctomycetota; class Planctomycetia; order Pirellulales; family Pirellulaceae; genus BJ22. The sequence continues at coordinate 813 of JAJTFE010000026.1, read as the reverse complement.
CCTTACCGCCTGCCCCACCAACGTTGGAACGGGAATGAGGGTCAGCGTGCTGGTCCATCTCCCGGCGCTGGTGATCACCCAGCAAATCGATAAGGTTTTCCGCAGTCTCCAGCGAATCAATCTGGTCGTCCGCGGACTTTACGGCGAAGGTTCGCAGGCGATGGGTGACTTTTATCAGGTCAGCAACCAAATCACGCTGGGCAAGACCGAGGAAGATTTGGTTCGGCGAGTCAGCGAGGTTGTGCCGGTCCTGATCAACTACGAGCGCAAGGCCCGGGAGTACTTGATCAACGAAAACCAGCACGACTTGTTTGATCAGGTCAGCCGCGCTTATGGGACGTTGCAGAACGCCCAGCAAATCAGCAGTGAGGAAACGATGCACCTCCTTTCCCGGGTGCGGATGGGGGTCAATCTGGGTTTGATTGGAAATGTTGAAATTCCGACGATCAACAAACTGTTCGTCCACACTCAGCCGGCCCATTTACAGAAGTTGACCCGCTCGGGTACTTCGAATTCCCAGCGAAACATCGAACGGGCCAACTATCTCCAGTCTCACCTCCGCCCGCGGCCGGACAGCAGCGAGCACAACTGAGCCCCCTCCGTTGCCAGCGCTTCTGGTGCCAGCGCTTCTGGTGCCAGCGCTTTTTGCGGTAACCGCAGACTTAGGGAAACCGAGCTCTTTGGTTAACCGCGCGGTTTGGGGATCGAGCCATCCGGAGAATGCTCTTGCTTGACCAGCACGCGGGCTCCGTTCGCCTGAAATCGAACATGCAGCAATCGTTCGCACGGTATTTCCTCGCACGGTATTTCCTC
>JAJTFE010000308.1 GCA_021298375.1 Blastopirellula sp. | reverse complement strand
ATGGCTTCGGCTACCGAACCCGCAATGGCCGGCATGAACTGTCCCCGCAGTTGGGCCACGTCCGGCTGGGGAGCCAAGTCGAAATCGGCGCCAACTCGACGGTCGACCGGGGCACCTTTGAAGCGACCACCATCGGCGATGGCTCCAAACTCGATGACCAAGTCATGATCGGGCACAATTGCCAAATCGGACGACACAACCTGCTCTGCTCCCAAGTCGGGATCGCGGGCAGCAGTTCGACCGGCGACTATGTGGTGATGGCTGGGCAAGTCGGCATTGGCGATCACATTCAAATCGGCGAGAAGACAACGCTTTGCGCCAAAGCGGGCATCATGAACGATGTTCCGGCAGGCCAGGTCTATCTTGGCATCCCGGCAACTCCCATTCGGGAACAGATGCAAATCATGGCCTGCGTCAACAAGCTCCCTGAGCTGCGGAGCCAAGTCCGTTCGCTCGGCAAGCAACTGGCTGCCGTGCAGACCGCAGCAGGAACCGACATGATCGAACCGGATCGCGCCGAGAACAAAGCCGCTTGATTTCTCACACCCGTCAACCGTCCCTTGCCATGAGCCGTTTACCCAGCGAAGTCGCCACGATCAGCCTGCCGGAGTGCGAAGCGCCCGGAGCCGCGCGACGGATTGGCCTGATCGCAGGCTGGGGAGACTTTCCGCTGCTCTTCGCCCGCAGGTTGCACGAGCTGGGCTACGAAGTTTTCTGCGTCGGAGTCGAAGGTCACTACAATCCTGAAATCGCCGCCTACTGCAAAGAGCTCAAGCCGTTTGGGGTGGGGCAGATGGGCGCTCAAGTCCGGTTTCTTCGCCGCCACGGGGTCCAAACCGCCGCCATGGCTGGCAAGATTTTCAAAACGCTGCTTTTCCAACGCTGGGCGCTGCTGAAACACCGCCCCGACTGGCTGACAGCGCGGCACTTCTTCCACCACTTTGTCACGGGCCGGAAAAACCGCAACGACGACTCGCTGCTGCTCGCAGTCACTTCCCTGTTTCGCCAAAACGGAATCACCATGCTCCCCGCCACGTCGATTGCCCCGGAACTGCTCGTCAAGGAAGGGCTCCTGACCAACCGCTCCCTCACCCCGCACCAATGGCGGGACATCAGTTTCGGCTGGCATCTGGCCAAAGAAATGGGCCGACTCGACATTGGGCAAAGCGTGGCCGTCAAAGGCCGAGCGGTGTTGGCTGTGGAGGCCATTGAAGGGACAGATGAGTCGATGTCCCCACTGTCGGACTCGGCACGATCCAGACGATGCGCTCGGTCGGCGCGAAACTGCTCGCGATTGAAGCGGGTAGAACCATTATTCTCAATCCCGATGAGATGCTCGCCTTGGCCAATTCTGCCGGCATCAGCGTGATCGCAGTGAATGAAGCCAGCCTGCAGCGGCAAGCGGCAGCATAGTGGCGAGTGGCGAGTGGCGAGTGGCGAGAAAGAAGACCTCGACGGCGCAGCCGGTTTTGGAAAAATTGAAACCAAAGCGAACCTCCTCTCACCCGGTCCCGGGCTCCCCGTTCCCGGATTGGGAGTGAAGGGGTAGCCCGTCGAGCCAGCCCGCCGCTCAAGCTGAAAGGGCTGGGCTGACCGTGGGACCATCGGCGGCTCGCGCCGAGCCCGTCAGAACACATTCGCCCCCCTTCCGCCTTACGCCTTCCGGAGTCGTTCCATGTTCTCGGTTGTCACCCATCCAGCCCGCTGCGCTGTGCTGCTGTTTGCCTTGCTGACTGCGGCGCTCAGCCCGAGTTCCTTCTTGCGAGGACAGACTCCGGCTGCGACTCCCGCACCTTCCACAGTCAGCAGCTCACTCGACTTGGCACCAGCCGATACGGCTTTCTATCTGGCGACTTCCAGCCATCGGCAGCTGTGGCAAGCGATTACCGAGAGCCGAGCTTACGCCGCGCTCAAAGAGTCCCCCGCTGGACGGAAAATGCGGAAGGCCTACCGCAAGGGCCTGTCCCGCGGCTGGGACCAGTTCGGAGAAAATCCGCTGCGTTACTACCTGGAGGGTTATGCCAATTCGCTCGATAGCGTTCAAGGCAAAGTGGTCCTGCCCTATCTCGAACGATTGCTGGCAAACGAGCTGTTTATTTATGCCGATTCCAAGGCAGTTACTTTCCTGAATTCATTTTTCGCCTACTACGATGAGTTGAACACGGCGCTCCTGGAAGCCGCTGAAGGAGAAGACTCGCCCGAACTGTGGCAATTGATTGAAGGTCTGGGTGAGAAACACCTCAGCCAGCTCGAAGTCCCCACGATCGTCGTCGGTGCGATTGCCGACGAACCGGAAGTCTTCGTCGGTTTTTTGGAACTGATGAACAACGGAATGCAACAGGCGCTTGCCCAAGACCCGGAGCAGATGCAGGTGCTGTCCCGGCTCGTCAGGTATCGCAGTGAAGGGACAACAGTCGCCGATCGCCTCGCCTGGTTCGGTTTTGAGGTGGACAGCGATCAATTGCCTTGGGACGAGCTGGCCTTGGTCGATCCGGACTTGGGAACGGTATTGGAGGCTTTCGAGCCACTCTATGCCGGTAAACGCTTTGTACTGGCGTTTGCCGTCCGCGGCGAAGTCGTCCTGTTCACGCTCGCCCCCAGCTTTGATCACCTCCAGAAACTGGGGAGCGGACCGCTGCTGGTGGACCAACCGCAACTCAAGCCGCTGCAGGAGGCCCGCGCTTCGGGGCGTCCCCTTTGTTTCGCCAGTTACCAGTCGGCCGAGTTCGTCCGCTTGAGCCAGTCGACTTGGGACGACCTCGCGAAAGGCGCCGCAAATCTATTTAATCAAATCGTCGCAGCAGGACAAAGTGAGCTGCTTTCGGAGAGCGAGTTGCTGGGACTGATGGAATCATTCCGGTCCGAGGCAAGGCAATTCGCCAGTGAGATGAAGGCGTTCGAATCGACCCCAGGGGCGCGGCTCAGTTTCGGGCAATTGACTCCCGAAGGGATTGAGGGATTCGCATACGAGTTTGACCAACCCGCCGAAAATGGAAACACACAGCCCCTGCGACTTCCCGGTCAATTGAGGGCGGCTCCGCTTCTGGCCGCGTTCACTCGCGACCAGTCGACGGCGGAGCAATGGCAAATCATCAGCAAGTACGCAAGCAAGTTATTTACGAGCCTCGAGGAATATGGTCCGCTGCTGGCCGAGGATTTGGAGCAAGCCGAGATTTCGGCCATCGTACTGGATCAGCTGACTCCCTTGCTGCGAAGTTTGTCCGAAACCACTTTCGGCCGCTTGCTGCCGCAGTTGACTGGGGAAGAATGGGGGCTGATTGTCGACCTGTCCATTGCCCGCAGCAGTTGGCATGCCGCCATGCCTCCTGCCGCGACTCCTTTGCCGCTGCCCGGCGCCGTGTTGATGATGAGCGTCAAGGATACCGCTGCAATGCAGGAGGTCGGCTCCCGGTACTTGGAGATCGCGCGACAGGCGCTGGAAGATGTCAAAGAAATCGGCGGAGGTGAGATTCCCGAGGCTCTGGAAATCCCCGACCCGACGCGGACGATTCTTGCTCAAGGCACGCAATTCAGTTTTCCACTCCCAGCTGAGATGGGTCTGACTGCTGACTGGCTGCCTCATGCGGCAATCAATGAACAATTGTTGGCGATCGGTTATTTTCCCGAGCTGACGTCGCGGTTGCTCAACCCGGTCGCCCCCGGTCAAAACAATGGCCCAGCGCCAACCGGTCGCTGGTTCGGCCCGGCGGCAGAGCAGGGCGGCAGCACTGGCCTGTTGTTTCTCGACAATCAGCAACTGGGCAATGCGGTCGAACTATGGACGAGGTACGGTTTGGAGCAGGCGGGGGCGGCTGGCAAGTCACTGGGATTTGACCCCGAGGCCGAGTCGTCCGACCTGAATTTGAGTCCTGAGGAAGTCGAGGCGACCTTGGCGGCGGGTTTCAACTTTTATCGGTGCTTTGGCGGCTACTCGTCGCGCACCTTCCACTCTGGCAACCAGCGGGTCCGGCATTCTCTCTGGCAATTCAGTGATTTGCCCCGCTGAGAGGGCTGAGCGGGCTGAGGTGCGGCTTCTTGTGCCCGGTATCCGTTTTCACATGGCGAGCCGTGTGGTGGCTGTAAAGTCCAGGTCGAGATGGCGGAGTGCCGCAGGAATAACCAGCCGGGCAGAATTCGCAGGCCTCAAAAGACTGATGCTTGGCGACCGACAAACCGCGGGGTCAAACCGAAGTTGCCAGTGAGGAATGCGCGATTTTTGCGGCATTTCCAGCGACTCAGGTTGAAATCTGGGAGCAGCCAGTCAAAAATTCGCTCACGCGATGGCAGGCCGAAGGGCGCGCGCCTGCTTCCGCACCTTTAAGGCGTTGTTAAAGCCTTTCTTCCCACTTCCATCGGCTTTTTTTGAGGTGTCATCATGCGACTTTCTTCGCGCGCTTTGTTGGCTCAATCGAGCCTCCTGCTCGGTCTGTTTTTCGCTCTCGCAAGCGCTCACGCCCAGGACATTAATGGCGGTGCGTCTTGGAGTGGCTGGACTCCTGTTGGGATGTCCAACAGCCTCG
>JAJTFE010000307.1 GCA_021298375.1 Blastopirellula sp. | reverse complement strand
GTGGGGCTCCACTGCCGCTGGTTTATTCTCCTCGAGGTCCCCCGCAAATCGGGTGAGCTCCCTCGCTGCTGACCCGCACGCGGTCTGACAGGCTGGCCCGACTTCAGTGATTTGGCGAGCCCCGGACTGCCGAGTGGTTCGTTGCAAGGCGTGTGAGTTCTTGGAGCGTGCCGAAGGCGCGCTGTTTCCAGCGGGATTTCTCTCTGCCCTGAGTTGCAGTGGATGAAACAGATTGCGGTGCGCCGCTCGCGCCCGTTCTGAAAACCAACGCCCTTGCACAGTCAACTTGATGGCTGTGGGGCGGAATTTCCCTGAGGCCTGAGAGTCAGAAAAAGGTCCGTGGTCGACCTTTCTACTCTGTTCGTCTGGCGGTCTGACACTCGTTCCAGTGGGACGTTTGGGGGGCCGGCCGCGGATTTTTTTCCAGCTCTTGTTTTTGGGGAAACCGGGATGTTCGCGCAGCAGTTGCGGAACTCCTGGTCGCATTGGAGTCACTTTGTCCTGCCGTGTTTGTGATCGGCCGCGCAGCGATTGCTCGGGGTTTTGACGCGACCGGCGATGTACCGCTTCCAGCCAGAGGAAAGCACCTGCCATGAAATGGAATCAAACTCTCAGCCCGGATTGGCCGCAATCGCGGCGGACCGGATTCACCCTGATCGAATTGCTGGTGGTCATTGCGATCATTGGCATTCTCGTCGGCCTGCTCCTGCCTGCCGTGCAGTCGGTCCGTGAGGCGGCGCGCCGCACCCAGTGTCTCAATAACCAGCGCCAGCTTGGACTTGCACTCCTCCAGCATGAAGGCGCTTTCCAAAGCTTCCCGGTCAACCAGGTCGGACCGGGTGTGCCCCAGTCGGGAGTCATCACGGAAGGGTATTACAGCTGGATGGCTCGAATCCTGCCTTATATCGAGCAACAAAATCTCTACGACACGATTGATTTCCGGGTCAACATGTCGAGCAACGTTTCCAACACCGGCGGTTACAACCCGAGCTCGGCCACGATTGATGCCGCGCATCGCAATGCCGCGGCTGCGAGGACTCCCGTGCCCACGTTTCTCTGCCCGTCGGATGTCGCCCGCCATGACAACCTGGTGATGGGGACCGCCAACCCGGCATCCAGCAACTACACCGCCAATGCCGGCTGGCCCAGCTGGGCCACAGGCTACAACGGCGAGCGGCCGACTCGAGGAAGATTCAATGGTGCCATTCCACTACGGCACCCAAGTTCCAATATCGTCTGGCACCAACCAGGCAAGATCGGCACCAGCTTTCTTCGCGATGGAACCAGTAACACGGCTCTGCTCTCGGAGCGGCTGATTCAATTGGGAAACACGGTGCAAGAGATTCGCAATTATGACCGGCGATTGCTGTCTTACCACGTCTCTGAGACCGGGAGAACGCTCGCGCAAGTTGACCATCGCTGCGACCCGGCGCGTTCCCATGCTGACATCGTTTACTCGGCCTATCTGGGTCGAGCCTGGATTCTGGGTTGGGCCTTGGCCGGTAATACCTACATGCACGTGAAGCGGCCCAACACGAGCTGTGGCCACTTTTCAAATAGCGCCGCTGACGGGGACTTCATGGTTGGGGCGAGCAGTCGCCACCCCGGCGGCGTGGTAATGACTTATGCCGACGGTTCGACTCGCTTTGCCCCCGATACGGTTGACCAAAACGTTTGGTTTGCACTTGGCAGCGCCAATGCCGGGGAGGTGAATCAGTCGATCGAGTGAGCTTGAATTTGTCCATCAGGAGTGTGTGTGGTGCCTCGCCTTGCAGGCTGCAGGTGTTTTATTTGCCGCAAAGGAAAAGAGAAATGTTGTTGAGAAGTTTACTGGGGCTGGCCTGTGGGCTGGTTCTGTTTGTCGGTTCGGTTCATGCCCAACATGCGGGCGACCTTCAGTTCAAGTATGACGGAGGCCAGATCTCAATCCTCAATGGCGAGGAAGGCTTCGAGGATGGAAAGAAAGTCTTCGAAGCGGAGATGGGCGGACCCGGCGACCTAAATGACGGATACACCGATGAACCAGGTTTTATGTCCGAAGTTGATGTCGGCTTGGGTATCGGAGCCAATGACTCCATCAGCCTGAATGTTTTACAAAGTCGATTTGGTTACTTTTTGAACTATTGGAATCCCAATACAGGGATGGTCGAGAGTTCCATTGCCAACCTCGACCTCGACGGATTCGGAAGTTCGTTTCTTTCGATCAGTGAGTTGGTAGGAGGCAGTGTGGTTATTGGGCCAGCCGACTCGGCAGGTGACTTTCACAAACACATCGATTTTTTCCTGACGCCCAACAGCGCAGTTGGCGCTTATGCGATCCTCGTGAACCTCCAAACCAATGCCATCAACATTGACAATTCCGATCCGTTCTACATCGTGTTTGGTTACGGGATCGACGAAGCGCAACACGAAGCAGCGGTGGAGCATTTTGCCGGGGTTCCTGAACCGGGTTCGATCGGTTTACTCGCCTGCGCCGCTTTAGCCGGCTTGGCGCGGTTCCGCCGCAAGACCGTCTAGGTCGTCAACGGAGCGGCAGCGTTTCGAGTTTTGGCGCGGGGGCTTTTGCCCCACGGTGCCGGGATGAGGAACCGCTTGGTCGCCGGAACAATCTGGCCGAACAAAGTTCACTGCTGCTGCGGCCACACAATTTTTCGGGCTCTCTCTGGCTGCGGGCCGTGTCGCGTCCTTTCCGGTTCCCCAAACCGGATTCCCCATAGCGACACGGCTCGCACTTTTTGTTGGGTTCCCGTTGAATCGCCCCTGCGGTAATGAAAAGCTCGGTGAGACCAATTGCCCGAATCCAACCCGATTTACTTTCGGCAGAGAAGCAAGGCTCGACTCGAAGGACGTAGGCAGCTAATCGGCACTCACTCACCCCCCAGGCAGGTAGTGTCCCGACATTTTGCCTCAGCTCTTCCCACATCAATTCTTAACACGTTCTTAACAATTCCCTGATAGGCTGGTCGAGGCGAAAAATTGCTAAATATGTCTTATTGATTGGGAATTTTTATGGGTTGGCGTTCTTGTTTTTTGCTGGGTAGTGGGCTGTTTTTGGGACTCTTGGTCGGTTGTGATTCAGGTCCTGGAGCCGCCGGTGGCAAGACCAGTTCCGCACCCGCAGGAGGCGGTGGCTCGGCCCCCAGTTCGCTTTCAGGAAAGCTCGATATCCAGGGTTCGAGCACGGTTGAACCGATTTCGATCAAAGCCAAAGAATTGTTTAACGCTGCCCATCCCAAGGTCGAATTTTCGGTCAGCGGACAGGGAACGAGTAACGGCTTTGAGGCTTTGGGCAAGCGGGAATGCGACATCTGCGACGCCTCGCGACCAATCAAGAAAGAGGAACTGGATCGCATGCAGGGCAATGGCACGAAGTTCGTCGAGCTTCCTGTCGCTTTTGATGGCTTGACCGTGGTAGTCAACAAGGACAACGACTGGGCCAAGCAACTGACGGTTGACCAGTTGAAGCAGATTTTCCGCGAGGACTTTGCTGCCAAGACCTGGAAGGACATCGACCCGAATTGGCCGGATCAGAAAATCTCAATCTACGCTCCCGGCATCAAGTCAGGGACCCATGATTTCTTCGTGGAAGTGATTGGAAAGAAAGATGGCAAGAAGCTGCGCTCGGACGAGCAGACCACCCTCAGTGAAGATGACAAGCAACTGGCAATTGGGGTCAAGGGCGACAAGCACGCGATTGGCTTTTTCGGTTACGCCTATTTCGAAGCGGCCAAGAACGATCTGAAAGCCGTTGCCATCGTCAATCCCGCCAATGGTGAAGCCGTTTCTCCCAGCCCGCAGACCATTGAATCCAACAGCTATTCCCCGCTCAGTCGTCCCCTGTTTTGGTATGTGAACAGCGAATCCATGCAACGGGCCGAAGTGCGAGAGTTCATTGACTTTGCCTTTGAAAACATCTCCAAGATTGTGGCTGAAGCAGGGTATGTTCCACTCCCAGCCGGAATCTATGCCGTGGCCCAAGCCCACGTGGAAAAGGGATTGGCAGGTCCGCACTTTCTGACGGCTGAAGGCGAGCAGCGGCACGGGTCTTTGTCGGAAACCTACACTGAAGCCAACTTGGGCAAGTAATGGCCAACGCTGAACCCTTTGACGTCGCGCAGCTGACACCGCGTTCGACTCTCAGCAGTCAACGCTGGTCGGCGTTCATGACCATTGTGCTGATGATTTGCAGCTTGATTTCGGTGCTGACCACGCTGGGAATCATTGTCATGCTGGTCTATGAGGCCGCGGGATTTTTCGCCAACGAACAGATTCAGCTCAGCCGGTTTTTCACTGACACCAAATGGTCGGTAGGGCAAACCCAAGGCGAGATCCATTATGGAATCCTGCCACTGCTCTCCGGGACCTTACGGATCACTGCGATTGCCATGTTGATCGCGCTCCCTCTGGGCGTGATCACCGCAGTTTTCCTCAGCGAGTTTGCCTCGCCCCGCGTCCGCTCGATTCTCAAGCCTGCGCTTGAGGTCCTGGCAGGCGTGCCGACGGTGGTGCTCGGTTATTTCGCGATGGTTTTTCTCACGCCCTACCTGCTGCAGCCGCTGGGCGATTTCAAAACTTTCAATGCCGCCTCGGCCGGTATTGCGGTTGGCATTTTGTGCCTTCCGCTGGTCACCTCGCTGGCTGAAGATGCGTTGCGGGCGGTGCCGCGAAGCCTCCGCGAAGGCTCACTAGGTCTGGGAGCAACCCGCTTTGAAACCACGGTCAAGGTTGTCCTGCCCGCTGCCATCTCGGGAATCGTGGCTGCCTTCCTGCTCGCGCTCGCCCGGGCAATCGGCGAGACAATGGTTGTCGCTTTGGCAGCGGGCAGCACGCCAACCTGGACCCTCGATCCGCGTCTGCAGAGCCAAACCATGGCCGGCTACATCGTCAACACGTTTCAAAGCGAATCCGTCGTTCCTGGGTCGCTCAGCTATTACTCCATCTACAGCGTGGCAGCTGTGCTGTTTTGTCTGACCTTTGGCATCACCGTGCTTGGTCAGTATGTCCGCCGCCGCTTTCGAGAGGAGTACAACTGATGGCGGTCTCCAATACCTTGAACCGGACACGGAGCAACGGTTCCCGCAGAACA
>JAJTFE010000306.1 GCA_021298375.1 Blastopirellula sp. | reverse complement strand
ATTCCGCGCCCCAATCATTCGGGGGCAACCCGTTCGAAAAGCGGAAGAACCAAGCGGTTAGCTGGGGCAAGGCTCCGAATTCGGCAAGCGTTGCCTTGGCCGAATCAAACCTGCAACCGAAGCCTGTTCGCACCCGCCGATGCAAGAGAGTCCGGCCGCGGTTGAGCCCCCGCGGTTGCCGCGACCTCGCCCAGCGACAACAATCAGGGCTGGTCGCTCCACTGCGTCCGGCTTCCCTAATCGCTTTTCTATTCCCCTGCTGGATTTGCTTCCATGATTTCGCCCCGCTGGCCCGCAAGCTTCTTGGGACTCTCCCTCAGCCCCTGCCTCATCGCCCTGCTCTGCCTCGTCTGGCTGGTTGAGCTCTCCGTCGCACAACAGGCTCCCTTGGCTGAACGCTACGAGAAGACCGAATTTCAGATCACCATGCGGGATGGGGCCAAACTCTTTACCGCGGTGTATTCGCCGCGCGACAAGTCTCGCACCTATCCGATCATGCTCAATCGGACCTGCTACAGCTGCAGTCCCTACGGTCCGGACGCCTTTCCCGGTCGAATTGGTCCCTCCGCGGTAATGGAAACTGAGGAATATATCTTTGTCAAACAGGATGTCCGGGGACGTTGGATGTCTGAAGGCAAGTTCGACAACATGCGTCCTCACGTTCCGGGCGATTCCGAAATCGACGAAAGCTCGGATACGTGGGACACCGTTGATTGGTTGGTGAAGAACATTCCCAACAACAATGGCAAGGTGGGAATGTGGGGCATTTCCTATCCCGGATTTTATGCCGCCGCAGCCCTTCCAGAACACCATCCGGCCTTGGTCGCCGTCTCACCTCAAGCCCCGATTTCGGACTTCTTTTTCGACGACTTCCATCATCAGGGAGCCTTTCTGCTGAGCTATTTCCTGGCCCTCCCAACCTTTGGTTATCAACACGCCGGACCGACCAAAGAAAAGTGGTACCCCGAGGTGTCACCTGCCTCCCGCGACGGCTGGCAGTTTTATATGGACCTCGGACCCCTCGCTAACGCGAGCAAGTATTTCGGCGACGACAATTTCTTTTGGCAGGAAATTGCCCAGCACCCCAACTACGACGAGTTTTGGCAACGCCGCTCGATTCTTCCGCACCTGAAAAATGTCACTGCCAACGTGCTTGTGGTCGGTGGCCTGTTCGACGCTGAGGACTTGTATGGTCCCTTGAACATTTACCGCGAGCTGGAAAAAAACAATCCGCAGATGCACAACAGTATCGTGATGGGTCCCTGGGGACATGGCGATTGGGCTCGCGGGGCCAGCTTTCGACGGGTCGGTTACATGCCCTTCGATTCGCAGACAGCCATTCAGTATCAAAGCGAAATTGAGGCCCCATTCTTCAGACACTTTCTCAAAGGTGAAGGGCCCCGCCCAGACACCGAAGCCCGGTTTTACGACACCGGTGTCCGCCGCTGGAACACGTTCTCGGAATGGCCTCCCGCCGCGGCTCAAACCCGCAAACTCTACCTCACTTCCAAGCGACAACTGGCTGATCAACCACCTTCGGACACCGATAGCTTCAGCGAATTTGTCAGCGACCCTGCCAACCCGGTCCCTTATCGCGACCGCAAGGACATTCGCCTCCAATTCACTCCCCGAGAGTACATGTCGGACGACCAGCGATTTGCCGCGACACGGGAAGACGTTCTCGTCTTTGAGTCTCCCGTCTTAACTGAACCGCTGACTGTCGCGGGGAATCTGTTTGCCAACCTGCAGGTTTCAACCGACCAGTCCGATGCCGACTGGATTGTGAAATTGATCGATGTCTTTCCGGCTGACCATCCTCAACTCCCCGACACTCCCGAGGGGATTCAACTCGCTGGCTACCAGTTCATGATCCGCAGCGAGGTCCTGCGAGGCCGCTTCCGCAACAGCTTCTCCCAGCCCGAACCGTTTCAGCCGGGAGTCGTTACCTCAGTCAGGGTTCCACTGCAGGATGTCCACCACACATTCAAACCCGGACACCGAATCATGGTCCAGGTTCAGAGCAGCTGGTTCCCGTTAATCGACCGCAATCCTCAAAAGTATGTCGAGAACATCTACCGGGCTGAAGCTGGCGATTTCGTCGCCGCTCGCCATCGGGTCTACCACTCGGCGAACGCTGCAAGCCACATTGAACTGCTGGTCTTGCCAAACAAGTGACCCAAACAAGTGACCCAGCCAAGTGGCCAATCAACAGCCGGGCTGTTCGGATCTTCTACCCCAGCAGCCAGCAAATTACCGGCTTCGACCGCCGTGCGATCAGCAAGGGGATTTGCCGACTAGCGCAACTTGGCGACGGCCGCGCCGACCGCATCGACAAAGTAATCGACTTCACCGAGCGTGTTGTAGAGGTAGAAGCTCACCCGGCTACTTGCCGACAGGCCCAGTTTCTCATGCAGGGGCATCGCGCAGTGATGACCGGCCCGCGTGGCGATCCCCTGCAGGTCGAGCTTGATTGCCAGGTCCTGGGGATGGACCCGATCGATGACGAAACTGGCGATTCCCGCGCGGTCGTGGCGCGGACCGAGCAGTCTGAAACCGTCGACCTCCTGCTCGAGCCGAAAAATGGCGTGCTCCACCAACTGCCGCTCATGCTGCTGAATTGCCTCCAGCCCGACCACATCCAGGTAGTCGATCGCGGCATGCAGTCCAATCGCTTCCACAATCGGTGGCGTTCCCGCTTCGAAGCGGGCGGGAATTTCTCCGGGCGTGAAGCCGTCCCAAGTCACCCGGTCGATCATGCTTCCACCACCGAGAAATGGCGGCCATGAGTCGAGTAACTCAAAGCGCCCGTAGAGCACTCCGATACCGGTGGGACCAAGCAACTTGTGTCCGCTGAAGGCGACCAGGTCGGCGTCCCACTGCCGCACATTCAGCGGTTCATGCGGGGCGTGCTGAGCGGCGTCGACCACGGTCAGCACATTCCGCGCACGGGCCAAGCGGCAAAAGTCAGACACCGGATTGACCGTCCCCAATACATTAGACACGGCGGCAAAGGCAAACACCCGGGTCCGCTCATTCAGCTGCGCTGCGACGACTTCCGGGTGAATCAGCCCCTGCTGGTCAACCGGCACAAACCGCACCGTGGCGCCCGTCCGCGCGGCCATTTGCTGCCAAGGCACAATGTTAGAGTGATGTTCCAATTCGGTCAGCAGAATCTCGTCGCCTGGCCGCAGTTGCACTTCGCCCCACGCCCGCGCGACCAGATTAATCCCCGCTGTAGTACCCGAAGTGAAGACAATCTCCCGCGGATTGTCGGTTCCCACGAACCGGGCTACCGCAGCCCGCGCCGCCTCGAACTGAAAAGTGCTCTGCTCACTCAACCAATGGTTGCCGCGGTGCACGTTGGCATAGGTCTGTCGATAGGCGGCTGACATCGAATCAATCACCTGATTCGGGCGCTGGGTGGAAGCCGCGTTGTCCAGGAACACCAACGGTCGCTGCCGATGAATCTGCTGGTCGAGAATCGGAAAGTCTCTTCGCCACTTTTCGGGAGAGAACGGCACTGCCTGCCGAACATCGGTTGCCATCGCCTGTTTATGCTCCTGTTGCTTGAATCACTGCCGGCTTGGAACTCGTCCGATCCAATCGATGCCGGATAATCGGGCCAACGCCAACTGCAAGGCATGTGTTCCCAGCCGACTTCCCCCCTGAGCCTGCAGAGCCACATAGAGCTGCTGGGCCAGGGCTAAACCCGGAAGAGACAACTGCATCCGCCGGGCTTCCTGTAACACAATTCCCATGTCCTTGACGAAGTGCTCGACAAAGAACCCCGGATCAAACTGGTTAGCAATAATCCGCGGCCCGAGGTTGGAAAGCGACCAACTCCCTGCGGCACCACTGCCTACCGACTGCATCACGCGCTCGAGGTCCAAACCGGCCCGCTGTGCATACAGCAACGCCTCACAGACACCGATCATGTTGGTCGCAATCAAGGTTTGATTGACCATTTTGGTGTGTTGTCCGCTCCCCGGAGGCCCCTGATGGACGATCGTTTTGCCCAGAGTTTCAAACAGTTTCTGCCAATAAGAACAGGCTGACTCACTGCCTCCCAGCATGATCGAGAGCGTGGCATTCCTTGCTCCCACATCCCCGCCAGAGACCGGAGCATCAATCGCTTCCACTCCCCGCTCCCGAGCCAGCTCGGCTAATTCGACCGCCAGCGAAGGCTCGCTGGTCGTGAAGTCGATCAGCGTCGCTCCCGACGTCATCCGCTCCAACGCGCCGTGGGAACCGAGGTACACGGTCCGGACATCGCTCGGGAAACCGACCATCGAGCAGACCACATCCGCACCGTTTGCGACCTCGGCCGGGCTCGCACACCAGACCGCTCCCGCCGTGATTAACTCGGCAGCCTTACCGGCCGTTCTGGAGTAAACTCGCAACGGATAGCCTGCACGCAGCAAATGGCCGCACATGCTGCGTCCCATCACGCCGGTGCCAATCCAGCCAACCACCGGCTGAGGAACTTCATTCATGGAATTGTTCATCCGAAAGAGACTTCACTGGCCCGAGGAAGCTACCCTCCCACCAGAGTTTGAATCAGACTAACGCCCCAGCAGTCTGCCCTCGAGCAGGGGGACCCGCGACGCTCAGTCCCATTCGGGCCGCTTGAGCAACTCAGAAACGATGATCGCCTGGCGGATGCTCGCCGGCGAACGCAAAATCTGGCCGAGGCCGACAGAATTAATGACCGGAGTCTGTCTCTCCGGGGGAAGA
>JAJTFE010000305.1:4554-10880 GCA_021298375.1 Blastopirellula sp. | reverse complement strand
CAAGCTGAAGTGATGCACTTCCCGGGCCTCACCGGTTTCAACCAACAGGCCCACCCGGGTCCGATTGGCATTGCGAATCAAATGCTGATGCACGGCGCCCGTTGCCAGCAAGCTCGGAATGGCGATCCGCTCCGGACCAACATTCCGATCCGAGATCAGTACCAAAGCGCAACCCCGCTGCACGGCCAAGTCAGCCTCGGTACAGATTCGCTGCAGCGCCTCGGTCAGTCCGGCTGCGCCTGCGGCGGCTGGCCAAGTGGCGTCGATTCGACAGGTTCTCCAGCCATCCTGATTGAGCTCGGCCAAGGTTGCCAATTGCTGATTGGTTAGTAACGGCTGGGGCAATCGCAGGCGGTGGCAGTGATCGGGAGTGGCAGCAAGCAGGTTCCGCTCCGGTCCAATGAAGCACTCGAGCGACATCACCACTTCTTCGCGAATCGGATCGATTGGTGGATTCGTCACCTGAGCAAAAAGCTGCTTGAAATAATCAAAGAGCAGGCGTGGTTGGTCCGAGAGTACGGCCAAAGCTGCATCATTACCCATTGAGCCGATCGGGTCGCGTTGCTCCCGCAGCATTGGCAGGAGCATGAATTGCAGCGTTTCACGCGTGTAGCCAAAGGCCTGCAAACGGTGAGTGAGTGTGGCCGCGTCCAGTCCAGCCGGATTATTCGCCGGCGGGAGTTGATCGAGTTCGATCCGCTGGGTTCGCAGCCATTCCGCATAGGGCTGGGCGGCTGCGACCGCAGTCTTCAGTTCCTCGTCCGGAATGATTCGGCCGGCGGAAAAGTCGACCAGCAGCATTTTGCCTGGTTGCAGGCGGCCTTTCTCCCGAATCGACTCGGCGGCCACGGGAATGGTCCCGACCTCACTTGCCAGGATGATCCGGTCGTCGTCGGTCAAATAGTATCGACCGGGTCGCAAGCCATTCCGATCGAGAATCGCACCAATGTAGCGCCCGTCCGTAAACACGACAGACGCAGGGCCATCCCACGGCTCCATCAGGCAGGAGTGGTATTCGTAAAACGCTCGGCGGGCTTCTGGCATCGCCTGATGATTTTGCCAAGCCTCTGGGATCATCAACATGATAGCTTCGGGCAACGACCTCCCGGCGAGCAACAGCATTTCGAGGACGTTATCAAAGACCCCCGAGTCTGAGGTCTCCGGATCGGTCGAGGGTGTTGATCTCGCCGTTGTGGCTCATGAAGCGCATCGGCTGCGCCCGATCCCAGGACGGGAACGTGTTGGTGCTGAACCGCGAGTGCACCATGGCGAGATGGCTGGCGTAGTCGGCTGCGCTCAAATCCGGATAAAAGGGCAGTACCTGTCCGGCGGTTAACTGGCCTTTGTAGACAATGACCCGGGAAGAGAAACTGCAGACATAGTACATCCGCCGTTGCCGCAGGCATTGCTGCTGGATCGCATGGTAGGCCTGCTTGCGGATCAGCAAGAGTTCCCGGCAAAAAGCGGCCCGATCGATTCCCGGAGCCGGACCGACCAGGAGTTGCTCGATCACCGGAGCAGAGTGGGCTGCAGTCGGTCCCAGGTCCGCTGCGCTGGCGTCGGTGGGCACTCGTCGCCAGCCAATCAGCCGCTGCCCCTGCACCGAGATGTAATGAGCCAAGGCTGACTTGCAGATCTCCCGCTCCCGAGGATCGGTCGGCAGGAAGACTTGGGCCACGCCATATAACCCCGGGTCAGGGAGCGAGGTATGTAACTCCTCGCGGGCAATCCGTTGGAAAAAATCGTGCGGTAGGGCCGTCAGTACACCTGCGCCATCGCCCGAATTCAATTCACAACCGGAGGCTCCCCGATGCTCCATGTTCTGCAGCATCTGTAAGGCGTCGGCCACCAATTGCTGGCTGCCAAGGCCTCGCAGGTTGGCGATGAAGCCAACGCCGCAACTGTCTCTCTCGTGCTGTGGATCGTAGAGTCCAATTGAGCCCGGAGCATGCCGCGACGGAACCGGTGACTTCATGCGAACTGACCTGAATGGAGACGTCTGGAATGGATGAAGTAGTTGCAGCCAGCAACTTGCAACTTGTTCTGAGCACAACAGCAGGAAGCACTCCACGCAGCTGCGCGTCGATACGGTAATCGATGCGATCGGGGACCGTCAACAAAATTCCGGCGGCTTCAGCTGAGCGTTTCGACGCTCGCGGTCAACTTGCGCAGCATGCTGATGTTGGTACGTCGCGCAGACAGCTTTCTCTGTCCGCGGTTCAACTTCGCGCTTCACTCGTTTGTCGATCTTCAAGTGGAACGAGCGGTTCGCTGGTTGTGGTCGTTGCGGCGACCGCGAAGCGAGGTTAACGGTTGTGCCAGTGCCGTTGCTGGCGAGTCGGAGCAAGCGTCAGGGATAGTTGCTGTGGGTGCACCAGTCGTTGGAGCGAAGACCTCGGCCACGCCTTGCGCTCTCGCAGAGTTGGAGCGCAAGGCCTGAAATCCGAGGGCCAAATTTTTTTCAAAAGCCAGCCCGAAAATGGTGGCTTCCGCTCCGCCCGAATCGACGACCAACGCGGCTCTGTTTTCCCTTGTGTGGCGAGGGGGATTTGGGCTCCATTAGGCTGCCTGTTGGTCCGGATGATCCGCCGCAGCGCGGGGCCAGTTTCCGAAACTTGAGCCTGAGCAGAAAAAATCTGGCTTTGTGTTTTGAGCCTGTCCGGCGGGGTGGGCCGGCGCAAGGAGTTGCAGAAGCTTTGAGGAATTCAGCAGCACGGAATGCGACAAGTGGTATTTTTCTTGTGCCGAAGGAGAGCTGGACGCGCAGATGGCAGGGTGGGATCAATTGATGGACAAAGCAGGAGGAGTCACTCGGGGGCAGAGCATGCGCCAGCGGCTGGCGATTGGCCAGTCCGGAATTCATCAATGGGCGGCGCTGTTGGCAATACTCTTCAGCGGATTGGGTTTGCTCACTTCTGGCGGCTGCTCGCTCTGCAAGTGCGGATCGGTCTGGATTGGCCGCGACCGGGTCCCCTGTTTGACGCCGCCACGCGCTGGCTTGTGTGCGGTGCTGGCCCGCGACTTGAGTACTTTGACGACGTGGCAACTGGCCACGCTGAAATATGATCGCGGGGACAAGCTCGCCTTGCTTGATGCGCCTGCCTGCGTAGACGAGTACTATGATGCCGCCCGCTTGGCTTGGTTGGCTGCGGGAGAAAATGGTGAGTTGGTTAGCGCAGCCTGCCCGGATTCCCGGCCAGGCCGAGCGCTGCAGCTGTATGCCGACAGTTTGCGGAGATTGGTTTGCGAAGGACATCGGCTGGGGAGGTTCGATGCCGCGCGTGGACTGAAACTGATTCGGGATGGAGCGGAGTGGACGCTGCCAGTGTGCCTGGATGGATTCGCGTGGCAGCCGGAAGATTTTCAAGATTGGCATGCGGTCGGCGCATACTGTCAAAAGTCATTGTCGCAGGGCAGAATCCGACAGCCACTGGCCACAGCGCCCCAGACTTTCTGCCGCCAGCCTCGGCGATTGGCGTGACAGCGGTGCTCGACCCGGAAGAAGAATGTCTGCGACTCGTTAATCCATTGGTTTGTGACTCGGTCGAGTTGGCCGGTTGCAGGTTGCCCATGGCTCGGGATCTGACTGCCAGCCTCGCCTTTGGGCTGCACCATGCCGAGAACGATGTTTGGGAAAACTTCTTCTTTCCCAACCGACCCGAGGCGGCTGGGCAGTTGACCATGACCGAGCCCTATCAGCCGGGCAAGATTCCGGTGATTTTCATTCACGGGCTGATCAGCAGTCGCACCGTATGGGCAGAAGTGTTTAACGAACTGCGGGCAACGCCGGAATTGCTTGAACGGTATCAAATCTGGTCATTTCAATACTCAACCGGAGCACCCTTCATTCGCTCCGCGGGCGAATTGCGAGCTCAGCTGACGGCGCTCGCCGAGCATTATGACCCGCAGGCGAGCGATCCGGCTTTGCGGAAGACGGTCTTGGTTGGTCATAGCATGGGTGGGTTGATCGCCAGGTTGTTGACTGCTTATAGCGGAGAGGACGTTTGGAACGAGGTTGCCAATTTGCCGCTGGAAATGGTGGCGACCAATGAGTGCACTCGGGGGAAGTTGGCTCATCAGCTTTTTTTCGATCCGCATCCTTTGGTGGATCGAGTCGTGATGATCGCGGCGCCGCATCAGGGGAGTGCCGTGGCGGGGCGGGCTTTGGGGCAATTGGGTGATGCCCTGATTGACCAGGACAATCCGGAACTGGAGCAATTGCTCGCTGACAACCAAGGCGGATTCAAGTTTGATGAGCGTGGAAAGCTCCCGACCAGCATTGACTTGCTCGATCCGGACCAGCCGTTTCTCCGAGTCCTGAGTGGCTTGCCTGTGAGCCCGGAGGTGCATTACCACTCGATCATCGGGACGGGGCGGCACTTGGTGCTGGAGGGGTGGACGGATGGAATTGTTCGGGTTGAGAGTGCCCGGATGCGCGGCGTGGAGAGCGAGCAGCTTGTACCGGCGACTCACACCTCGATTGTCCGCGACCGGCGCACAGTGACCGAACTGGAGCGGATTCTCTGGCTACATGCGGCAGAGTGACAAGGCTGGCCGCAACGCAAAGTTCATTTCTGCCAAACGCCCGGCCAAGGTGGCGTGAGCAGGTCAGAAGAGTCCTGGATATGGTCGATTTCTGGGATCGCGTGTAGACTTTTTCCCAGGCGGGAAATTGCCTCTGCTGCAGTGTAAGCCCTTGGTAAACCCACTGGCACACCTGCTAAAATTGGGGGCATTCGAAAACCGAATTGATACATGGCATGCCCTCGTAGCTCAGTTGGATAGAGCAACGGATTTCTAATCCGTCGGTCACAGGTTCGAATCCTGTCGAGGGTGCTATTTCAAGCGTTTTTTGCGGATGGGCTTTGACCGACGGACCAGTTTTCTGACCCGTTTCGTTAAATCGGGGTTACAACCGGGCTACAGGATTTGCCCCCGTTTCATGCCCGATTCTACAGGCCCGGCGGCGGATGAGTCGACTGGGCCGCCAAGTCTGCCAACTCTCCAGAAAAGTTGTCCCCAAGGCCCACCATCGCTCCAGGCCGAGGCGATCCGTTCAGCCCACGATCCTTTTGCCGACTTGCGGGCCGTTTAACGACTTGCGGGCCGACCAACGACTCCCGGCTGATCGGACAACCGCCCGGTCGGATGCAATTCCCCAAGTCTGGTTGCCTGCCTCTGGCCGGTGTCGCCCCGCAAAAGCGCGGCTTCTTCCCCGCAGCCCGCTCCTGTTCTGGGCCTCAGTCACACCTCGGCTGGTTCATGACACGGCTTGGCAAGCTGTTCCGGTTCGATGGATTTTTCTCAAGGAGGTGTCCGGTGCGGCCGAATCGAGGGAGAGGGGGCGATCCCGAATCGGACTCGCATTTTTCGAGGTCCCAGTCGCTTGCGATCGGGGAAAAGCTGGATTCGGAGGGGCCCCGTGTTATCGTAGAACTGGCCTTGAGAAGCCAGAACCGGTCGCTCAGTTGAGCAACGGTTTTCCCGTTCCGCCTGCGGACAGGTCCAGCAATGCTGGAGGGTCTAACCCAGTGCGAAACTCACATTCTGACGCCCTGGCAAATTCACATTCTTCACCTGCGGATAGCCATCATGTTCCTCAAGCTGTTGCAGAACATTTCGTCCCGCAAACCAGCACTGACTGCTCGTCCCCGCTATCGAAATCTGCGGATGCAGTTTGAGGCCCTGGAAACGCGCGAAGTGCTGGCTGGCGACGTCGTGGCGTTCCTCTCCGGCAACGAGCTTCGGCTGGTCGGGGATGATGCCGACAACTTTGTGCGAATTGATCTGGTCGGCGACAATGTTCTGCTGCGAGGTGAAAACGGTACGACGATTAACGGCGGAAACAGTTTCACTGTCGCCCAGAACTCGTCCACAGTCAGCCAGTCTGTAATCGGCGACTTTGGCGATGGCAACGACCGCGTCGCCATGGGTGCCGGACTGAGCTACACCAGAACCGTGCACTTATCGATGGGCTACGGCGACGATCTTGTTTCGCTGGACAGCTCCGAACTCTCCGCCGACTTTGCGGTGATCGCCGGCAAGGGGTCAGACACGATTGCGATTCGCGATTCGGGCGTGGCCGGCAAACTGCTGGTCAACACCGACAAGGGGGCTGATTCCGTCAGCCTGAAAACGGTCTCGGTTGACGGCGATTTGCTGCTTGACCTCGGCAAGGGAAGCGACGCCCTGAAATTGGAGGCCGTCTTGGTTGGTGGGTTTACCAACGTCCTGACGGCTGCCGGGAAAGACACGATCGTCCTGCAGGATTCGACCTTCGAGGCGATGTTCATGTCGACCGGGCGCGGGGTCGATGTCGTCGAGTA
>JAJTFE010000305.1:0-4536 GCA_021298375.1 Blastopirellula sp. | reverse complement strand
GATCGGGGGAACGATCAACTCCGGTTTGCTCAAGGCACGACTCTCCCCAGCAACGTCGTGATCGATGGCGGAAGCGGTGAGAATGCGGTGAACGCTCAATCGCAGACCGGAACAAATATCAATCGCCAGGTCCTGAACGTGCAGTCCAACCAGCCTTCGGCTGAGTTGTTTGACGATCGCCTCACGCGCTCGGGCAGCGGACTGAATGACCGAATGGCGGCAGCCAACGGCCTGTACCTGGGGAATCCGGTTGGCAATTTGACGCTGTCCGTGGGCGCGGACTCGACCAAAGTCGTTCAGTCCAGCGGCACGCTGCTCACCAAACAGTCGGTCATCGCCCTCTCCGGAACAACGCTTCCCGGGGCCACGGTCGAACTGTCCCGAGACGACGATGGGCTGTTCAATGATGGCTCAGTCGTGGCCGGGGCCGATGGCAAGTTTACCGTCAACGTTACCCTGCTCCACACCAACGACAATAACGGAGCCAACGACATCACGGTGCGGGCCAAGGATTCCAACGGGCGCACAACGACCGAGGAGTTGAATTTCCATCTTGCGGTCGGAACCGTCGTCCGCTTCAACAGCGTCGTCGGCACCATGGACTTTGAACTGCTCGACGAGGATGCTCCCGAAACCGTTGAGAACTTCCTCAACTACCAGACGCGATATGCCAATTCCATCGTCCACCGTTCCGCCAAGAGCGGCGATGGGGATGACTTTGTGATTCAAGGCGGCGGGTTTGGCTTTAATTCCAATAACCAACTGGTCACGATCACCACCGATCCGCCGGTGCAAAGCGAGGCCGATCCCGCGAACTCGAACATTCGCGGCACCCTGGCGATGGCCTTGCCCGCCAACAACCCCAATGGCGGCACCAGCCAATGGTTCATTAATTTGAACGATAACTCGTTCCTCGACGATCAAGACTTCACGGTTTTTGGCCGGGTCATCGGCGAGGGCTTGGCCGTGGCCGATCAGATTCACGAGTTGCCCACCTTCAATCTGGTAGGTTTGACCTCGCTCTCGGCTCTGACCGACACTCCGCTGCGAAATTACAGCCAGTTTACCAAGACGATTCAGGGTACCGTTTCAGTTACCGCAGGCTCCAACCTCGTCGTGGGCCAAGGAACCAAATTCACCACGGACATTCCCGCCGACCAGCGGATTCGGATCGGAACCCAGTTGTTTACCGTGCTGAATGTAAACGCTTGAAGCGTGGATTTAGCTGGAAGGTAGGCATTTCCCCGCACTTTGCCCGAGCCTAGACTGCTCTTCCGCGGGCGCTTCCATCCAGCGGTGAATTCTCTTGACCCGAAGCGACGGAACCGCGAAAATAAACAGTGAGTGAACCGGCGAGAATCGGTTTGCGTAATGTTTTATCGCCGAACAGCCAATCATTCCCGAATTACTCTGGAGAAGTCATGAATAAAGTCGCTTCCTTTGCCGCCATCCTTGCGTTGCTTGCCTTGGGTGTCTATTTCTACTCTGCCCAGCCTCGAAATGCTGCTCAGCTCGACAACGCCACCCCCGCCGGCTTGAGCTCGGCAGACGGCGGTTCCTGCTGCTCGCAGTCGTCCGAGTCGATGGTCGCTGCGGCTGCCGGTTCCTGCTGCAGCAACGGCGGCTCCGAAATGGTTTCCACGGGTGGTGAGAGCTGCTGCGCGAACAAGACCGAAGTTGCAGCTTGCTGCAGCGAGAAGAGCGAAATGGTCACGACGGAAGCCGGAAGCTGCTGCAGCGAAAAGACCGAGACCGTCGCTACCGGCGAAGCCAAGTCCTGCCCTTGCCAGGCTGGTAAGACGGAAACTGTTGCCACCGGATCTGAAAAGGCCGACTGCCACGGTGACTGCGAAAACGGTTGCTGCCAGGAAAAGAAGGCCGAAGGCGAAGTGGCCAAGACCGAAGGTGGTGAAGGCAAGTAAGTTGCCCTCCCTGCTATCCAGTCTTAAAGCCATCCAGTCTTAAAACCTTGCATGACCCTGCCGTTCGCGGCAGGGTTTTTTTGTTTCAGCGTTCCAGCTCAAACCAGCAGTTGCCCGCGAAGTGTGGTCAGGGCCCGACCCAGCAGCAGCACGCGATCCCCCATTAACTGGACCTCAAGGACTCCACCGCGGCGCGAAGCCTGCCAGGCGCGAAAATGTTGTTTGCCCAATCGGTCGGCCCAAAAGGGTGCCAGGCTACAGTGCGCCGACCCGGTGACGGGGTCTTCATTGATTCCCAATTTTGGAACGAAAAAGCGGGAGACGAAATCGAAGCCTGTGGAGCCTCCCATTGCGGTGACAATCAGACCGCGAGCGGCAAGCTGACTGACCCGGGCAAAGTCCGGTTGGAGCTCCTGCACGAATCGTTCGTTTTCCAAGAGCACGACCCAGTCCTCGTCTGTCTCCCAAACGGCAGAAGGTCGGACCTGCAACGCAGCCGCCAGCTCGGCCAAAGGCGGATGATCGAGGGGAGCGATTGGGCGTCGTGGAAAGTCGAGCTGAATCTGTTCACCCCGTTTCTCGGCAACCAGCGGGCCGCTGAGAGTCTTAAACCGCGCTGGTTGCTCTTCCGGCAAGTGCCCTTCTGACCAAAGCACGTGAGCACTGGCCAAGGTCGCGTGGCCGCAGAGCTTGACTTCGGCAAGCGGCGTAAACCAGCGGAGGCGAAATTCATCCCCCTCGCGCAGCAGAAAGGCGGTTTCGGAAAGATTCATTTCCGCAGCCACCTGCTGCATCCACTGCGCCGGAGCAGGGTGAGTCAGGTAGCAAACCGCCGCCGGGTTTCCGGAAAAAGCTTGATCGGCAAAAGCGTCAACGACTTGGACGGGTAACGGCGTAGGCATCGGAGTCTTTTCAACAAACAGAAAGGTGTCCACTGTCCAACAACGCTAATGGCCGAAAGGCAAATCCGAAAGAGGGGAACGGCCAACCAACCCGGAGGAGAAAAGGCTTGGGAAGAAATGAATCCCCAAGGGACGTAGAGAAAGTCCCCAGGACTGTCGGCAAAGGCTGCGGCAGCCTCACCCAGCGGGTATAGTCAGACAGCATGGGTTTGGGGCTTGTCCGGGAAAGGGATTGAGATGAATCGCTTGATTGCCAGGTGGGTCGCGGTCTTGATTGTCCTCGCAGGGCTGGCTGGTCGCATGCTGATTGCCGACGAACTGCGGGCGGGTGCAGCCGTGATCGACGTCAGCCCGCGGATCTTGCCGGCGATCAAGAACGGTGGCTTCACCGAGGCGACCGCGGACCGAGTCCTTGACCCGCTTTACGCGCGTTGCCTCGCCTTGGCAGCGGGCGATCAGACGCTGGTTCTCGCGATTGTCGATTCCTGCATGATACCTCGCGAACTGTGCGACCAAATCAAACAACAGGTCAGTCAGCAGACCGGGGTTCCCGCCAACAATCTGCTGATCGCCGCCACGCACACCCACTCGGCCCCCAGCGTCATGGACTATTGCCTTGGTACCCGAGCCGACCCGAACTATCCGCCTTGGCTGGTCGATCAGGTCGCGGCCGGAATGGTCGCCGCCACCAAGCAGTTACAGCCAGCTCAAATCGGATGGACCGTGATTGAGGCTCCGCAGCATACCCATTGCCGGCGCTGGCTAAGGCACCCCGATCATTACGACCTCGATCCGTTTGGCCAGCGTTCGGTCCGGGCCATGATGCATCCGGGCTATCAGAATCCACAGTATCTCGGTCCGGCCGGACCGGTCGATACTCAGCTCAGCTTGCTGAGCGTTGAGACGCGGGATGGCCGGCCGATCGGTCTGCTTGCGAACTATTCGATGCACTACTTTGGAGCGGACCAATTTTCCGCTGACTACTTCGGCGACTTTGCCCGCGAGATCGAGCGGCAACGGCAGCCACCGAATCAGGCGCCTGATAAACCCCCGTTTGTGGCGATGATGTCACAGGGCACGAGCGGTGATCTGCACTGGATGGATTACAGCCAGCCGCAAAAGCCCGGCTATCCTCGGGAGCAATACGCTCGCGAGCTGGCTGAGTTGGCTTTGGCTGCGCTGCCGAAAATCGATTATCAACGCGACATCTCTTTGGCTGCGGCAGTCACGGAACTGAAGCTGCGTCGCCGCACTCCCGATGCAGCCCGACTGGCTTGGGCCCGGGAGCTGAATGCTGCCCGGGGAGAGAATCGCCCCCGCAATCTTCCCGAAGTCTATGCGGAACAAGCGGTCTGGCTGGATCAAAATCCCGAAGCAACACTGCTGCTCCAAGTGCTGCGGATTGGCGACTTGGCGATCGCGGCGATTCCCAACGAGGTCTATGGAATCACGGGGCTGAAGCTCAAAGGCCAGTCGCCGCTCCAGCCGCTGCTGAACATGGAACTGGCCAACGGCGCGGAAGGTTACATCCCTCCGCCGGAACAGCATTTGCTGGGCGGTTACACAACTTGGCCCGCGCGGACAGCGGGGCTGGAAGTCGAGGCAGAGCCCAAGATCGTCGAGGCGTTGCTGAAACTGCTGGAAGAGTTAACTGGGAAATCGCGGCGGCCGCTGGAGGGGGATTTTTACAATGAGCAGCAACGGCAGGCGAT
>JAJTFE010000025.1 GCA_021298375.1 Blastopirellula sp. | reverse complement strand
GGGGAAGAAGGGTGCGAGAGGCGAGAGGCGAGGGGCGAGAGGCGAGGGGGAGCAGAGGTGGGGTTGTGAGTTGATAGTTGATAGTTGATAGGAAGAGAAGCTGGCGGGTGGGCAGGCTGGTTGGCATCTGCATGGTGCTGGCTGGGGTTAGGGACTGTGCGCCGCCGCAATCGATGAGCAGCCAAACGCCAGTTCCAACAATGATTGCTTCCTCACTTCCTCACCCAATCAACTATCAACTCACAACTACTCTCCCTCTCCCCACCCTTCTTCCCCCCGTGCCTCCGTGCCTCCGTGAGAGACCTTCTTCCGACCTCCAAGCCGACGGTCTAGCTCAAGAGTTCATGCCGGACGTTTGCTGCTTCGACTCCGGTCAAACGACTGTCGAGGCCTTGGAATTTATAAGTGAAGCGGGCGTGATCGATCCCCAAGAGATGGAGCAGGGTGGCGTGGACATCGTGAACCGAGACCCGGTTTTCCACGGCATGGTAGCCGAGTTCATCCGTCGCGCCGTAACTGAATCCGGGTTTGAAGCCGCCACCGGCAAACCACATGGTAAAGCCCGCGAGGTGGTGGTCGCGGCCATCTCCCTGGGCCATCGGCGTTCGGCCGAATTCAGAGCCAAACACGACGATCGTGTCGTTCAGCATGTCCCGCTGCTTGAGATCCGTCAGCAGCGCGGCGACGCCCTGGTCGACTTCCGCCGCTGTACCGGCTGAGTGAGACTTGACTGCGCCATGGTGGTCCCAGTCGCGATGGTAAAGCTGGATGAACCGCACGCCCCGCTCAGCCAAGCGCCGGGCCAGCAAGCAGTTGGAAGCAAACGAACCATCTCCACCCTTGGTTCCGTAAAGGTCGAGCACGTGTTGCGGCTCATTGCGAATGTCCATCAAGTCCGGCACGCTGGTCTGCATCCGGAAAGCAAGTTCATACTGGCTGATTCGGGTCGTGATTTCCGGATCGTCGAGCCGGCGGTTGGCGAGCTCATTCAGGCGGCGGACGGCGCTGACCACGTCGCGTTGCTGCGATTGGCTGACACCGGCTGGATTGCCGGCGTAGAGAACCGGGTCGCCCGTGCTGCGGAACTCGACTCCCTGGAACTGGCCAGGAAGAAAGCCGGAGTGCCACTGCCGCGCGGCGATCGGTTGTTTTTGTCCAAACTTGCCTGTGGACACCATCACCACGAAGCCCGGCAAGCTGTCTGATTCCGACCCCAGCCCATACAGCAGCCACGAACCCATCGCCGGTCGACCGGCGTTCATCGTCCCGGTATTCATGAAGGTATGAGCCGGGTCGTGATTGATGGCATCTGTGTGCAGGGAGCGGACAATGCAGATGTCGTCGGCGCACTTTTCCGCCAACTGAGGCCAGATTTCAGCAATCTCCTGACCAGACTTTCCCCATTTGCGGAAGGGATGCTGAGGTGCAAAGCAATTGAGCTGTTGACCTTGGAGCTGCGCAATCTGTTGTCCGGCCGTGAACGACTCCGGCATCGGCTTGCCATGCAGCTCCTCCAGCTTGGGCTTGTAGTCGAAAGTGTCCAGATGGGTCATTCCACCTGCCATGTAGAGCCAGATCACTCGCTTGGCCCTGGGCGGGAAATGGAGCGGCTGAATCACGCCCTGCCAGCGGTCATCAGCAAATCGTGGTCGGGGAGCACCCAGAGCTGACGACTGATGCAGCAGAGAGGCGAGCGCCATCCCGCCGAGGTTGATCCCGGTTCGCTTGAGAAACGTGCGGCGTGCGATTTCAGGGGGGAGCGGATTCATCAGGGGACGCTTTCTCGGCAAAAATCGGAGACTCAATTGAACTGGGTCAGAACTCGCCGGTCAGGTTCAGTTTCGCGTGATCACTTCGTGCAGGTTCAGGAGCGTTCGGGTGAGAGCGGTCCAGGCAGCCAATTCCGGAGCTCCCAGTTCCGCTGGTGCAGGATGCGCGCCGACGTTGAGCAGCGCGAGGGCTTGCGCCGGATTGGATTCATACTCAGCCGTTTGCGTGGCGAAGAGCTCCTCAAGCACGGCCGCTTCCTCGTCGCTCGCCGGGCGGGAAAGGGCGCGTTGAAAGGCGAAGTCGAGTCGCTGGCGGAAATTCTGCCCTCCTTCGCGAAGTACCTTTTCGGCAAATGCCCGGGCGGCTTCCACATAGGTCGGGTCATTCAAGAGCACCAACGATTGCAGCGGAGTGTTGCTGCGCGGCCGGTCGGCGGTACACTCCTCCCGGCTGGGCGCATCGAACGCCAACAGGCTGGGGTGCAGATACTGTCGTTGCCAGTGAGTGTACAGGCCGCGGCGGTAGAGGTTCTCGCCGCTCCCGTTCTGCCACTCCCGCGTGGGAAAGTTGAGATAGGCCCAGTACCCGGGGGGCTGGTAGGGAAAGACGCTCCGGCCGCCGATCGTCGGAACCAGCAGGCCACTGACTGCCAAGGCGTTGTCTCGCACCAGCTCGGCGTCGAGACGGAATCGGCCTTGCCGGGCGAGCCAGCGATTGTAGGGGTCG
The DNA here is from genome assembly GCA_021298375.1 of Blastopirellula sp. Taxonomy (GTDB): domain Bacteria; phylum Planctomycetota; class Planctomycetia; order Pirellulales; family Pirellulaceae; genus BJ22. Next base: position 11,768 of record JAJTFE010000025.1, on the reverse strand, counting down.
ACTTCCCGGTCCGTTGCGGAGGCAAGCGAGGTCTGTTGATAAGTTTCGCTCATCACAATGGACTTGATCAGGCGCTTTAAATCCCAGCCCCGGTCCCGGAAATCGACCGCCAGCCAATCGAGCAACTCGGGATGGCTGGGCCACTCGCCTTGGGCGCCCACGTCATCGAGTTTGCGCGACAGGCCCGCACCGAAAAACAGTTTCCAGACCCGGTTCACGGTCACCCGAGCGGTCAGGGGATTTTGAGGCGAGATGATCCATTCTGCCAGGTCCAGTCGATTGAGCGGTCGATTGGGCAGTTCGCGGGGCGCGAGGATTTCGGGAAAACCGGCCGTGACCAGTTCGCCTTTTTCATCCATCCAATTCCCGCGACTGAGCACACGGACAGGCCGCGGCATGACGCTCTCGGTGATCAGCGTCGACCGGATTTGGGCGTCGAGCTGCTTGCGTTTTTCTGCGAGTTGGGCGAGCCGTTCGCGCGCGGGCTGCAACAGCGGAGCGGCGCTGCGGTAGTGCTTGGCGAGATCGGCCAGCTGGGTTGCGGTCCGATCCGCCGCAGGAATCGACAGCAGTGTGAGCACCTCTGCCGGCAAGGCTGAGTTGGCTGCGTGGGGCCGCGCTGCTGTTGTGACGGCCAAGCGAAAACACCCGATCGTATGTTGGGGATTATCGAGATTTTGATCGAGATAAATCGCTACTTTTGAGCCTGCGGGCAGCGTGAGATCCGCGGCGGTCTCAAAAACAACGGCTTGGGTTCGACCGACTTGTTCCATGATCGCCCAGCCCCACGTTTTTCCTTTGGCATCTCCATCGAGAGCGGCCGCAACCGCCCATTTGCCGTAGGGATTGCCACCGGCGGCCCCGGTTTGCTCGTAGGTGGCGGTGGGATTTTGGAATTGGAGAGCGGTTCGGGTTCCATCGGCCGCGATGACCTCACCGCGGAATTCGCTCAAGACAAAGTTGCCATTTCCCGCCCGGCCTGGTCCCCGTTGGGGGAGCGAGTCATCCGGGAGAACTTCGAGGCGGAAAGCCGTCACTCCCGCGGGAAGATCAGCAATACTCAAGGTGTAAGTGTCGATCGGCGGATTGGTTCCACTCGCGAGAATCGAGCCGTCCTCCCGCAACGTCAGCGTCACGCCCTGAGCCGACTCGAGCGTTTGGGGCCGAAGTGGCTGCCAGGCAATCTGGGCGGCTTCCCATTCGCGCTGCGCTGCTTCGAGTTCCGGCGTGGAGGTTTCGAGCGTCTGGCGGACAGCCGCAAGTTGTGTGTCCAGTTGAGCCAGTTCCGCAGCCTGAGTCGCAGTCGGGACCTTGAGGAACGGACCCCAGTTTCCGTCGTCGTTGGCGCCGGCGTAGAGCCCCCGTTCCTTGATGTCTGCGAAGAAGGCTTCGAAGCGATAAAAATCCCGAGTGGAAAAGGGATCGAATTTATGGTCGTGGCACTCTGCACAGCCGAGCGTGATCCCCAGCCAAGTCCCGGTCGCGTTGCGAACTCTTTCGGCGATGTACTTGGCAAGATACTCCTTGTCCTGAACGCCTCCTTCGGCGCTCATCATGCCGAGGCGATTGTAACCCGAAGCGATGAGTTGTTCGGGAGTAGGATTGGGAAGCAAGTCGCCAGCCAGCTGTTCCTTCGTGAATTGATCAAACGGCTTGTTGGCATTGAACGAAGCAATCACATAATCCCGGAACGGCGAAACACTCATTTGCTGGTCGCCGTGATAGCCAACCGTGTCCGCATACCGAACCAGATCCAACCACCAGATCGCGAATCGCTCGCCGAAGTGAGGCGAGGCAAGCAAACGATCGACCTGGCGTTCGAAGGCCTCCGGGGAGCGGTCCTGAAGAAACGCCGCCACTTCGGCTGGAGTCGGCGGGAGGCCGATCAAATCGAGCGAAATCCGCCGCAGCAGAGCGACCCGGTCAGCTTGGGGTGACGGTGCGAGGCCTTGGCGTTGTAATTCCTCGCGGACAAAGCGGTCGATGGTCTGGCTGGCATCGGCCGCGGAACCAGGAGTTGTCCGGAGTGGCTCAAAGGCCCAATGGCCCTCGTAAGGCGCTCCCTCGCGGACCCATTTTTCCAGAAGATGGACCTGCTCGGCAGTCAGCGCCTTGTGCGACTCCGGAGGCGGCATCACTTCGTCGGCATCCGTCGAGCGAATCCGTCGAATCAGTTCGCTCTCTTCGGGCTTTCCCGGAACGATGGTTCCGCTCTGGTCGGCGGTTCCGAACAGCCCTTCGCGGGTATCGAGCCGCAAGTCGGCCTCGCGTTTGTTGCGATCGGGCCCGTGACAGAAGAAACAGTTGTCCGAAAGGATGGGGCGGATATCGCGGTTAAACGTGACCGCAGCCTCGGAAGTTTGGGCGTGGACCTCGGCGGGGCTCGAGCCAAGCAAAAGCATGAGCGTCAAGCTGGCGAGGCTGTGGAGCCAATTCGGCGAGGAAAACATCAGTGAGCCTTTCCAAGACAACGAGGAGGGCAGTCAGTGGTCGACTGCCTGCGGTCTCCCTGTATTGTAGTCGGCTCGCGCGGCGCGTGGGTGCCGCTGCCGGTTGACACCCTGTTTTCGAGGGAGGTCTGCACACGCTGCAGGTGTGACTTCCCGTTCAGCTCAAAGGCCGGTGCGCGAGTTCCGCTTGTTGGACCGCTTCCCGAATCATCAGGAACTCACCGAGGTTTTCTGCAGTCAGCAAACCGATCGGCTTGTCATGGTCGATCACGATCAGGGCTTGGTGCGGCGACTCCTGCAGGCGGGGAAAGACTGCCTCCAGGAGTTCATCCGGAGAAACGGTCCCGCAGCCCGCTTGCACAAGTTCTCCCACTCTGGCCGCTTCGCCTTTTTCGGCTAAGCCCGTAATCAGTCGGCTCCGCGTCAGAATGCCCACCAGTCGCTCTCCCTCGAGCACCGGAAAGTCCTGCTGAAAACCAGCGAGGACGTGACTGGCGGCAACCGAAAGCGAGTCATCGGGAGCCAGCGTGCGAAAGTCGGTGATCATCGCCTGAGCCACGGGAATACCGCTGATTGCCGAGCGGATTTGTACGAGACTGGCTTCCTGAGCTGCTCCCAGCCAGACAAAGAAAGCAACGAAGACGAGAAAGGGGTTGGAGAACAAGCCGATAAAGCCAAACACCATCGCGATCGCCTGTCCGATGGAGGCTGCGATTTGAGTTGCCCGCGCGTAATCCAGCCGCATCGCCAAGAGTGCGCGGAGCACCCGCCCGCCGTCCATTGGAAAGGCGGGGAGCAGGTTGAACAGCGCGAGGCTGACATTCACCCAAAGAAGCTGGTCCAGGAAACGCCCGCCGACCTGCACCGCTTCGGCCGTCGGCTGCAGTCCTCGTCCCAACTGCAACCAGAGAAAAAGCAGAAGGGCCAGGACGATATTCACCGCCGGCCCGGCCAGCGCCACGACCAATTCCTGAGTTGGCTTTTCAGGCATTTTCTCCAGGCGAGCCACGCCGCCGATCGGCAGCAGCGTGATGTCGCGCGTGCCGATGCCAAACCTTCTGGCCGCCAGCGCATGACCAAGTTCATGCAACACGACGATCCCAAACAGGGTCAGAATGAACGCCAGCCCTTTGGCGGCGGCCGCAATCGACCCCGAGCTGGTGTAATGGGAAAGTGCGACCCACCCGAGGAGGAGCAAAAACGTAAAGTGCACGTAGACATCAATGCCGGCAATCTTCCCGAGGCGCCAAGACCAGTTCATAAATCCTTCCCCGCAAACCAGATGTCGAGTATTGATGGGCACGGGGTGGACTCAAGCGGACCGCCAGCCCTCGGCTTCGACTCGAATTCGCATGCCTGAGCTTTGAAGTCCAAGGATGACCGAGCGTTATAATGCAGGCTGAGACGGAATCCACTTGCCGTGAGCAGGCAATTTTCTCCTGATGAGCACCCAATGTCCAACCCTGGTCTGCCCCAGCCGAACTTCCGAGGTGACTCGCGGCGAAATCTGCAAACAGTGAATCTGGCAGTTGAGGGAATGCACTGCGCGGGCTGCGTCGGTGCCGTGGAGGCGGCGTTGCGCGACGCAACGGGAGTGGAACGGGCTACCGTTGATCTCACCAGCGGAACGGCTCGGGTCGAAGGGAGCGGGCTCGACTCCGACCAACTCGCGCGGCTGGTTTCGGCTCAGGGATATGCGGCTCGGCCAATTTCGCCTGAGCGGACTCTCGCCGAACAGCGCAGCGAGCTGGAGGAAAAGCAGCGGCGGAATGTTCGCTCCTGGCGGCAACGGGCCCTGCTCGGTCTTCTGCTTTGGCTGCCGCTGATGCTGTTGCACATGCCAATGGATCTGCGGCTGGTGGAGTATTCGCCCGGTTTTCATCACGCGTTGATGTGGTTTTCGGCTCTTTTGGCAACACTGGCTCAGGTCCTGGTCGGCTGGGGATTCTACAAGTCGGCCGGCAAGGCTGCGCGCAACTTCACGACCAACATGGATACCCTGATTGCCCTCGGATCAACCGTTGCCTGGTGCTTTTCTGCGATGGTTTTCGGCTCGGAGCTGGCCGGTTGGAAAACGGGCCAGCCGATGTACTGGGAAGCAGCGGCCGGACTGCTCGCGCTGGTCAGTCTCGGACATTGGCTGGAGGCGCGTTCGATGGTTTCTGCGAGTTCGGCTCTACGGCACTTGCTCGCGCTCCAACCGGAGCAGGTCTCCCGACTCCGTACGCTCCAAGACGAACGCGGCGAATTGATTGCGACCGCCGACGTCCTGCCTGGCGATCTGCTCGTCTTCCAGCCGGGTGATCGAATCGCCGTCGATGGGAAAGTTGCCGCTGGGGCCAGCGCGGTCGATGAGTCAGTCGTTACGGGTGAGCCTCTGCCGGTCGAGAAATGGGCAGGTGCCATGGTGGCTGCCGGGTCGTTGAATACCACCGGCAAGCTGATCGTCTCCGCCACCACGAGTGGCCGCGAAACGACGATTGCCCGCATCGCGGAAATGGTGCAGCAGGCTCAGTCCAGTAAAGCAGCCATCGCGAGACTGGCAGACAAAGTCTGCGCGGTTTTTGTTCCTGCCGTGATCGGGATCGCCGGGTTGACCTTTGCGGGCTGGCTGGCGCATGGTCTCGCGACCTCTGGTAACAACTGGTCGACATGGGCGCAAGCCTTGGTGACTGCGACTTCGGTTCTTGTGATTTCCTGTCCTTGTGCGCTCGGTCTGGCGACGCCGACCGCAATCATGGTGGGAGCAGGAGCCGCGAGCGAGCGGGGGATTCTCGTCAAAAGCGCGGCTGCCCTGGAACGAACCGCTCGGACGGAGGTGGTGCTGCTGGACAAAACCGGGACACTCACCGTTGGCAAGCCGGAAGTCAACGAGGTGCTTGCGAGCGACCGCGCGCCGCAAGACATCCTCGGATTGGCCGCGAGCCTCGCCGCTCAGTCCCGGCATCCCCTATCCCAAGCGGTCGTGCGCGCCGCTCGCGAACAGCATCTGGAAATCGCACCTGTGACGGAACTGCACGAGCAGGCAGGTCGTGGCTTGAGCGGCTTGGTTGGGGGAGCACGGGTCGAACTGGTTTCCCTCAGCCAGGCACTCCGCGAAGGCTTGGATTTACCTCCAGCCTGGCAGGTGGCCGACGGTACCCAAAGCGTCGTGCTGGTGAATTCCGCACCGGTTGGGTCGATTCGTTTCGAAGATCAGCTCCGGCCTGATGCGGCCGCCGTGATCAGCCAGTTGAAAGCGCTCGGTTTGCAGGTGCTGCTCGCGACCGGCGACCGCAACGCGGCTGGGCAGAAGGTCGCCGCCGGAATCGGGATCACTCCCTCCCAGACACACTGTGAAATGACCCCGGCAGGAAAACGACAGCTGGTCCAGCAACTTTCGGAAGGTGGGCGCCCGGTGGCCATGATTGGAGATGGGATCAACGACGCCGCTGCCTTGGCTGAGGCCGGAGCCCGGGGCGGTGTTGGGATCGCGATCGGCACCGGTACGAACATTGCGATTGAGTCGGCTGATATTGTGATTCCAGCCCAGCGGCTCGCGGCCATTCCCGAGACGATTGAACTCAGTCGAGCCACGCTCCGCACGATCAAGCAGAATCTGTTTCTTTCATTCGTTTACAACGTGGTCGCCATTCCGGCCGCAGCCTTGGGACTGCTCGGGACTTACGGGCCGATGTATGCGGCCGCGGCGATGGCACTGTCCGATGTCTCCGTGATCGGCAACGCCCTCTGGCTGAAGTCACACTTGAAACGCAATGCCTCGAGTTGAAGGAAGACGTTGCAAAACAAGCTGACGTTCGAAGGTTCACTTACCCCAGTTGTGAGTGGTGATCCAAAGTTGCAGCCAGGTCGCGATTGAGACCCAGACAAAGTAGGGTATCTGTGCCAAGGCAACCCATTTCAGGTGCGGCCAGATGGCCACCACGCACCAGATGATTGTTCCCCAAACAATCAGGATATCGAGCGCCGCCAACGGCAAGTTGCGCATTCTGAATTGAATCGTTGTGAAGAGCAGATTGGCAACGAGGTTGATGGCGAATGGGAGCGCGACCATTCCCGGGATTTTGCCCCGCATCCATTGCAAGAGCACGGCTCCAAAGCTGACCAGAATGATCGGGTAAATGATCTGCCAGATCGTACCGATCGTCTGAGGCGCCGGAGTCCAAGCAGGCTTGGCGAGGCTGTTGTACCAATCGATCCAGGTCATGAGCAGCTCGGTGAAAGTTGGAACGCGAAATGTCGAACGGAGAGCAAAGGGTTCTGCTGGAGGAGAGGATAAGAGCAATCAGAAGTTCCGGCAAGTTGGAGCGTCTGGAGGGAACGGCAGGGGAGGTCCAAGCCGCATCAGGTGGAGAGTTCCTGGACGAGCTCGGTGGCGGCCTCCCGGCCGGAAAGCAGAGCCCCGTTGATCGAGGCGGTACCAAGATAATCGCCACAGCGAAACAGTCCTGCGCCGAGGCGGTACTGGCGGTCGGCAGGATGGAACTCGCCCGGCATTTGCTGCGGAATGGCCTCGGCGACCCAGGTTTGTGCCAAAGGTCGCCAGTTATCAACCTGTCTGCCAAACCACTCGCGCAGGGCTGTGCGAACTGGTCCGCGAAGTGATTCTGCGTCCAGGCTGCTGCCGGTCATGGCGGTGACGCTGATCAAAGCCTGACCGGAAGGAGCATAGCTGGGAGCGATGTTGCTTGGGATACTGAGATGCGCAATCGGACCAGAGAGCTCACCATTGAGAACCAGCAGTTTCGTGCGGAGTGGCGCCTGGTCGGCGGCATAGGTGAAATTGACCGTGCTCTGAAACCGCACTGGACGCAAGTTGGTCGCATTCATGTCCGGCAAATTGGCGTTGACCAGCAGACGGGCTGCGGTACCTCCCTCGGTGGCCAGCACGATGTACTTGCCGGCAACTCGGTCCCCGGAGGCAAGCAGAATCCCCTCCCGCTCGACCGCTTGAACTCGCGCCTGGATTCGAAGTGAGTGGGGGGGAAGTTTGTCGGCCAGTTGCCGGGGAATGGCTTCCATTCCCGCGCTGGGCAGGGCGGCTGTTCCGGCAGCGAGCATTTTGAAAACAAATTGGAAAAAACGCGCGGAGGTGTCCAGGCGACTCTCGAGGAACACGCCGCTGAACCAGGGGCGAAAGAACCGGTCGACCAGGTCCCTCGAGAAGCCCCAAGTGTGGAGCAGAAATTCTTCGGTGCTCTGGTCGGGCGAGGTGTAAATCGTCTCCAAAGGGAGTCTGCGCAGTTGGCTTCGCAGACGTGCCAAACGCCATCGGTCACCCAGCGTACCGATGCCATTGAAGAGCGTTTGGATCGCTCCTCCGGGACGCCGCCAAGGGTCGCTCATTTCGACAAACCGTCCTCTCGCCCTTACCAGGGCACCGGGGAGAAAGGAGCTGAGTCGCAGCGCGGCGTAGTCGAGTTGGCGTTGAGCTTCCGGGTAAGCCGTTTGCAGGACTTGAAAGCCGCGGTCGATGCGAAATCCCACGAGTAGTTCCGTGCGCAAACGCCCGCCCAAGCGATCGCTCGCCTCAAACAGCGTGAATGGGACGTGGTTCCGCTGCAGTTCGAGGGCTGCTGCCAGTCCGGCCAATCCCCCACCAACAATCAAGACTCGGCTCGCACGATTCAACGCGGCAACTCCGCGGGTGATGGGGAGGGGGTGGCAGGTTGTTCTCTGGATTGATCGGCCCCACCCCGCCGTCGATTGTTGACTGCCGTGCGGGCAATGTTCCGCAACATGCCGGAGAAGATAAAGTAGTGCAGGGGGGAAATTCCATACCAGTAGACGAGGCCAAACAAGCCGAGAGGATCAAAGATTGCGGTCTGACGGATTTGGCTGCCGCCGTCCACAGGAGTGACCTCAAATTCCAGCCAAGCCCTGCCGGGCAGCTTCATTTCAGCAGCAAGGCGCAGTCTGCGGTTGGGCTCCACCTCTTCCACGCGCCAGCAGTCAATCGTGTCGCCGACGATGACAGAATCCGGATCGCGACGACCGCGACGGATCCCGACGCCTCCAATCAGCAAGTCCAGAAAGCCGCGAATCGACCAGAGCCAATCGCCGTAATACCATCCGGTTTGTCCTCCGATTCGGCGGATGGGAGCAAACGCCTCGGCTTGGTTTACAGGCACAAACGCGGTCCGCGAATCCACGAGTCGAGAGCCAAATCGTGTGCCGCCCCAGGCTGTGGGTTGGCTGCCGGCCGAAAGGGCATCGGACCACCGGGTCGCAGCGAACTCGCGGTCTTCGTTGACCAGAGCCCGCGCAATCGCCGCTTCAATTCCCCGGGGCTTGAGTTTGGGAAAGGTCAGGGCGGCCAGGTTGTTTGACACGAGTGTCGGGTTTTTCAGACTGTCGATCAACTTTCGGCCGACGCGCGCATACAGGGGCGTAACCAAGCCCAGCCACAGGCTGGAGAGGTAGGGAGTCAGCAGCGGAACCGGAATCATCAGCCGGCGCAGGCCGCGTTGCCGGGCGTATTCTTGCATGATCTCGCCGTAGGAAACCTGGTCTGGTCCGCCGATTTCCAGAACCTGCGAAGCTTGATGCGGAAGATTCAAACTCGCCTCAAGATAATCGAGCAGGTCTTCAATCGCGATCGGTTGGGCTTTGACTTTGACCCACTTGGGGCAAATCATCACCGGTAGACGTTCGACCAGAGCCCGAATCATTTCAAACGAAAGACTTCCCGAGCCGATCACGATCGAAGCACGAAGTTCGATGATCTGCGGGTGATGAGCGCGGAGCACATCGCCCGTTTCCTGGCGACTGCGCAAGTGGGGAGACAGTTTCTGGTCGGCGTTGGGATCACCATTGCCCAAGCCACCGAGGTAAATGATGCGGCGGACCCCAGCCGCTTGCGCTGCGGAGGAAAAGTTTTTGGCCGCCCGCCGGTCTTCTTCGGCGAAGTCCCCCGAACTACCCATCGAGTGGACCAGATAGTAGGCCGTATCGACTCCCTGCATGGCGGGCAGCAGCGACTCGGCGTCGAGTGCGTCTCCCTTCATCACTTCCGTCTTCCCGCCAACCCGCTGGGAAAGCGCCTCGGGACGCCGAGTGAGACAACGGACCGATTGACCCGACCGCTCAAAGCGCTCGAGGAGTCGGCCGCCCACATAGCCAGTGGCTCCCGTCAACAAAATCAGGGGCTGGGAACCGGGTTCAGCAGGTGAGGTCATGGGAGCCGAACTTGTTAGGGGCGAAGTTGCGATTGGCGGGGTGACGGTTGCCGGACGCACGATTCAAGAAAGACTGGAAAACCAACAAATTTCCGCGCTCCGAGCGAAGTGCGTTAACCGCAGGCTGGCCAGACGGGTAACTGCCAGCCGGTTTCGCCGAAGCGGTTGCCAAAAAGCGAACGTTTGCCCGAAGAATCGGCCGCTTTACGGGCGGGACCCCGGTCACTATCCTGACCTCAGGCGCATTTCGTTTTCACCGGTTCGGTGGACGAGTTCCGGTCGGTGCCGACCGGCTGAAAACCCTGCCGACTGGCTGAAAACCAGTCGCGCTCGATGGAATTCAAGGCGACTTGGCTGAAATGGCTGTGCCAGCCCGCAATTTGACGGCTTTGGTCAGACCCGGCGCAGTCTTGAGCGGAGACCTTGGCTCTCCGTCTCGATCCCGATTCAGGCTGTGTAATTCGTTAAAGGAACGAGTGATGGAAGTTCAAACTCCAGAGCAATTGGCCCAACAAAAGTGCAAGCCGTGTGAAGGTGGCGTTGACCCCTGCCCGCTCGATTTCTCGCACCGCCAATTGAGCAACCTCCCCGGCTGGTTTCTGACCCACAACAACACTCGAATCCGCAAGGATTGGAAGGTCAAGAATTTCCTGCAGGGGCTCGCCTTTTTCCAAGAGGTCGCGGTCGTCGCCGAGGAAGATGGACACCACCCCGACCTCCATCTCGAGGGATACCGTTTCGTCTCGATCGAACTCTGGACGCACGCAATCGGCGGATTGAGTGAAAACGACTTTATCCTGGCCGCCAAGATCGACGAGTTGGCCAAAAAGTTCGCAGTCTAGTCTTCGGGAATTGACCCGAAGAACGGCGGCGCTCTAAAGCTGGTGAAGTGAGAACACCGGTCTCGTTCGACTACCAGCCAAGCCGGAGGTCTGCAGGGCAGCAATTGATCGACCGCTGTCGGAAGCTGAGCCGGGCCGGCCTGCGCGGGCAGGTTGGATACCCGTTGGGGGGCACGCGGCATGAAGACATCCATCCGCGATTTCAGGCGGGTTCGGCAGAGTCCTTCCATCCGCTACGATCGGATTTGCGTTCATAATCGCCAAATCCATGCCTTTGCCCGGGGCGGAGTGCGGGTTGTAGGGTTTGCAGGGTAACGGACTTGCCGGATCTGTGGGTCAATCATGGAATGCGGTGAATGCCTAAGCTGCCGGTCAAACCTGATGTGTGAGGCGTAGCCTGCGGACCGGGGATTTCGTTTGTAGCTGTCGATACCGAAATCAGGGTCGTCTTGATGACAACGAACCCACGGAATCTGGCAGTTGCAAGGATCCCTCTCAATGAAACGCCAACACGTACTTGCTTCACTGGTTATGGCTTCGCTGCTTCTCTCCATGGCAGCGGTCGGTTGCCGCGGGGGTTATGGTCTGGGCCTCGTCGCCAGCTCCTCGGCGATCGTCGGCTCGCTCGCTGCACGAGTACGCCACGTCGGAATCGTCCGTGACAAATTGCTGCCCTTCAGCATCGCTGGCACCCGGCGCTTTCAGGCGGAGCCGGTTTCCGATCCCTTGCGGCGAGACAACGCGCCGCTGGAAACGGTGCTCGGAGCGGAGAGTGAACTGGCCCGGGCGATCGCCAGCAGTGCCCCCTCGGTCCTCGAATCGAGTGGTTCGAAGGTCCAGACGACTGAGCCTACGCTGGCGGAACTTGCCGGACAGGAATCGTCCGCTGCCAAGTCTGAAGATGTTGGCTCCAATCAAGCCGGCGAGGCTCAAGTCGAGGCTGATTTGCCATCATCGGAAGCCTTTGCCCGCGAATTGAAGTCTGAACTGGATCGGGATTTGAGCTCGCTTGAGGAGCAACCGGAGCGGGTTGACGAAGAGGAACGTCTCCGCGAAGCCCGGATCCAGCAATTGCTTGACCTCCTCGCGAAGGCCGAAGAGCAAGCCGCTGCCGGGGTCGCTCCGCCCCTTCCCCAAGCACCGATTGCGGACCGGGCAACTGAACTGGAACGTGAGCTCGTTGAACCGCAGGTCGTCCCGCAAAAAGTCGAGGCACCCAAGGATATCGTACTGCGAGCGACCGCAACGATTCCCTATCAATCGGTGCGCAGCGAGCAGGTGGAATTGTTGAATGTGCA
>JAJTFE010000304.1 GCA_021298375.1 Blastopirellula sp. | reverse complement strand
GTGGAAGGCAACCACGCGGCCGCCGTTTCGTTCAATGTCCTGAATCAGGCGTTCGCGGTCGTCGCTGCCGTCAAAGTCCAGGTCAAACACGCCAGCGACTGCGATCGGCACGCGGTAGCCAGGGTCCCACGAAGGCGAGAGCACCTGGTCATTGGCCAGAATCGGATTGCGCGGGTCTTCGAAAGTAATCCGAGCCTCGGCCTGATGCGGGCCAGTCACCGCGGTGACTTCCACCTTGGCCTTGCTCTTGTCCTTTTCGAAGTTCTTGGCAGTCTGGTCGTAAATCGAGAAGGTCTGGTTCGGACGCAAGCCATCATCGGACCCGATGTTCAGCACCACGGAACCGAGTTCTGGAGACACGCGAACCACGCGACCGTCGGCAAGGTCAAAGCTTTCCTTGAGAATTTCATCGAGCTTGGTCTTGGCGATGTCGCGCTGTTCCGAGACTTCCTTGACCGACTGGGTCAACTTCTTTTCGGTCTCACCCGCACCGCGGCGGAATTGGTCGTAGTCATCAGCCAAAGACTTGTTCTCGTTGCGGATGCTGTCGAGCGTCGATTGGAGTTTGGTAACGTCAGCTGCATGGGCCTGCTTTTCCGAATCGAGGTCGGTCTTGGTGGTCTCCAAAGCGGCTTGGATCTGCTCGACTTCCTTCTCCTTCGTGGCCAGCAGGTTGGTTGTCTCAGCCCGCACGCGGACAACTTCTTCCTGCATGATGTTGTTGGCGTTATGGATTCGTCCCAAGGCCGAGGAGTAATTTTCCACCAGGCCGCGCCAGGTCATCTCCTGCTGCTGTTCGCCGGTTCCGGTGGCGATCATCAATTTCATGTCGGAGTCGTACTGGGTTTTCAAGTCGTCGGCAAGTTTGACGATTTCATTGATTTGACCCTTGCCAGCTTCGTCTACCTTGTTCGGCAGGAGCTTCATCGCGCTCAACATCGTTTCCACTTCGGCCGTGCTCTGGCCCAACTTGCCGATGTAGGCGGACTGGATTTGGGAGAGGTACTCGAAAGCCTGAGCTCGCGAGGCATCCAGCGTCCCTTTTTTCTCGGCGTTGACTTTGGCGTCGTAGAGATCCGCCGCCCGACTCCAGCCGAGGAACGCAACCAGCGTCGCCACGAGCAGCAGCAGGATGAGGACAATCACGGCGATCAAATAGCCTTGGTTCTCACGGGCGGCCATTAACTTCTCTCCTGGTCAACTCGATGAATTCGACTCGGTGTGGGCAAGCAGGGCAAACAAGCAGTTCGACGGGGATGGGGACGACAACCGCTCAGCAGACACCGGCAACTTCGGTACTGAAACCGAACCAGCGAACACAAAGCCGGCAACCCAACCGCCCCAGACATCCCCGATTACCGGAGTCGTTGAGTCGGAACCCGAACATTTGATTTTAAATAGGCAGACTAGGATCCCGCCGGAAAAAAACCGTTAAATCCCATCCCAATTCGGAGCTGGGAACTCTCCCCCGGTCGCGAGATTGGCCTCCGGTCGGTACAACCCGAAGAGACAGGACAGTCCCGCTGGGGCAGACTCGTCCACTTTTCTAATAACGGCACCCGGGTCGGGAAAGCGCGGCGGTATGGCCAAGAATCAGCAGAAATCACTCGACCTCTTCCCGGAAGAATCGACAAATCCAGATGAGCAGGCACAGCCCTCCTGGGGCAGTCTCCCAGCCGCCGCCAGCGACGCGGCTTGGAAGGATTCCGGTCAAAGCTCCCAGCCTGCCGAATATCACGATTTGAGCGGCAAAACGGTTTATGTGGTCGATTGTCATTCGCTGATTTATCAAGTCTTTCACGCCATCAGCGAAATGACCGCACCGGATGGCCGCGCCGCAAATGCCATTTACGGCTTTACCCGCGACTTGCTCGATATTCTGACCAAGCGCAAGCCGGACTTTCTGTTTTGCGCCTTCGACGTCAGCGATGTCACGCCGATGCCCGAGGACCTGCGGTCCCAGATTCCCGAGATCCAGCGACTGCTGGCGGCACTGGCCATTCCCGTCCTGCAGCTGCAGGGATTCGAGGCTGATGACGTCATGGCTACGATCGCCCGGGAAGCGGAAGAGCGGGGAGCCGACTGCGTGCTGGTCACGAGCGACAAGGATTGTCGCCAGCTGATCACCAGTCACGTGCGTCTGCTCAACATGCGGAAAGGCCAACTCTACGCCGCGGCTGACTTGCAGGCCGATTGGGGAATCGCCCCGCACCAGGTGGTCGACTTTCAGGCGTTGGTCGGAGATACCGCTGACAATGTACCGGGCGTGCCGACCATCGGTCCGAAAACCGCGACCCAGTTGCTGCAGGAGTTCGGAACGCTGGAAGACCTGCTCTCCCGAGTCGACGAGGTCAAGGGAAAGAAGGGGGAGAAAATCCGCGAGTCGACTGAACTCGCTCGGCTGAGCCAGCAACTGGTGAGGCTGGACAATCAGGTTCCCGTACCGATTGACTGGAATGCCGCTAGGCTGGGTGGAATGGATGTCGAAGCCGCAGTCGCCCTCTGCCAGGAATTCGGCTTTCGGTCGCTGACCGATCGGGTGCGGCAATTGTCGCCAATCGCTCGCGAGGCTCCGCCAGCCTGGAACAGCTCGTACCGGGCACTCACGGACATTGCAGAAATCCGCGATTTGGTCGGGCAAATGGAACGGCTGCCGAGATTTTGTCTCGACACGGAAACCACATCGCCCCAGCCCCGTTGGGCTGAACTGGTTGGCGTTTCCCTTGGCTGGGAACCGGGTCAGGCGGTCTATATCCCGGTGCGGGCTCCTGCCGGGACCCCGACGGTGCCAGAAAAGGAATTGCTCGATTTGCTGCGGCCTTTGGTCTCCTCTCCGGAGCGGGAAATCATCGGACAGAACCTGAAGTACGACCAAGTGGTACTGCGGGGAGCCGGGCTGGAACTCTCGGGTCGCTTTTTTGACACGATGGTCGCTGACTATCTCGTGAACCCCGGGCACAACGTCCACAACATGGACGACCTGGCCCTCCGCTTTCTCAATCACAAGACGATCAAAATCACGGAGCTGATCGGTAGCGGCCGATCCCAGAAGCGAATGGATGAAGTCCCTTTGGAACAAATCGCTGAGTACGCCGCCGAGGACGCGGACGTGCCGCTGCGACTCCGTCCGCTGCTGCAAAACAAGTTGGAGCAATTCGGCCTCGAGCAGCTGTTTAACGACGTCGAAATGCCGTTGACCAAAGTGCTCGCCGAGATGGAATTCAACGGAATTGCCGTGGACCCGGGAGTGCTCCGCGAATTGAGTGTCGAGTTAGCCGAGCGAACCGCTCAACTCCAGGCCGAGATTCAGTCCCTCGCAGGACTTCCCTTCAACATTGACTCGCCACAGCAACTGGCGGAAGTCCTCTTTGACAGGTTGGGATTGCCGGCGGGGAGAAGAACCAAATCGGGGCTGAGCACTGATGTCGATGTGCTCGAGGACTTGGCTCCGCGACATCCGTTGCCAGCGAAGGTTGTGGAGTATCGTCAGTTGGCAAAGCTGCGAAACACCTATGCCGATGCGCTGCTGGAGCAGATCTGCCCCAAAACCGGACGGGTGCACACTTCGTTCATGCAAGACGTGGCCCGCACCGGGCGATTGAGTTCCAAAGATCCCAACTTGCAGAACATCCCGATTCGCACCGCCACCGGTCGGCGGATCCGCCAAGCGTTCATTGCCGGCAAACCCGGTGAGGTCCTGCTAACCGCGGATTATTCCCAAATTGAATTGCGAGTCCTCGCCCACTTCTGTGAAGATCCGGTTCTCTTGGCCGCTTTCGAACAGGATGAAGACATTCACCGAGTCGTGGCTTCCCAGGTCTACGACGTGCCGGCCCACGCCGTCACTGACGAGATGCGGCGGCAGGCGAAGGCGGTCAACTTTGGCATCATCTACGGACAATCGCCCTTCGGCCTGGCTCGGGAACTGGGGATTCCCAAAGATGACGCAGCGCGGTTCATCGACGCCTACTTTGGTCGCTATCCCACCGTCGAAGGCTTTATCCGCGAGGTCCTCGAGAGCGCGGCTGAACTTGGCTATGTCAGCACGATACTGGGGCGACGCCGACCGGTTGAGGGTGTGCGCAAGCCGTCAACCAAGGGTTTCTCCCGGAATCGGACTGCCCCCGAGCGAATTGCGGTCAACACCGTCATTCAAGGCTCGGCCGCCGACATCATCAAGCTGGCGATGATTGAAGTCCACCGCAGCTTGCAGCAACTCGACTTGCCCGCGCGAATGCTGCTCCAAATCCACGATGAGCTGGTTCTGGAGGTCGAACGCTCCGCACTCAGCGAAGTAGCCGCCCTGGTACGCGAGAAGATGAGTCAGGCGGTAGGGCTCAAGGTCCCACTCAAGGTTGCGGTAGAGGCGGGGCCGAATTGGAACGATACAGAACCGGTAGAATAATCGCGAAGCCTTGGCTGAGGCGCTCCACCGGCGGTTCCGTCCAGTCCGCGGACAAACCGGCTGCAAACGGGCAACGGGAATCAGCACGAGTTGGCGGTATCCAAAGCACGCTTCAAAAACGTGAGACAAACCCAGATGGAAGTAATCGGATTGGCTGGCGGAGTTGCCTCCGGAAAAAGTACCGTCGCCGGGTTGTTTGCGGAGCTCGGTGCCGTTCCGCTGGATGCTGATCGCATCGGACATGCCGTGTTACTCGAAGCGGAGGTCAAAACGGCCCTCCGCAATGAGTTTGGCCCAGCCATATTCGCCCCCTCCGGGGAAGTGGATCGCAAACAGCTTGCCGGCATGGTGTTCGGGATGGACGCGGCCAGTCGCCAGCGACTGCAGAAGCTGGAGGCGATTTCGCACCCTCGGATTTCCCACCGCCTGGCGAACGAACTGGAGAGGCTGCGTCGGGCTGGGGCGGTCGCCTGTGTCCTCGACGCAGCAGTCATGTTTAAGGCGGGTTGGGATCGCTTTTGCACCAGAATTGTCTTTATCCGAGTGCCTCGGGAAATCCGTTTGGCCAGAGCCAGCCAGCGGGGCTGGGCCCCCAACGAACTGGATGCCCGGGAGAGCAATCAAACGCCGCTTGAGGAAAAAGAGAGAAGGGCCACCGACTTCATCGACAATTCAACCCCTGACCTGAGCGACCTCCGCCGGCAAGTCGCGCGGCTCTGGCTGGACTGGGGGTTGCCGCAAGAGAAGTCCAGGAATTTCTCAAATTCCGGCAACTCCTGATTGCAATCTCCAAGAAAATCAAACAATCTATTGAGGTTCCTCTGCCAAATCGGGGAGTTTTACATAGTAGCTTTCTGCTAATCTCCCTCTGCTGGATTCCGCCA
>JAJTFE010000303.1 GCA_021298375.1 Blastopirellula sp. | reverse complement strand
TGCTCACGTGGGTATAGATCTGAGTCGTGACGAGGCTTTTATGCCCCAGCAGTTCCTGGACGCTGCGGATGTCGGCTCCGCGGTCCAACAAGTGGGTCGCGAAACTGTGCCGCAGCGTGTGCGGGCTGGTTCGCAGGTCGAGCCCCGTCTGCAGCAGGTACTTTTCCAGCATCCGAGCCACGCTGCGGGTGGTCAATCGGGTTCCGAACTTGTTGGTGAAGACCGGATTGCCGCGCTGATTTCGGCTGGCCAGTTTGCGCACTCGCAGCCAGTTTTGCACCGCCTTGATTGCGAAACTTCCGAGGGGAGCCAAACGCTCCTTTTTCCCTTTGCCGCGAACCCTGACGAGCCCATCCTCAAGGTCGAGGTCGTCGTCGTTGGTCCCGACCAATTCGCTGACGCGCAGCCCTGCCGAGTACATCGTTTCCAGAATCGCCCGATCGCGGAGCCCCTGCGGGTCGCCCGTGGCGGGTGCCGCAAGGAGCTTGCCGATCTCATCGGTCGAGAGAAAATGCGGAAGCTTTCGATCGCGACGCGGGTTGCGCAGCGGCTTGGCCGGATTCTGGTCGCTCAAGCCCTCTCGCTGGGCAAAGCGAAAGAAACTGCGAAGCGAAGCCAAGCGACGCGACACGGAACTTTTGGCGTATCCGGCCTCGTGCAGGGCAACGACATAAGCCCGCAAGTCTTGCGGGGTCAGCCCGCCTGCTTCAGGTCGCCGCTGTAAAGTCTGCTCCAGATACTCATTCAGGCTGACCAAATCCTCGCGATAGGATTTGATGGTCAACTCCGAGCAATTCCGCTCCAATTGCAGATAACGCAGAAAGCGTTCAATCGCGGGGAGCAGGCTCATGCTGGAGTTCTTCTCCTCAGTTCATCCCGACGCAAATCCCACACCCTGAAATCACGTTGTCGCCGGTCGGCGCTCGCTTTCGAATCGAGTCAGCGCGGGGGATTGGGCCTGCGGTTACTCTGCCGGGAACAGGTCGGAGACCGGCGGCAGTTCGAATCGACCGGCCACGATCGGCGCGCCCGGTGGGGCAGCTTGCTTGTTGGCGCGAACCTTTTGCCCCAGCACGGCAGCGTCGTACCAGTTGAAACTCAAGTCCACGTTCGAAGCAAACCTGCCGAGCGTTCGCAGGACTTCGGCCTTGGTCGCATCGTTGTAGAGGAACAGGTAGCGTTCCTCACCTTTGACCAGCGCGAGTATATGAATGTCCTTCGACAAGTCTCACCCCCCTTGCTTCATCGAGACGATGCGCGCCGGAAAGAGCGAACTCCGACCGGTTGTGAGGGTTATCGGTAAATCAGGGCAAGCCCAACAGATCCGGGCCGGGGTTCCGCCAAGCAGCCCTAAAATTGACCGCCCTACCCCGAATAACCGGGCGAAACTGCCACAGGTGCAAGCATTTTGAGTGGTAGCAGCGACCTGCTTCGCCGGGGAAGCGCCCGTCGGCATCGCCCGCCAGCAGCCGGCTGGGGCAGCGATAACGCCACCGCCTCAAGACCAGCACCGCCTCAAGACCAGCACCGCCTCAAAACCAGCACCGCCTCAAGACCAGCATTGGCCCGGAGCCGCGAACGGGGCGAGGGCGCTGCGGCCTGCGGCCGAGCCATCGCCGCTTGAGTCGGCTTTGGGCAACTATTGCAAGTGTCGGGAGAGGGCCTCGGCCGGAATCGGAATCACCTTCGTCGTCGCCGAGAGGTCGGTCCGCAGAATATCGAGGTCACCTTTATGTCCTCCGGTCAATCCGAAGCGAATAATGAACAGGCCGGCTTGGATCCCCTGTCCGTTGTAAGTGGGAGGCCAGAAATCCTGGGCGTAAGTCGCGAGGGTTCGGGCCAGCAACCTCGTTGCCCGCCCTGAGAAACCGCCCATCACCATTTCCAGTCGTCCCTGCGACTCGCGATGCAGGTAAAACAGAAACGCGGTCTCTTCCTTCTGGTTGGTAGCCGAAACGTGCTGCCACTTCCCGTTTTCGCCAATGTAGTACAACCCCGGTTCCGGGCTGGGGACTGACTTGCTCAGATTCACCCCGCCAACGCACGAGGGAGGATGCGGGTCACTATCGCGATAGCGAATGAAAAACGGAATCTTCCGCTCGTCCGGGGAGGCGAAGCCATCCTGCGAGACGAATGGCTCACAGTTAAAGGCGTTGGCAAGGATGATCTCCACGACGGGATTGCTTTTGGTACTCCGAGGCCTGGCCGGGGCTCCAGACGAGACTCTGCTTCAACGTCTCCGGGTGAGGCACCGCCTGACCCATCATGGCCTCGTGCGTTCCATCGCGCTTGTGGTGCTTGGCAGTTCCGCCGAGAGTGGTGACTCCATTGAGCAACTCTCCCAGCAGCACGGAGTCCGAGGCGACCACGTACGAGACCTCGGGGCTATCTGCCTCGACATCCCGGCGAACGCCGACACAGAGTTCCAGGCGACTTCGCCGAGCCAGCAACTCCCAAAAGTTCTCCGGTTCAATCGCGAACAGGGCCCCGGGAAGTTGGCTGGCCGTGGCATGTCCATGCTCAATCAGATAATCGCACAACCGGGAAAGGGCCTTGAGGGGAATGTACTTGACTTCATTCTTCAACAAGGCGGCAACCTGATGGCGGTCGAGACCGGTGTACTCGACGATGGCCTTGATTGTGCCCGGACGCTTCCGGGGGTCTGGAATGTGGCCCAACAATTCGGCCAGGCGAAAGCTGTATTGCATGATCTCTCTATCCTCAATTCGATTCAAATGCCCCGCTCGAGGAGCCCCAGTTCCCAGGACATCCAAGTCGTCGGGTGGCTGACCGCACCCGGGCCTATTCCCTGAAACTTTCCGGCAATCCGTCGAGTTCGCACGTCGTTCGCCGTCCAGTTCAGGGCCGTTCGCTGTCCAGTTCCGGGGATGGCGCCAAGGCTCAGCTGCCGGCTTTTGTCCGGCACCTCGGCACCCACCCCCTCAACGGTATTTTCTTTTCCCTTAAGGGCATTTGCAAGCAGGTTAAAGGTGTTTCAAACAACATTTTAAATCACGCTCATCAGTCCGAAAACGGACTGGCTTCGACGGAACCTTCTTGCTAAGGTCCCGCCGTTTAAAGCATTGGCAGGGTGGTTTTGCAGACGAACACTCGCGCCAGGATTGAACTTCAACGGACTCAGCCCAAGCCCCGAGCCAGCCCATGAACCGCGCCTTTGCCCTCCCCTGCTCCCACCGCCTGACGCTTGCCTTCCTCTTGCTTCTCGGACTTTCAGGAGCGCTTGCCAACTCGGCAGCGGCCCAGTTCAAACGCTTGCCGTTTGGCGGCAAAAACCAACCCGCCACGCCCGCCAAGGAGGATTACACCTTGCAGCAAAACTCAGGGCCTTGGCTGATCATGTGCGCTTCGTTTGCCGGTGAAGACGGAGAAACCCAGGCCCGGATGCTTTGTGAAGAGTTGAGCCAGAAGCATCGCCTGAAGTGCTACCTGCATCGCCAGGAATTCGATTTCAGCCAGACATATACCGGCTTGGATTACGACAAAAATCAGGCCGTGGACGAAAACGGCAATGTGACCGTCCAGCGGCGCAAAATGAAGGCTGCTCACGACAACAAGTTTGACGAGATTGCCGTGTTGGTCGGCGATTTTCCGACGATCGAGGACAGCCGAGCCCAACAGGCATTGAATCAAATTAAGCGTATGCAACCAGAAACGCTGGGGCAACTTCACAGCGGCGAGGCGAGCAGCCAGCGGATGCGGGTTTGGCGCGAAGCGGCCAGGTTGATGAATCCCAAGGGAGAAATCAAAGACTTGGGGCCGATGCGGATGGCCTTTCTGATTCCCAATCCGATCCTGCCGGAGGAGTATTTCGCAGCCCCAAAAATCGACAAGTTCATGATTGGTGTCAATCGCCAAGCCAAACATAGTCTGCTCGAATGTCCCGGCGCGTATTCCGTCAAAGTCGCCACCTTCCGCGGCGACATCACTTTTGACTTGAACAAGATCCAGGAGCAGGAAGCAGCGCAGCGCAATCGCTTCGGCGGTGGAGCAACTGGCTCCAAACTCATGGAAGCTGCCGAAAAGGCCCATACCATGGCCGAGGAACTCCGCCGCCTCGGAGTCCAGGCGTACGAGTTTCACGACCGCCACGAAAGCTATGTCTGTGTCGGCTCGTTCGACTGGGCTTCCAAAAAAGATGGCGAGGGGAACATCACCCACAATCCGGACGTCGTGAAAACGATTGACATGTTCCGGGGCGACAAGGAAGACTTGCCGAATCAACCGAACGCCGTCGTTCCACGATCCATTCCCAAACTGCGCAAGCTGGGAATCGTGTTCGACATCCAACCGGTCCCAGTTCTGGTCCCCAAGGCCGAAGAAACCCAGACCATGTGGCGAAAGTAACCCAGTGTCGCGCTAGTAACCCAGTGTCGCGCTAGTAACCCAGTGTCGGGCTGATAACTCAGTCCAGCGCTAGTAACTCAGTGTGACGGAAGTACCATCGTGGCACGATGAGTTACCGCGCGAAACGCGTCCAGCTACGGCGCGAAACATGTCCGTCGCAATCAATGGCCCCGTTTGCCGAGCCCCTTTTGCCGAGCAAGGACTCAGGCTTGGGGCCGGGTCATGCTCATTGGGTCAAGCGCCTCATTCAGCTGCTCCACCGGCAGCAACTGCTGTTCGAGACAGAGTTGCCGAATCGTCTTGCCGCTGGCAAACGCTTCCTTAACCAGCTTGGAGGCTTTCTCGTATCCAATCAGGGGATTGAGGCTGGTTGCCATCGAAAGACTCTTTTCCACGAACGACTCGCAGACTTCGGGATTGGGGAGCAGCCCGTCGAGGCAGAACTCGCAGAAGGCGTTCACGCCATTGGCCATCAAGAGGATGCTCTCCAGCGTGGTCGCACCCATCACCGGCATCATGATGTTCAACTGGAATTGACCGCCTGCTGCTCCAGAGACGGTAATCGTCTGGTCATTCCCCAGCACCCGGGCGGCAACCTGCATCAAACTCTCGCACAGAACCGGATTGACCTTGCCGGGCATAATCGAACTTCCCGGCTGGCGATCGGGGAGGAGCACTTCGAAGAAACCGCAGCGGGGGCCGGAGCCGAGCCAGCGGATATTATTAGCGACGTTAAACAGCGTCGTCGCGATCGTCTTGAGCTGCGCATGGCATTCGACCAACCCATCCCGCTGGGCATTGGCTTCAAAGTGATTTGCCGCTTCGACAAAGGGAACGCCACTCGTTGACGCAATCGCCTCCGCAACTCTCCGTCCAAACTCCGGATGCGTGTTGATCCCCGACCCGACGGCTGTCCCACCCACGGGCAGTTCCAGCACCGCCTGCAGTGCAGCTGCCGCTCGGCCCAGCGACAATTCCAGTTGCCGGGCGAAACCGCCAAACTCCTGTCCCAAGGTCAACGGCGTGGCGTCCATCAGGTGCGTTCGGCCAATCTTGATGATCCTGTCCCAGTCGGCCGCTTGCTTGGCCAAAACCCGATGACACCTCTGCAACGCCGGGATCAGTTGACTTTGAATCTCCATCCCGACGGCCACGTGAATCGCCGTGGGGAAGGTATCGTT
This sequence comes from Blastopirellula sp., assembly GCA_021298375.1. Taxonomy (GTDB): domain Bacteria; phylum Planctomycetota; class Planctomycetia; order Pirellulales; family Pirellulaceae; genus BJ22. The sequence goes on along the minus strand of JAJTFE010000303.1, from coordinate 3,144 downwards.
GGTGCTCTGCCCCGCCGCCGAGGATTTCAATCGCCCGGTTGGCGATCACCTCGTTGACATTCATGTTGCTGCTTGTTCCCGACCCGGTCTGAAAAACATCGATCGGAAACTGGTCTGCGAGTTTGCCGTCAGCCACTTCCCGGGCCGCTGCCAAGAGTGCGGCGACTTGTTGGGCATTCAGCCGGTTTTTTCCGGTCTTCTCCAACTTCCCGAGGTCGCGATTGGCGATCCCGCAAGCGTATTTCACCAACCCCATCGCTCGAATCAACTGGGGCGGCAAACGCCAGCCAGAGACCGGAAAATTCTCGACAGCCCGTTGCGTCTGCGAACTGTAATAAGCGTCTGCGGGCACGGCTACTTCGCCCATCGAATCGCGCTCGATACGCATTTTCGTCCCGGTCGTCGAACTGGTCATTGAGTTTCTGCTCCTGATCCGTATGCTGACAGCCAAGCGGCTGAGGCTTAGTAAGATTTCAACCCGGTCTGACCCAAATCAAGCTGGGCTCAAATCAAGCTGGGCCCAAAACAAGCTTCAGACCTGATGCGCGACTTGGCTTTTGCCGAGGAAACCGCGTGGGGATTTGCCTTGGCGTTTGCCGGGTTTTTCCCTTGGACGTTGCACCGCGTTTCGCTTGGCGGTTTTACTGCGGTGCCCTTTTTACCGGGTGCCATTTTAACGCCTTGTCGCGATGGAACCAGCGGTTTCCCACACCTTCACCACATCGAGAATCAGTTCGCCATGGATTTTGCCGCTCTCCGCAAAGAATACGAAGACCATGGCCTGGTCCCCGACCAGATGGAACTCGATCCCCTGAACGAATTCCAGCGTTGGCTGAAAATTGCCATCGACAACACACCAGGCGACTGGTTTGAGCCCAATGCGTTTACGCTGGCGACTTCCTCGTCGAGCGGAGAGGCGAGCGCGCGGATTGTGTTGCTCAAAGGAGTGCGGCACGGACGGCTTTTCTTTTACACCAACTACGAATCGGACAAGGGGCGGCAGATTTCAGCCAATCCTCAAGTCGCGGCCTGTTTTCACTGGCCCTATCTCGACCGCCAGGTTCGGATTTGCGGGTTGGCCGTCAAAACCTCGCCCGAAGATTCGCTGACTTATTTCCACAGCCGCCCGCGGGGAGCCCAAATCGGCGCATGGGCTTCGGCACAATCCGAGCCGCTTGCTTCGCGCGAGACGCTTGAGCACCGCGCGGCAGAGTTGAGCGCAAAATTCGCTGGACAACCGGTGCCGCTGCCGCCGCATTGGGGCGGTTACCAAATCACTCCCAGTCGCTTCGAGTTCTGGCAGGGTCGCACCGATCGACTTCACGATCGGATTGTCTATCGCTGGCAAGCTACCGATCGGGAGTGGCTGAGAACCCGCCTCTCGCCCTGAGTTGGTTGCGCTTCGCCCGAGACTTTCGCATGCAGCGGCCCGGAGCGGCCGAACTCAACGTCGCTGGCCAACTGGCGGATGGTGGCGGAGCCAATTCTTGTTCGCAGCTTCGCGGTTGATTGCCGGCCAAAACTCAGCCAGCGGGCGATTGCCCGAGCCCGCGGGCTTCTCAAGGGCATACGCCTGCGGTTCTGCCGCGGACTGCCATACCGCTTTTGGTTCCGCATAGAGAGCAGACTGGGCGGCGGCGTTCAGCTGCATCGGTTCGTCCCAACGTCCGTAGCCCTGATGGAGGTCGGAGTACGGTTGGTAGTAATCCGTATTGGGACCCGGGTTCCGCCAGTGATAACCACCGCTGTAACCGACCCCCAACCAGCGATCCAACGAGCGCACCGGCCGGACGGCGGCAGGTGACCACTGGGCCGCAGCAGGACTTGTCGTCGCCGCGCTCAGCAGCAGACCAACGACCAGAAGAAACCACTTGCACAGCCATCGGTTTGACATTGGGGGCCCTCACATCCTGGCTCGGGTCTGGCTCGTTGAGGAAGCAGCAATCCTGCGTTTTAATCGGCTTTTTTGCTCCCGCTTGTTTGGGTAAACCGATTCGCCGCGGGGCAAAACCTTCTGTTCTGTGCGACGGGCGGAGCCAGCTGCGTTCATTTGCGGCAGCAGACCTTTCCAGCTGCGCAGACCGTGCGGCTGAGGTAAACCCTGCCGGCATTCGGGCCGCCGCGTTCAATTGAACCTCAGTTCGCGGACCTGAGCGGGTTCAAATCTCGCCGTGTGAGGAACGTTCACATTGGCCATCAACTTTGAGCAGCAAATCGTCGCCCGTATCGAACTGGTGGTCCGGTCCCGCGCTGCGAAGTTTGGCGCCGTCTTTTTCGACGTCAAAGCGGAGGGACTCGCCCCAACCGTCCTTGTGCTTGATAGCCACCATGTTGGCGTCGATCCAAGTTGGCAGCTGACCGGCATTCACCGAGGCGAATTCGCGAAACTCAGCTTCGGCCTGCTGCAGTGTCCGACTGGTTCGCTCCGCCAACTCCACGTTGAGGATTTGGTCGAGCTGCCGTTGCTGCCGAGCCCGATAATCTTTTTCGGCGTTGACCGCCAGCAGAACCACTCCTCCGGCCACTGCGCAACCAATGAGGCTGAGCACGGTTCCGGCCCGGGCCAAGCCTCTCGGCTCGCGTCGCAGTCCAATCAGATTCAGGACCAAGGCCAGGGGGCTGAGGAATCCGGCGGTCAGAAAGGCAAACAGCGACAGCCCGAAACCGAAGAAGCCCCACAGATTCCAGCGACGTCGAGGAACGGCCGGGACATCAAATCCAATGTAAATCGGTTGACCGCGATGCCGGTGCTCAAAGGGGATGTGAAACGCCATTTGCCATTCTCCTAACGTCCTGACGCAGTTTTCAGTCTGGTTGGCGGCTTGCCCCCGCCATCCGAGTCATTGGGGCACTATTCGCCCGCTGCGGAACATTCTTGGAGAATTTTTCTGTTCGAAGCCAAAGCCAGCTTTTTTGGGCCTGTCCGGCCGCTCGGTCCTTGGTTATCCGTGCCCCGAACGGGTGTTCACTTTCCTTGAGCCGTCATTTTGAGGGCCAGGTCCTTCAGTCCTCGCAAATCGACTTTGCCGGTTCCCAGCAGGGGCAGCCCGTCCACTTTGAAAAAGCTGTCGAGACCGGGGATGAACAAATTGGGAAAGCCGGCCGCGCTGAGTCCCTTGCACAGCTCCTCGGGAGTTTTGCCCA
>JAJTFE010000024.1 GCA_021298375.1 Blastopirellula sp. | reverse complement strand
GGAGCGATTGGGGGCGGACGCGCGAGGGGCCAAGCCGATCCGGATGAGTGGGGCCACTCGGTGGAGGCCGCACTTGAGTCAGCATTCGCAGCGGGGCGGTTTTCCGGCGGCTTGCTTGGATGAGGCCAACCCCACGCAAGCAAGCCGCGGACCGTTACTTTCAGCTCAGGGAGTTTGAATCGCGGCACCCCAAGCAGACCAAAGGCGCGGCTGTCCGCTTCTTCGACGTTACCGTTACTTTGGAGTTACCGTTACTTCGGCGTTACCGTTACTTCGGCGTTACCGTTACTTCGGCGTTACCGTCGCGATGATTCGCTTGGCCTGCCTCGAGGGCGGGCTCTCCAGCTTGCCGTGCTCAAGCAGTTTGGCGAGCACTTCGTCCATGACCTTTTGCCCTTCCTCGATGTGGGCGAGTTCACGTCCTTTGAACTCGACGTAGACCATCACCTTGTCTTTCTCCTCCAGAAAGGTGACTGCCTGGCGAACCTTGACTTCGATGTCATGTTGTCCGGTCTTGGGTCGCAGCCGGATTTCCTTGAGCTTGGTCGTATGCGCCTTGTTTTTGTGGGAGCGTTTGCTCTTTTCGTACTTGAACTTGCCGAAATCCATGATTCGGCAAACGGGAGGCTTGGAGTCGGGCGAGACCTCGACCAAGTCCAGGCCGACTTCTCGGGCGCGGGCCAAGGCATCGCGCGTCGGCATGATCCCGAGCTGATTGCCGGCATCGTCGATCACGCGGATCGGAGTGATCCGAATCTGTTCATTGACACGGTTTTGATCTTTCGAATTGTGTTCCGGAGGAATAACTTTGTTCCTTTCAAATGCAGAAATGAAAACAGGATGACTGGCGGGTTCCTGTCATTTACAGGGCCCGACAGTTGGCCAATCCACGCAATCTCAATGATTGAACGGTCAATCAGCCGCAGAGGGAACCAAGCGGTCGCTCTTTGGCTCGTTGAGCCGCAGTTAATCTGGTCCCTGACTCAAGCCTCGGGTTGCACGGCTGGCGATCAAGCCCCGCCATCAATCCTTGGCCGTCAAACCTTGGGCTTCAAACCTTGGGCTTCAAACCTTGGGCTTCAATACTCCATCGCCGCCTGACTGCTGTCCAGACCGGCCGATGTTTGAAAAGTCTTGCGGACTTTTTTCTCAGCCACTTCATTGGTCAGACGGGCAATGCAGTCGTCCAGCGATATCGCTCCCAGGTCACCCTCGGCTCGGTCCCGAACGGAAACTGTACCCTGTTCGGCGTCTCGAGGACCGACGACCAGCATGTAGGGGATCAGTTCCAATTGGGCGTCCCGTATTTTAGCACCAAGTTTTTCCGAGCGGAAATCACCCTCTACCCGCAATCCGGCTGCGCGGAGTTTGTCCAAAACCTCGCGGCCGTAGACTTCGGACTTGTCGCTCACGGTCAGGACGCGGGCCTGTTCGGGGGCCAGCCAGAGCGGGAACGCTCCGGCAAAATGTTCGATCAGGACTCCAATAAACCGCTCCATGGAGCCAAATGGGGCCCTGTGAATCATGATTGGCCGGTGCGGACGGTTGTCGGCACCGACGTATTCCAGGCCAAATCGCTCGGGCAGGTTGTAGTCAACCTGGACGGTTCCGAGCTGCCATTTCCGTCCAATGCAATCGCGGACCACAAAGTCGATTTTCGGGCCATAGAAGGCAGCTTCGCCCTGTTCCTCGGAGAACGGCTTGCCCAGGCTCTGGGCTGCTTCCCGACAGGCTTGCTCGGCCAAGTCCCAGTTTTCGGGCTTGCCAATGTACTTGTCGCTGGCCGGATCGCGAAGCCCGACGCGGACATGGAAATCATCAATTCCCATGGCCGAGAGCACGATCTTAACCAGTTCCAGGCAGCCATTCAGTTCCGCACCCAATTGCTCCTGGGTCACAAACAGGTGGGCATCATCCTGCGTGAACCCGCGGACGCGCGTCAGGCCGCCAATCTCACCGGACTGTTCCCAGCGATATACCGTGCCGAACTCGGCCAGCCGAATCGGCAGGTCGCGATAGCTCCGCTGCTGGGAGGCATAAATCTTGACATGGTGCGGGCAGTTCATCGGCTTCAGCAGGTAGCCATCAATTTCTCCTGCCTTCATCCGGTTGGAGAGTTCGCCGCAGGTGCAGCCCTCATCCGCCAAGGCCTGCAGTTGTTCGCGCTGGACCAGAGGCGGGTACTGGCTTTCCTGGTAATAGGGAAAGTGCCCGCTGGTTTTGTACAACTCCAGCTTGCCGATGTGCGGCGTAAACACTTGTTGATAGCCCTGGCGGCGCAGGTGCGAGGAGATGAAGTCCTGCAGTTGCTGGCGGATAAACGCCCCCTTGGGAGTCCAGAGGATCAAGCCTTGGCCGACCATCTCGTCGATGTGGAATAACCCGAGTCGTTTTCCCAGCACGCGGTGGTCGCGCTTTTTGGCCTCCTCGATCCGCTGTAGATGCTCGTCCAAATCCTGCTGATTGAAAAAGGCGGTCGCGTAGAGCCGTTGCAACTGCTGGCGGGTCTCATCCCCTTTCCAGTAAGCGCCCGCCAGTGACAGCAGCTTGAATGCACCGATCATCCCGGCCGTCGGCACATGGGGGCCGCGACAAAGGTCGACGAACTCTCCCTGCTGGTAAAACGAAACGCTGGGGTGCTCGGACAAACCCGTTTCAATATGTTCGACTTTGAGGTCCTGGTGCATGTCGCGGCAGATGGCCACAGCCTCGGTCCGACTTCGCTCTACCCGTTCGAACGGCTCGTCGAGCTTGACGATCCGCCGCATCTCTTCCTCGATTGCCGGAAAGTCCTCCTCGGTCAGAGGCTCGGGCATCTCAAAGTCGTAATAGAATCCGCCTTCGATGGTCGGACCAAATGCCAGCTGAACGCCTTTCTTCAAACGCATTACGGCTCGCGCCATCACGTGGGCACAACTGTGGCGCATGGTCGCCAAGGCCTGTGGGTCATTGCGGGTGATAATCTTCAGCGGCAACTTGTCACCCTCCAGCGGTTGGTCCAACCGGACGGGCTGACCAGCCACCTCGCCCCACAGGGCGTCTTTGGCCAGCCGCGAGCCAATGCTCTTGGCGACATCGGCTACGGTCACAGGTCCGGGGAAACTCTTGAGGGAACCGTCGGGGAGTTGAATGCTGGTCATGTCGATCTGAAGAGAGGGCAGGGCACACGGGTTCAGTGCGAATTCCCGCAGCGAGTTTGCCAAGCGGGCCCTTGAGTATACGAAAAAAGCGGGGTTTGCGCAAACGCCGGTTTGGGCTCGATCGCCGACTTGTCCCCCAAAATCGCTCGAGGGTCGCCGTGCAGGCCCGCGTCCCTCTGGGCCACGCCGGCTATTCTGCGAAGCCCGGGCGTGAAAAAACCTGACCCACAGCGGAGCAAGGTCAAGGAAGAGAGTGAAAAATTGAGCGCCGCAGGCGATTGACTATTGATCGGTAACGTTCGTCTCGCCGCCGTCTCGGGTCCCCCAAGCCCCCAAAATGTCCAGCCCAATCGACTCGCGGACGAACTCGACATGTCCGTCCACAAAAGCAAACATCGCCCCCGCCGGGTGGTAACTGCTGAAGCACAATTCCTTGGACTCAATATCGTTCAGCGCCTTGTTGCGAAACAGGTTGATGCGAATCGCAGCTGACCCCAGACATTCCGACGCATTGATTCCATTGAGTTCGTCCGTGGAGCCGATGTACCAGTGGTCGACCGCCTGTTCGTTGCCCACCGGATCGGTTCCGATCATTTGATAGTCAAAAATCGCTTCGCCCAGCATGATCGTCTGCGAGCTCCCATCGCGGACATCTGCCATCCGTACAGCGCTGTTGTTAAAAAGCATGCCGTCGACCCGGGGTGATCCCACTACGGGAGCGGGGCCCGATTCGCGGGTCAAAATCCCGGTGGCGCAGGCGAGGTAGTTGCACGGTTGGCGGTCGGGGATTCCCTCGAAGTCGGTGATGCTGACCGCCGGTTGCGAGGGACATTGAAAGACAGGAAGCGGGACCGCGCAGGCCAAGGCATTTGGCCCCGAGTTCCAAGGCTGTCCAAATTGCAGCGTGCTGTAGAGATTCCCCTGTTCCAGGTAAGGCAGCAATCTCGCCTGCCAAAGCGTGCGACTGGGCCACTCAAAGCCCGAGACAAATTTCTGATTGGCTTCGTGATAATTCAACAAGGCAACAATCTGCTGCCGAATCTGATTCGAACACTGGGTTCGCCGGGCGGATTCCCGAATCGCTTGAATGGCCGGAAAGAGCAAGCCGAGGAGAATCCCAATCACGGCAATCACGACCAGCAACTCCACCAGCGTAAAACCGCGGCGCGTCTGAGCGAGACCATTGCGGCGGGGGGAAACCGCTGCCTGGAAAATAGAAGCAGGCAACATGGTTCACCCTCAGTGGCTGGGAAATGTGAGGCAATCGCATCGGCTTCCCTCATTCTCTGGCCCCGTCTCCCCAGATTCAACCTGATTTCTGCTCCATTTGCCGAAGATAATTGAGACTTTGTCGGGCGATTACTTCGGGGCCGGGAGCATAATCAAAGACCTCGACACTCAACCAGCCCTGATAGCAATCGGCCAAATCATCCCAGAACGCGCGATAGTCGACTGTGCCCATTCCTGGCCCGAGGCGATTCGGGTCGTTGGCATGAAAGTGCACGAGCCAGGGAGCATACCGGCGAATCAACTCACCGTATCCCAGTTGCTCGGTGCTCATTGCCTTGACGTCCAAGTGCAGGCGAATCTGGGAAGAGCCAACCGCTTCGATCAGCCGCACGGCGGATTCGGCCGTCTGCAGGAAATTGGTTTCTTCGGGGCCCAGAGGTTCCAGTCCCAAGACCACTCCGCGCTCGGCCAGCACCGGCGCTAGTTGGGAGAACAACTCAGCTGCCCGGGCTTCGCCATCGGCATGCGTTGTCCCCGACTCGAGACTTCTCTGCTGCGGTGAGCCAAAGACCAGAATCCTGCCGCCGAGGTCCGCGCACATGTCGGCCAAACCCTCAAGGTATTCCAGGGTTCGCTGCCGAGTCTTCCGGTCTGCAGTCGTCAGATGCAGCCCTTTGGTTCGAGCCAACAGCCAGTGCAGGCCAACCACCTCCAAACCGGAAGAGGTGATGGTCCTGCTAATCTCGGCTCGCGCCGCGGGCGAAAGCTCCAGTGGCTGCTCAGCCAGCGTAAAAGGTGCCAGCTCCAGACCTTCGTAGCCCCATTCCCGGCAGCGGGCACTGGTTTCCGCGAGCGTCCAGCCTTCAAACAGTTCATTGCAGATGGCTAAGCGGTGGCTCATGGTAGATTCCGGAGAACAATTCGTTCAGGCGTAAGGCAAGTTTCCCCAACCCGCCCTCCCCTGCCCTTTTTCGTGTTCGAGTCGGTTGATTATCATCGTAGCGGATTATCATCGTAGCGAGCCCCGTTCGCAAACCTGACGCACTCTTTGGAACGTTTTCTTGACCGTTGGTCCCTCGTGACTGCCAAACTCAAAACCTACACTCTCGGTTGCAAGGTCAACCAGTACGAAACCGAATTTGTCCGGCAGGGATTGCTGCGCGCCGGATACCAGGATGTGGCGGAAGATGAGACTGCCGATGTCTGCATTGTGAACACCTGTACCGTCACGGCTGAAGGAGACTCCAAAAGCCGGCAGGTGATTCGGCGGCTTCACAAGGACAATCCCGACGCCCGGATTGTCGTGATGGGCTGCTACGCGACTCGGGCTCCAGACGAGGTCCGCCGCCTGCCTGGCGTGGTCGAGGTCGTGACTGACAAGCGGGAACTCCCCGATTTGCTGGGGAGGCATGGAGTTGTTGACTTGCCAACCGGGATCGCTGGACTGACCGGGCATCGCCGAGCCTTCGTCAAAGTGCAGGACGGCTGTTTGCTGAATTGCAGCTACTGCATCATTCCCAAGGTCCGACCGCAAATGTACAGCCGCCAGCTCGAGGACGTGCTCCGAGAGATCGAGGGTCTGGAACAGAATGGCTATCAGGAGGTGGTCCTGACCGGGATTCACCTCGGGCACTATGGGGTGGATTTCAATCGCGGTTTGCCGCGCCAGGAGTGGACGCGATTGGCGACGCTGGTTCGGCAGATTTGCCGCCGCACAACCCGCCTCCGCGTGCGACTCTCCAGCATCGAGGCGACGGAAGTGACCCGCGAGCTAATCGACGTCATGGTCGAGTATGCCGAACGATTCTGCCCCCACCTGCATGTCTGCCTGCAGAGCGGCAGCGACCGGATTTTGAGGCTGATGCGGCGGCGTTGGTCCGCCAAACGAATTATCGACCGTTGCCAGCTGGTGGCGGAGCGATTGGCTCGTCCCGCATTCACGACAGATGTGATTGTCGGTTTTCCGGGGGAGACCGCCGAAGACTTCGCCGCGACTGAAAGCGTTTGTCGCCAAATCGGTTTTGCCAAACTCCACGTGTTCCCCTTCAGCCCCCGCCGGGGTACCGCTGCCGCAGAAATGTCGGAGCAGGTCGACGGCAACATCAAAGCGGCACGGGTTGACAAGCTGATGGAACTCGACCGCGAATTGCGCGGCGTCTATCTCGATCAACTGTTGGGCTCGGAAATCACCGTCATGGCTGAGCAACCGGTGGCTGGTCGCTGGGTGGGAACCAGCTGCCGCGCCGTGACTGCCGCCGTCGCGACCAGTCGCCCGATCGTCCGCGGCGAACTCATCAAAGCCCGCGTTCTGGGCCGAGACGGTGAGCAGCTCAGCTGCCAAGGCTGATGCTGCTCAAATAGCCGGCCATGGTTTGCCGCCGCAGCGCAGGAGTTTGCCGCCGCGCCATTGGGTTGGAGCGGCCTCGGCCGAGTCGAGCCGAAGTGTCTTGGCCCAGTCCAACTACTGCCAGTCCGATTACTGCCAGTCCGATTACTTCGCACCGGGCGGGCAGTAGTTCCTCAGCCATGCGAAAATCTCGTCGTGCCAGAACTTGCTGTTGGCCGGCTTATTAACCCAGTGGCCTTCATCGGGGAAGTTGATCAGCTTGCTCGGAACGCCCAAGCGTTGCAACGTGGTAAACAACTGCAGGCCTTCGCTGACCGGCACCCGGAAATCGAGGTCATTGTGAATGATCAGCATTGGCGTCTTGAAGTTCTGGGCAAACCGGTGGGGTGAGTACTTCTCGTAGGAGTCGCGATTGACCCAGGGCGGGCCGCCGTGTTCCCATTCGTCAAACCAGACTTCTTCGGTCGTGGCGTACATGCTGTCGAAGTTGTAGACGCCGCAATGCGTGACCAGTGTCTTGAACTTGTCGGTTTGACCTTGGAACCAGTTCATCATGTAACCGCCAAAGGATGCGCCGGCAGCGAACATTCGATCGCGGTCAACGAACGGCTTGGTTTCCAGCCACTCCAGACCTTTCATCAGGTCTTCGTAGCATTTTCCGCCCCAGTCACCGCTGATCTCGTCGGTGTACTTCTGGCCGAAGCCAGTCGAGCCTCGCGGGTTGGGGAGTGCGACGACGTAGCCCTGAGCGGCCCAAACCTGGGGATTCCAGCGGTTGCTCCAGGAGTTCATCCATGCTCCCTGGGGTCCGCCATGAACCAGAAACGCCAAAGGCCATTTTTTCGCCGGGTCGAATCCCGGCGGATAGACCAACCACATTTGCATCGGCGTGCCGCCCGCTCCGGGCACCGTCACGCTTTCAATTTTGCCCCAGGCGATATCCGACTGGAGTTGCTTGTTGAATGAGCCCACCGGTACCAATCGCCCCATCTCGCTGGTCTGCTCGCCGACGAACACGCCGGGCGGCGAGTCCAGTCGCGAAGCCAGCACGGCGAATCGACCGGTCGACGGCGAGATGCTCAAGCCACCGATGCTCACACTGTCGACTGGCGCTTGGGGATTCGTCAGCCGGACCGGAGACTTGCCGTCGGCCGCCACGGTAAAGATCTTCGAAACGCCTCCATCCTCGGCAGAGAACACTACCAGTTGATCAGCCCCGGTTTTGGTCCAGTGAATCCCTTCCACAGAACGATCGAGGTCCGCAGTCAAGGCCCGCGGCTCACTCGTCAGCTTGCCGCTTGGTTCACAAGGGGCGATCCAGGCGACCCAGCGGTCGGCTTCCGAGCCGGGAACGGCCTGAGCCCGCCAAGCCAGCCATTTGCCATCGGGCGAAAAAGCTGGCGCGCCGTCGGCGGCCCCGTTTTTGGTCAGCGCATCCCAAGTTGGCGTCCCGCCCGTGACCGGCACGCGGCAGAGGTCGTGGTTGGTATTCCAAGCCTCGTTCTCGACCGGCACCGCAGTGAAAATCAAGTGCGAGCTGTCGGGACTGAAGCAGAAATCATCACCGACAGAAAAGGTCATCGAGGTGGGATAGGCATCGCGATCGCCGGGAGTCACGTCTTTGGGCTCGCCCGCAGTCCCCTCCGCGGGATCAAACGAAATCACAAACAGGTGCTGCCGCTTGTTCTCGACGTAACTGTCCCAGTGGCGGAAAAACAGCCGATCAAAGACTTTGGCTTTGTCTGGGTTCTTCTCGTTTGCTTCGGCGCGATCCTTGTTCAGTTTGTCGCTTTCGGCAAACGGCTTGTGGGAGTATTCCGGCCAGATGGCTGAGACGAAGGCGATGCTCTTTCCGTTCGGGGCCCAGACTCCGGTCGCCGCTTCGGTGGAAATCGAAGTCAGCTGACGGGCTTCGCCGCCGCTCAGGTCGATCACCCACAACTGCATGCTGCCGGAGCGGGTCGACTGAAACAGAATCCGCTTGCCGTCCGGGCTCCAGCGGGGATTGAGATCCTTCTTGGGGGTCGTTGTCAGCTGCCGCGCGGTCTCGGGATGGGCCACATCGGCCAGCCAGAGATTCGAACTGGTCGAGTTTCCCTCCAGATTGACCGTCGTCACCACGAAGACAACCTGCTTTCCATCGGGGCTGATTTGGGGATCGGCAATCCGTCGGATTTGGAACAGGTCATCGACTTTCATTGCCCGAGGGGATTGGGCTGGGCTGGCGGCAGTCATCAGAGCAACACTCACAAGCAACAAGACAGAGAGCAACGTTTTCATTGGGATTACCCCGATCACAAGTCCTGAACTCGAAGCCAAGAGAACGAGCGAGCTTACTTCTTTTCGCCTTCGCCGGCGGCGGCATTGGCCTTTTCGAAGTCACCCGCGGTGATGATGATCAGTCGCTGCTTGTCGAGCAGATTCTTGATCACGGCATCGACCCGCTCCTTGGTCAGCAAGCGGATCTTCTGGTCGCTTTCGGCCTGGAACTTCATGCTCCGGCCGGTTTCGAGATTTTTCAGCAGCAATCCAGCCAACTGTCCATCGTTGGCCCGGGCGCCCTTGCGGGTTTCCAGATAGCTGGAAACGGCATTGTTCAGTTCCTCTGCCTGCACTCCGCTTTCGACGAACCGTCCGACTTCCTCGTCAATGGTCCCAACGACCTTTTCCGTATTCTCCGGATTAGAAATCGCAAACATCATCAGCATCGAGCGTTCATCCTGCGAGTCAGCCTGCACCATGGAGCCAACCCCGTAGGAGAGGCCTTCCTTTTTCCGCACCCGGTCGGCCAGTCGCGAAGCAAGCGGTCCGCCCCCGAGGACATAGTTGGCCACGGCCAGAGCTTCGTAGTCGGGATGATCATCGCGCAGCGGCAGCATCATTCCCGCGATGTAAACGGCATTGGCCTTGTCGGGGGTGTTGATCTTGGTCCGCTTCCCGGCCAGACCCGTGATCGCCGGTTCCGGGATTCGGGCATAAGCCTCTTTAGTGGTCCACCCGGCAAACAGCTTGTCGAGCTGTTCTCGAGTTGCGGCCGGGTCAAAGTCGCCAACGACAGCGATCTGACCATGTTGGCCGCCAACAAAGCGGTCATGCAAGTCGCGGATTTGCTCGACCTTGACGGCGTTCATCCGCGCGATGCTTTCGTCAATCGTCGGGGCATAACGCGGATCGTCTTGCTCGTAAGGCGAAAAGACGCGTTGGAATTCGGTGACCGCCAAGCCTTGCGGATCGGATTTCATCTGTTCCATCTGGGCGACGTTTTCACGGCGGACGATCTCCAGCTCACTGTCGGCAAAAGCGGGTTCCTTCAAAGCCTGCTCCAGGAGCTTCAGCACCTCGGGCAGATTCTCCCGCTTGGTTTGAATCGAGAACTGCAGTGAACCCGGAGCACCTGTGAAACTGAGCGTGGCCCTCAGATTATCCAGCGCGTCGCGGAATTGCTGGAAACTCAGCTGCTTCGTGCCGCGGCTGAGCATGCTGCCCATCAGGGCTGCCGCGGTCGCTTGGCCGCGCATCGATTCCAGCGTTCCAAAGTCGAGCTTGCCAACCACGTTCACGCGCGAGTCGCGGGTCTTCTTGGGCAGCATGGCGATTTTGAGCCCGCTCGAAAGCTCGCCGGTCAGCAGCCGACTCTCAATGTTCTCCGGGGTCGGTTCAAAGCTCTCGCCCGCGGCAATTTTCGCCCGGCCCTTGTAGTCGCCCACCAGTTCCTTGACTTTGGGCTGGGAAGCCAGGGGAGCCCGGACCGGTTCGGTTGTCGGGATAAACAGCCCGACGGTGCGATTGCTCGGCACGCACCAGGCCTTGGCGACCCGCTGCACATCGGCGGCAGTGACTTTTTCGAGGCGGTCGCGATGAATGAAGAACAATCGCCAATCGCCGTAGGCCCGCCATTCCGAGAGCTCGATTGCCATCGCTTCGGTATTGGCAAAGGTCTGTTCGCGCTCCTTGAGCAAACGCTGTACGGCCCGTTTCACATCGTCCTCTGAAACGCCGTCGTTTCCGACCGCTTCGATCGTCTCCAGCATCCGGTTCTTTGCGGTTTCAAGGTCTTTTTCCTTGGACACTTCGCAGAAGGCGAGCAGCATCCCCGGATCGTGGCCGGGAATATTGAAGGTGCTGGCGCTCGAGGCGATCCCTGACTCCACCAGATTCTTGTAGAGCAGCCCGCCCGGCTCCAAGCCGAGGATTTGACCGAGGACTTCGCAAACCACGAAGTCGGGGTCAGCCGCGGCCGGAATGTGGTAGCCAACTCCAGCCATCTGCACGTCGCCCACGCGACGCAACACCACCACTCGCTCACCGTCCTGCACCGGCTCTTCGGTGTAGGTCTTGGGCAACTCGCGGTCTGGAGTCTTGAGCGACCCGAAGTACTTTTCCAGGAGTTCCAAAGCTTCCTTCTGCTCAAACTTTCCGGCGACGACCACCATGATGTTGTCGGGCTGGTAGTACTTGGAATAAAAGCGGCGGAGGTTGTCCAGAGGCACCCGCTCGATGTCCGAACGGTTGCCGATCGTCGTTTTGCCGTAGTTGTGCCATTCGTAGGCGGTCGCCATCAGCCGCTGCATCAGGATCGAGGACGGGCTGTTTTCACCCATTTCGAACTCGTTGCGGACAACGGTCATTTCGCTCAGCAAGTCCTCGCCTTTGATCGTGCTGTTCAGCAGTCGATCCGCTTCCATCTTGATCGCAAACTCGAGGTTGTCATCCTTGGAGGGGAGCGTTTCAAAGTAATTGGTTCGGTCCAGCCAAGTCGTTCCATTCAGATTCAGCACGCCCCGATCCTTGAGCAACGCCGGAATGTCGTTGTGGGTTGGCGTTCCCTTGAAGAGCATGTGTTCGAGCAAGTGAGCCATGCCGGTCTCGCCGTAACCTTCGTGACGCGAACCGACCAGCACGGTCATGTTGACCGTAAAGTTCGGTTTCGAGTCGTCCGGGAACAACAGCACTTGAACGCCGTTGGACAGCCGGAATTCGGAAATGCCCTCCACCTCGGAAACCAGCTTGGTCTCTTGAGCACTCAAGCCGGTTACCAGCAAGGCGAGGAAAGAAAGAAGCAGCAAGGGAACTTGCAGGATGGTTCGATTCATGTGCGACTCTGGCGATGGGAGAAACAAACGATTGGTGAAAGAGGTGTCAAGCAAGCGGGCGGAACACCGCCGCAGCGTGGGCTCGGAAGGAATCCCCGCCCGTGCTGACCATCGTAACAATGGCCCGGAAAGTCAGAAAGGTGACGGCTTGAATGCAAGCCGTTAGAAGGGTTACAACGGCAGCGTGCCCGCCGAGCGTCACCGGCCTGCGGCCGGGGCTTTCCCTGGTTCGAAACCAAAGGACAAACCGGCGACGCAGCCGAGTTTTCGGTAGCTCTACCTTGGGAAAGGGCGACAAGTTTCCACTGCGCAGCGAAAGGCTGGCGGAAGTGCGGGGCTGGCGAAGGTGCGGGGCTGGCGGCATGTGAGCGCTGGCGAAAGTTTATATGACAGGAGTGAAATGAGTAACGAAGCCGGATTCGAGCAACTTGCGGCGTGGATTCGTCAGCGAAAAACCACCAAAGTGTTCGGCATGACCGAGCAGCCCGTTCAGCTCTCGCAGGAAATGGCCCAGCTTCACGATTCCGCAGTGCGACGAGCGATCGCCGCAGCCGGGCCAGCACCGTTCCATTTCGCTCGGAATATCGAGGGAATTGCCGAACCTTGGCGCGTGACGGCGCTTTGGTGGGAGGCCTGCCGCGGGCTCGCTGCCGAGTTGCCGAGCCTTTGTCCCGACCTCAAGCCCGGTAACAAACTCCCCGCGATTCTCTCGGCCTGCGGCGCTTCAGTTCTGGTTCACTGGCTGCCGGCTACTGCGGATGAAATTGCCGACGCCGCCAAACGGGAGGAAACGAATTTCGAGCACCTCGCGGCGGCAAGTGCCTACGTGCAGAATTTTCTGCTGCTGCTGACGGCAGCCGGCCTGGAAAGTTACTGGGCCTCGGCCAACCTTCTCGATTCGCCTCCGGTCAAAAGCCGCTTGGGCATTCCTGCCGGTCGAAAACTGCTCGGGGCGATCATGGTCGGCTACCCGCTGGAAGGAACGTCCGCTTTGGAGCGGGCTGGCGGGGGGAACCACACCAAGCGGAGTCCGGCTGAGGCCTGGAGCCGCGAACTCAGCCAACTGCGTTAGCCTCCGAGGGGAGTTGCCTCGCGCGCGGGGTAAACCCTGGCGGGGCACAAACCATCGGGATGATGGTCGCATTCGAGGCGGTCGGCTGCTTGTATTCGAGCAGTAAGGGCGCTGGCAACCGGGCGGCAGTCAAGCTACCGCCTCGGCCCTGCCAACGGGTGAATTCCCTGCCCCGGCCGCCGAACTCCCGCGTCCCATTTCGCATGCCATATGGCCCATTTGCAGTCGGCTCTCTTCCCGACCGTGCAGGCAGACCGCTAAAATTCTCGTACCGATTTCCACCTCTTCCTTTCCAGCCCTTCCCGGATCGCCATGCCGCTACGGAATTTTGTTGCCATTGCGATCGCCATTCTCATCGCTTGGGCCTGTTATGCGGCAGTCCCCAAAAGCCGCTATGCAAATCTGTTTGCCGAAGCGCTCGAAGTTGTCGAGCACGATGCGCTGGAGGAATACGATCGCCGGGAACTGTTTGATACGGCAATCGGGCGGATGCTGGAGTCGTTGGACGAGCACTCGATGTATTTCTCGGGCCGACAGTACACGGCCTTTGAAGAAGACATGCAGCAGGAGTTCGGTGGCGTGGGAATGTTTGTCGGGGTCGACCCCAAGTCAAGCGAATTGGTCGTGGTCGCCGCCATGCCCAACACGCCCGCTGCCAAGGCCGGACTGGAGAGTGGCGACGCGATTCTGGAAATCGACGGCCAGTCGATGGTCGGCAAGTCTCGCGAGGATGCGGTCGAGCGAATGCGTGGTCCAAAGGGGAAGCCGGTAGTATTGCAGATTCGTCATGCCGGCTCGGTGCGCGAAGTGACGCTGATTCGCGATGCGATCAAAACCGATTCGGTGCAAGGCGATTGGCTGTACCCCGATGGCAAGTGGGATTTTTTCCTCAAGGAGGAGCCCCGCACCGGTTACGTCCGAATCTCTCAGTTCAGCGAGCGGACTGTCGACGAACTGCGGGCCGCGCTGCAATCGATTAATGGCAAGGTCGATCGCCTGATTCTCGACCTGCGGATGAATTCGGGTGGTTTGCTCGAGGCGGCCGTAGACGTCTGCAGCATGTTCCTTCCACCGGGCTCAGAGGTGGTTCGGATTGAGGCCCGCAATCCGCGCTTCAACGAACGCCTTTTGAGCCGAGGCGAGCCGCTGCTTCCCGCCAGCTTGCCCGTTGCCGTTCTAATCAATCGGCACTCGGCCAGCGCCAGCGAGATTGTCGCCGCCTGTCTGCAGGACCTTGGTCGAGCCACCGTGGTGGGCGAGCGAAGCTACGGCAAAGGCACGGTCCAGAACGTGATTTACCTCGAGCGGAAAAAGAGTGCCATGCGGCTGACGACTGCCCGCTACCTGCGACCGAGCGGACGAAACATCGATCGCCGCGTGGCCGAAAAGAGAGCACTCGCCGAGTGGGGTGTCGAGCCGAACGAAGGAGCCGCGGTGCAGCTGTCTGAGGAGCAAGTCTTCGAGCTGTTTCGCCAGCGCAACCTGCGCGACCTGGAGGGACTCAAGTCGCCCCAGCAGGCGGTCCGCCCGAGTCCTGACGACGGTGCCGGCCAGACCGAAGTGAACGAGTCCCTGCCCCCCGCCTTGCC
>JAJTFE010000302.1:3399-4840 GCA_021298375.1 Blastopirellula sp. | reverse complement strand
TGCTGGTTGGCCTGGCGAGCAAAAACGCGATTTTGATCGTCGAATTCGCCAAGGAGAAAACCGAATCGGGCACAAGCGCGTTCGAGGCGACGATTGAAGCCTGCCGCTTGCGACTGCGGCCGATCATGATGACATCGTTCGCGTTCATTCTCGGCGTCGTGCCGCTGGTGCTTGCCACCGGCGCCGGGGCCGAAATGCGAAAGACGCTGGGGATCGCAGTTTTTGCGGGAATGCTTGGCGTGACCCTCTTCGGAATTTTTCTGACTCCCGTATTCTTCTATCTGCTCGCTCCACGTCGCCGCAAGCGACCGGGAAGCGAAGCCGTTGTCGCCCACAATCCGGAAGTTCCGCCGCTCCCCGAAGTGCCAGCCGTCCCGGTTTCACCGAAGCTCGCTGCGGTTCCCGAATTGCCTGAACTTCCCCCGCAAGCTGCGGCCGATTCTGTCTCCACTGCATCCTCCCAACCTGTCGTTCCCGAAGAACGAAAACAGACGGAGGCGGCGGTTGTTTCGGCAGTAGAAAAGTTAGCCCCACTCGCCCCTGAGGAAGGTGTCGGTGAAGCTCCGGCCGATCCGCCCGCTCCGCGGCGAGATGAGTCGGCACTTGCCGAGAAAATGCTTTAACTACACAAACCAGGAGACGTCGACCATGTTTCGCTCGATTGCCTTAGGCCTCGCTGTCAGCAGCCTGCTTGTTTCTTTCTGCATGGCCCAGTCCCAGGATTCGACATCAGCTGCGACCAATGAATTGATTGCCGAACTGAAGTTCTTTGAGCCCTTTCTGGGGAAGACGTTTCGCGGCGAGTTTGCGAACAGCACGCCCGAAAAGCCGATGCATGATGTCTCCCGATGGGAGCGGGCGATGAATGGGCGGGCAATTCGCATCCTGCATTCGGTCAACGAGGGCGAGTATGGTGGCGAGACGATTGTGATGTGGGACGCCGAGACCAAACAAATCCGCAGCTGGTACTTCACCACGGCGGGCTTTCACACCGAGGGCAGCTTGACGATCGAGGACAATCGGCTGGTCAGCTTGGAAAAAGTCACCGGCAATGAGAACGGCATCACCGAGGTCAAGGCAACATCGGAATTGAAATCCGATGGTCAGTTGGCGGTCAAGTCAGAGTACTTTGCCAAAGGCTCGTGGGTTCCGGGGCACACCATTAACTACAAGGAAACCCCCGATGCCAAGGTCATCTTTAAGTAGCCCCTCGCAAATGGTGCTCGGAGCAAGCCGCTGATGCTGGAAATCGTCTGGGACATCTTGCACTCGACTTGGCGCCATCGGCGACTGCTGTTCGCCACCGCTTTGCTGCTGCGACTGGCCTCACTTGCGCTGCTCTGGCCGCTGTTCGGCTGGTTGATGCGGCAGTTGATAGCCACCTCGGGCCAGGATGCCCTGACCGATCAGGAGATCGCCACATTTTTGCTCAGCCCAATCG
>JAJTFE010000302.1:0-3387 GCA_021298375.1 Blastopirellula sp. | reverse complement strand
TGGCTGTTTGGTTGTCGGTGTGGTGATCCTTGCGATGGAACAGTCCAGCCTGCTGCTGCAGTCGTTCGGCCTGGCTCAAGGCTATCGCGTCTCGATTCCGGCGGCGATCCTCTGGAGCCTCCGCAATCTTGGTTCGACCGCTCTGCTTTGCCTGGCCGTGATTGCTCGCACGTTGCTTCTGCTGCTGCCGTTTTTGGCCGGATTAGGTTTGGTCTATTGGCTGTTGCTCGGTGACGTCGACATCAATTTCTATCTCGATCGCCGCCCGCCAAAGTTCTGGTTGGCGGTCGGATTGGCGATGCTGGTCTCGTTGTTTGCGATGATCGTGATCGTCCCGCGGCTGGCGAGCTGGAGCCTCGCCTTGCCCGTCCTGCTGGTCACGGACAGCAGCCCGTTGGCAGCGCTTCAGACGAGCCGGCAGCTGGTCGGTTCATTCCGCTGGCTGGTCGCAATCGGCTGGCTGGCATGGGCTCTGGTCAATTTGCTCTTGTCGAGCCTGTTTGCTTCGGCGGTTTACGGATTAGCCCGGTTTTCGATCAGTTCCACAACCCTTTGGCTGCCGGTGCTGGTTCCGATTCTGGGAACGTTCCTGATTGTCTGGCTGGTCGGGACGCTGCTCCTGTCGCTCTTTCAGGGAATCAGCTTCGCTCTGCTGGTCAGCAGTCTCTATCGCCGATTTGGCTGGGATGGCCGACACGGAACGGAGGTACGGCAGCGTCTGGGCGCCGACTGGCTCGAACGTTTTTACTGCCGCGAGCTGGGAGCATCGCCAGTGAAGCGGCCGGCAGCTGGCCAAGCGTTGCAGTTGGGCGAGTCCGCAGAGCAACTCGACCGCAGTTCGCGGCGGTGGCTGTGGATTGCCGCCGCGATTGGCCTGGTTGCCGTGGGGGCCGGACTGTGGTTATTGCTCGGTTTGAATTCCCGAGAAGACGCCCTGGTGTTTGCCCACCGCGGGGCAGCCGGCTTGCGTCCTGAGAACAGCTTGGCTGCGTTTGAACTCGCTTGCGTCGATCGGGCTGATTTTGTCGAACTTGATGTGCAGGAGTCGGCTGACGGAGAAGTGATTGTCTTTCACGACAGCGACTACATGAAGATCGCCGGGATCAATTTAAAGGCGTGGAATGCGACTCAGCCTGAACTGGCTGAGATTGATATCGGCAGCCGGTTTTCGAGCGATTACCGCGACCAGCGGACGCCGCTGCTTCGCGATGCCTTGAGACTTTGCAAGGGTCGGGCGAAAGTCGATATCGAATTGAAATACTATGGGCATAATCAGCGACTGGTGGAGCGGGTGATCGAGATTGTGGAACAGGAGCAGATGGTCGACCAGGTCGTGCTGATGTCGCTCCACCCACCATTTGTCGCCGAGGCCAAACGGCTTCGTCCCACCTGGACAGTCGGCCTGCTCGCTGCCGTGGGAGTGGGTGATCTGAGCAAGCTGGAGGCGGATTTCCTTGCCGTCAATACGCGTACCGCCACCCGCGACCTGATCGCTCGCGCTCAGGCCCGCGGCAAACAGGTTTACGTCTGGACGGTCGACAGTCCAGTGTTGATGTCTTTTTACCTTGGCCGGGGAGTGGACGGGATCATTACCAACCGGCCCGACCTGGCCCGGCAGGTGATCGAACAGTTGCAGGAAATGAGCCCGGCCGAGCGGTTACTGCTGGACAGCTCGGTACGTTTGGGAATCATTCCCGCGGAGAACAAGACCGACCAGAGCGAGAATGGAGCCTGACGGACCGACTAAACCAGCCTTCGGTACAGCTGCGAGGACGGCCGCGAACAGAGCTGCAAAGGAGACCGTTCCTCAATTTTCCGAAAGCCTTTGCCTGCCCTTTGGGGCAATTTCCCCGGCCGATTATTGTTCGCGATTCGCCGCAGAGAGGAGTTTTACTCCAGTTGCTCAAGAATGATTGCGAAGCGTCTCCATTCGGCTAGAATTTGGCCTTCTGAACGTTTTTGGCAAACTCTTGTTGTCGAGGTTTGAATGCGATCGCGCGTACTACTTTCCGCCGCCCTGCTGTTGCTCGTTTGCTCGAACTCACTTTCAGCTCAGGTGCAGGCTGAGTTGCAGATCACCGCTGGCTCGGTCCAAGCGACGACCGTCACGGTGGTGTCGAAGGTTGACGATATCCGCAGCGAGCTGCTTCCGGGTCTGGAAGCCTTTCAGAAGTCGTTCAACGAGGGGAAGGCTGATGAATTCGCCAACTTTTTCCTGCCGGAAGGCGAATTCGTGGACGAGCAAGGAGCCGTTCACAGCGGCCGTGCCGCGATTCAGGAGATGATGACCGGATACTTCAAGGATTATCCGGGGATGCAGCTGGCGATTACGGTGGACTCACTGCGGCAACTCGGTCCGGACTTGTTGATCGAGGAAGGGACCCGCGAGCTGTTTGCTCCGGAAGTCGAAGCTGCGGTGGCCAAAGTCCGCTATGTTGCCGTACGGGCCAAACGGGATGGCAAGTGGATGTTGGCCACGGTGCGGGAGTTCAATGAAGCCGCTGCCCCGACTCCGGGCCAACAACTCGCTCCGCTCAGCTTCCTCGTTGGCGACTGGGTCAATCAGGGCGTCGATGCGACGTTGAGGATCAACTTCCGCTGGTCGGAAGATGGCAATTTCCTGATTGGTGAATTCGAGAACTTCTCCAATGGCCAATCTCAGGGTAAGGCGACTCAGCGATTTGGCTGGGACCCGGTCAATCAACAGATTCGTTCGTGGCTCTTTGAACCAGACGGCGCTTACAGCGATGGACTTTGGTCACCCACCGAGAAGGGCTGGCTTTGCAAGTCAACTTCGGTGCTGCCGGATGGCACCACGGGGTCGGCCATCGTGGAAGTGGTGGTCGAAGACGATGACCATTTCATCCTCAAGGGTCGTGACCGGGTGATCGGTGGCTCGACCGACGGGGATTATGAGGTCAAGGTTGTTCGCCAGGTTGAAAAGCCGGGCGCGACGACCGAAGGAAGCGGCAAGTAAGCCGCAAGCTTTTCTTCTGCCTGACCACTTCTATACTTTCTCGTCACCCGGCGGTACCGAGGTGACGAGGCCATTCTCGTTCTGAAACTGTTTGGCAACTCTCACTCAGGTTCCCGCTTCCATGCAAAGCACTCAATTCAGTCGTCTCTTGGGGTTGTTTCTCGCCTGCAGCCTCAGCCTCATCCTCGCGGAATCGAGCTGGGCTCAGGGCAAGCGTTCTGCTGGTCATGCCGGCGGGATTAGCGGGGCTCGCCCGTCGATGAACCGCGGTGGCGGAATGCCGGGCGGAATGTCCCGTCCCAGTCCTGCGGCGATGTCCCGTCCCAGTCCTGCGGCGATGTCGCGGCCCAGTCCGGGGGTGGGCGCAAGTCGTCCCAATCTGCCTCAGACTCGTCCCAATGTTCCGCAGA
>JAJTFE010000301.1 GCA_021298375.1 Blastopirellula sp. | reverse complement strand
CTGCAAGGTCTCCAGCGAGACGTAGACGTTGCGGGCCAATGCCTGGCTGGGTTCCAGCGAAAATCGGCCGAGCCCCCGGTTCGGAATCACCGCAACCACGCGCAGACGCACGAGGCTTTCCACAAGGTCGCGTTTTTTTCCCAGCGAGCTGTCACCCGGAAGCAGGCTCGGTTTGGGGATCCGCAGCGTCACCAGCGCCGACTTCGACGCGACTTGCTCGACTGTAATCCCCAACTCTTCAGCGACGGCCTCGTTAAGCACAATCTCATCCGGCGAAAGACGCGGGACAGTCAGCGGCTCAGAACTGAGTTGCCAATAGCCATCCTCAATCCCGAGCACCGAAATCCGCTGCGACCGCCGCGGAGCTTTACCCTCCGAGCGCTCCAGCGAGGCTGCGGGAAAGAGAATCAGGGGCTCGACCTGCAGCGACTGATCGACACCAGCGGATGCCGTCCGAATTTTTTCAACCAAGGCCTGACTGAAGAAGCCGCGGCTCAGCAGAACCTCGTCCACTCTCCCCAACCGTTCCAGGGTCATCGCGCGGAGACTGCCCCGCATGCTGCTCCCGACGACGAGTGCACCGACGAGGACGGCCGTCGCCACGGCTACGGCAAACAGGACGGCCAGACTGGTCCGCCAATAGTGCCTCACGCTGCTCCACGCAAGGGAAAGGGCATTCAGCTTCATACGGCGGGCTTCCTGAAATTCCGTTTCCAGATCAACAGTTGCGATCGAGCCGCATCGTACAGTGCGCGATCAGGCTGTAACCGCTCAACCCACCAGTCAATTCCCCGGACCGTACGGTGAAGATTGTCACCGAAACGATCCTGATAGCCAGATGGACGACAGGAGACCGAACCGAAAAACAGTCCTCCCCGGCGAAGCACCCGCTGAATCTCATCCCAGACCGAAACAATGTCCGCCTCGTCCAGATGCTCAAGCACGTCAAAGCTGGTCACCAGCGAAAAAAAATCATCCTCGAATGAACTCAACTTCGAGTTGGTTACATGGCGGACCCGGTTCAGCGGCTCGAAGGGGAATCTCGCCAATCTGGCCCGCGAACGCTCGACTGCAATGTCGCTGGCATCGACGCCATACACTTCGAAACGGAAAGGCGGGGCCGCCAGGTATTCCAGAACAAATCCGACGCCACAGCCAAAGTCCAGAGACCGTCCGCCGAGCAAAGAGAGACCATGCCCGAACTCGACGCAGTTTTGATACCCGGGAGAGCACTGGGCGAGATTGTAATTATCCTCGCGTTCGATCACGTCGTTGTAGATGGCTCGGTAGTCCGGCATGGATCACTCCCTCCAATCAGTTAACGAACTTCCCGGCTCGCAGTTGCCGGCGGATTTGAAACATTCCCGCCAACGTCGGACTGTGCGTGACGCAAATCAGCATGGCGCCCGCTCGCGATTGAACCTCCAGCAGGAGCTCGCCAATCGACCGCGCGTTCTGCTCGTCCAGACTGCCGGTCGGTTCGTCGGCCAGCAGCAAGAGGGGCTCGCGAATCAGCGCTCGGGCAACGGCCACACGCTGGCGTTCGCCCCCCGAGAGTTCGGCTGGCCGGTGGCCACTCCTTGCTCCCAGTCCAACTTGATCCAGCAGCTGCCGGCCGCGATCCATGGCAGCTGCATCGACCGCTTGCTCGGCAAGCACCGGCAAGAGCACGTTTTCCAGCGCCGTCAGTTGCGGCAACAGGTGATGTTCCTGAAAAATGAAACCGATCCGATGGTTTCGAAATGCGGCTAATTCGCGGTTGGCCAGTGCAAACGGGTTGACTCCTCCCAACCGCACCTCTCCAGCGGTTGGTTGATCAAGTGTGCCGATGATTTGCAGGAACGTGCTCTTGCCGCAACCGCTCGGTCCGACCACCGCCAGGTTTTCACTTTGGCCCAGCTGCAAATCGACTCCATCGAGAATCGTCAGCGGTCCGGAAGGAGTCGGATAGGCTTTGCGCAGCCCGGTTACGATCAGTTCCGCCATCGTTTACTCTCCCAACAAACCCCGTTCTCGCTTCCTGCTGACGACCGCCCCCAACTCGCCGCTATCAACCATCGGCAGAATCAATCAGGTAGGGGCCGAGCTTCTCCCGAAGCAAATCTGGGATTGGAACCGATTGGGGCGGGACGCCGTGCTGAAAAAGGCAACAGACGGCCGTAATTCGTCCCTCGGCGACCAACTGGCCTGCGTGTTCAAACCGGAAATCGTAAGTCACGCTCTTCTCGCCGATCCTGGCAATCCTGAGCGTAATGTCGATCAACTGCTCGAACTTGATCGCACGGCGGTAATCACAACCTGCACTGACTCGCGGCCAGCTGATTTCCCGGCCTTCGACTTCGGCGATCACGCCCAGCCCCAGGCTTCGCAGGAATTCATGCTCCACCTGCTCCATGTAGGTGAAGAAGACGGAGAAATGGACAATCCCCGCCATATCGGTATCGCGAAATTCAACGCGGCGGGTGACTTGAAAGGACTGAGACAAGCGAGCAGCTCTCCTCTCTGCAGGCCGGCGAGTACTGGCCTCGGGAAGGACAAGATTCAGCCACAGGCGACTTCACTGCAGAAATCTGGACCAGCGACGAGACACATTCTAATCGACCAGCGAGGTCCAGAAAGCAGACGAGCCGCACCATGGGGCGCGGCTCGCGAGGCATTTTTTCAGAGAAGCAGAGCTTTTTCCGGAGCAGCAAAGAGCCGGAAATTAGCGCTAGGCGAACAACACTCGCCAAGCCAAAACTCTGAGAGTGCGATCCCCTCCCTTAACTCAGCCGCCGCAAACCAATCGTCTGTTGGTCGACTGAATGAATCGATTGACACTGTTCGAGCAGCGTTACTCGCCCACGTACGGCAACAGCGCCATGAATCGGGCGCGCTTGATGGCTTCAGAGACCGCGTGCTGACTGACGGCCGTGCAGCCAGTCTTCCGGCGGCTGACAATCTTGCCGTGCCGATTCACAAGCTTCTTCAGCAACTCGAGGTTCTTGTAATCGACGTACATCGGGCGCGGGCGTTCGCCATCAATGAACAGCGGGTCCTTCTTGATGGTCTTGGTTTTGGCTTTAGGCTTGCGCTTTGGCCGATTCATCGGCCCACGATTGGGATTACCGAACGACATGTGCTTTCCAAACTCCGGACAAAATTTCCACGGGGATTGATTTGTTGAATCACGGATTATGAGAAACTGGCTCGATTCCCGTCCAAACCAGTCGCGCCACACCCAATCCCCCGAAAAGGCCCGCCCCCGGCCCCTCCGATCCTGGCCGATTTTCCAGAACTCAGGCCCCGATACCTTCAGCCCACATCAGGGACAACCTCGAGCAATTGGATCGCCGGCTGCTGATCGCAAAAAATCACCGCCGTCCGGCCGTAACAGGCTTCATCCGGCCCCAACCCCAAATGCCTCTGCAAAACAGGACCAGGCAGAATTCGCTGCAAGGAGAGCAAACGCACGGAACGAAGCACATCATGCTCAATCAACACTCGCCCCAGCGGCTTTTGTCCAGCCAGAATTTCGTTCTTGACCGCGTCTGCCAGAAGGCCCAGGTTCAATCGGACAATCCCATACTGAACCACCATCCCGGCAGGCGCGCCCGCAGCCGAAGCAGTCCGCTCCAGCAATATTTCCCGGGCATACCAATCGCCCCGCTGGCTGGTTTGCAACACCCGCACCGAAACGGGACAGCGATGAAACCGCTCGACTGTAACCGTCATGTGCTGGTGGTGATTCAGCAGCGAACGGGTGGCCGGCGGTATCTCCTCCGCGACCACTTCGGCGAATTCTCCCAACGCTTTCGGCTGGTCATAAAACAGGTCGACCAATTCAGTCAGATCGACTTGTGTTGCGTCGCGCTTCAAATTCTCTACTCTCACATCTCCAATTGAGCCCACTGTCGCAAGTAAGGCCCGCGCCCAAAGCTCGATTTACCCACTGACCGGCTCCTCGATCGAGGGGAGTTCCGCTTCACCGGGACCCAATTGATCGAGGCCCGAATGATCGAGGCCCGAATGATCGAGGCCCGAATGATCAAGGCCCGATTATTCGAGGCCCGTTTCCCGGACCGAAAGCGGGCGCGGGTGACCTCAAGTCCGACAACTGTTACCCGCGGCGAGCGCGCGTTAAGAATCGTTCCGGCTTCAAGGCTGGCAAAATTCCCAAGCTGCCGCAAGATCGAAGAGGCCGGACCGCGAGCCGGCGTCAGTCACGAGTCCAGTACCAACCTGACTCAACTGGGGAGCTGGGGCAGGCCAAGTTCCAATTCATGCGGCCGATTGAGGACCGTCTCAATAATGTACTTGAGCAATCGCCGCATCGCACCCTCGGGCAACTCGTCGGCCACTTTCGACGCCGCCAGCCTTTGCTCGAACACCATGTCCCGGGCTGCGCGGAATACATCCCCCTGCATGTACAGGACCCGAGCCCGATCCATCCGTGCCGAATCGCACAGCTGCCGGTCGCCCGCCAGACTGAGGAGTTCCGCTTGAGCTGCGGAGGGGAGTCTCTCCAGGGCGATTGCCCAAAGCACTGTCGGTCGCCCACCAATCAAATCACCGCCGACGGTCTTCTTGTTGGACTCGTCGGGGTTCCAATCCTTGAGGTCGTTCAAGATCTGGAAGGCGATCCCAACGTGTTTGGCGAATCGCCGAAATGGCTCGGCATGGGTGGCCAGTGAACCCTGCAAGCAGGCTCCGCAAAGGAGCGCGGCTTCGAACGCTGGCGAGGTTTTCAGTGCGTAGATTTTTACCGCATCTGAGGGAGAGAGCTGCTTGTTCGATGCGTCCCGCCAAAAGAGTTCGGCTCCCTGCCCCTCGCACAATCGCTGGTGAGCAGCGGCAAGGATATCCAGCAGCTGGGCCGCAACTTCCCCGCCGTGCAAGGCCGCATCGCGACTGACGAGGCGATACCCCAAGCCAATCAGGTAATCGCCGACATTGATGGCCGAGGCGATCCCGTAGCGGCGGTGCAGCGTCGGCTGGCCGTAACGAAACTCATCCTCGTCCTCGATGTCATCATGCACGAGCGAAGCTTTGTGAAACGTCTCAATTGACAATGCAACCCGTTTAACATGGTCGGGAACCAAAAGCGGACCCGCTCCCGCGAGTCCCACGGTCTCCGCCAGTGCAGTGTAGGTAGCCAACGTGATGAACGGCCGAGCCTGCTTTCCGCCCCGCGCCAGAAACTCATAGGCGACCGCTTCGGTGAACGCGATGGGGTCGAGCAAAGAAACGCCCTCACCGCCCGCCTCATTCCGCGCAGCTCGCTGTCGCGGAACCAGTCGTTCCAATTCCTCAGGCTGGAAAATCCCGGCAGCCATCCGCCACAACAAAGAGTACTGGGCTTCCTCGCGCTCGGCGCTTTCGCTGGCCGAGTCGACCGCGGTGATCACAAGGGGGGCGGAGGGCACAGAGGCCGACTCCAAACGTGGCGATGATGAAACTGAGGTCGGCGCGGACTCACCATTCCCATTCCGCGGCCCCGCCAGCACGGGTTCACCCAGCGGCCGCAGTCTCGCCTCGGGACGTGGAGCGTTGCAACAAACCGAGGCAGCCTCGGCGTTTGTGGTTGCTTGCTCGTCAATCACACCCTTTGCGTTCATCCGTCCGTTCCAGCCAACTCTTGCTCTACTGTCGAAATTCGCCGCACCAAGTTCCCGACGGCAGACCCGCCGAGTTCTCTCCCGTGAACCTACCGCCCTGCCCTTTTAAGACCGCCCTGCCCTTTTAAGACCAGCCTGCCCTTTTAAGACCAGACTGCCCTTTTAAGACCAGACTGCCCAGTCGAGGCAGTGGTGACTTTGGCACCCCTGACTGGCGAGACCTAAACTCGCGCCCCCCCCGTAACTGGCTACCCAGTCGAGAGTTGCCATCTGACCCATCTGACCATTAACGGCTGTGCTGTACACGCTCCCTGGACGACAGCGATGTCACTGCCGCAGAAAAGCGAGGGAGCGAGCCTCCGCGATGGAGTTCGGCTTCCCCACGGAGAGGACCTCTACGGAGAAGACATCCGCAGAGGAGCCGCGTCCAAAGCGACCAACGCTAAAGGAGCCAAAGTTATAAGGAGCCACAGTGTAACTAATGGTCGGTTTGCTTGGTACTCGCGCCCGGGTCTCCGCGGGCCGCTTCCCCATTCCCAACCAACTCACTGAACAGGCCCAAACCCGTCCCCTTTTAATAACCGCAAAGCTGCCGGCTGGGTCAACGGCTTCCAACGGGACGCTTCGCCGAAAGGGGGCAAAAAATACCCCTCTGAGCCTCGAGAACGTTGCCCGAGGCGGATCAGCGGGCGTTTCCGCTATGATTGCCCAAGGCCGCGAGTGGCACTTCCCCCGCCCGGGCAGACCCGTTTTTACCCGAACACCAGCATGACCGATTCGACCGATTCGATATTTTTGCAGCTGCAACAGGTCCACGACCGCCCCTCGGCGCTTGCAGCCGCACTCCAGCTCGCCGATTACCTCGGCACAATCAGCTGCGATTGAGGCTGATTTACTGCTGGCTTGCCGCGAGGTGGGAGCCGCACTGACCAGCAGTGGCCACCCAGGAGCCGCGTGGACCTACCTCCAACCGCTGGATGACACCCATTTCGTCCGCAACCTCCTGGAACAGACTCCTCGGCACGAAGAATCGATCGCCGAATTAATCCAAGTCTGCCTGTTTGAACGGGCACACCCGGAATTCGGCTACGCCCTTGTCCTCCAGGAGCTGGGGACCTGTCAGGCAATCTCGGCGTTCGATTCCGCCGCCCCTGCCTTGAGTCGCGACCAGCGAACCAGTCTGGCAGAAAAATTAATCGATCATATCTACCGAGAACTTGGCCAGAGTGTCCGCGGCGCCATCCTCCGGGCCCGTCCCGAGGTGGAAGCGGAGTTGGATTCTGTCCAACTCGGCGAATTGCTGGAGCGTTTTCGCGACGAGATTCGTCGCTCGACGCCCCACTTGGATGCGACCCATCTGGTTTCAGCCATGCGGATTGGACGTCAAGCCGTCCGGCTCGATTCACTCCGTCAATCACTCATCCTTTCGCGTTACGGCCAATTGCTTCCCGACTTGCTGCAGTATGCCAGCGAAGTTCCGTTCACCGCGACCTACCCGGACCACGAGCGTTACTTTTCGGCATTGGTTTCGGGTGACGCCCGTGACGCGGTGGCCCACCTGCGCCAGCAGGCTTCGCTCTCCACCAGCGACAGCGACCGCTCGGCGGCCCTCGAGCTGGCGGTCGACTTGCTTTTGCGGACCGGCAATTCACAGGCGGCAGCCGAAATCGCCCTCAGCCTCGGCACCGAACTCGGCGCGGCTGGGATCGCTCCGGGTCTGCTCGAGATCGGTACCCAGTTGACTGACCCCAAGCCGATCCTCGATTTCCTCAAAGCCCAGCACGATGTCCTCGCCTACGCCGCCATTCGGCTCAACCAGGCAATTCGTTAGTGGTTAGGAGAGTTTCACCAGCCCGTTCCAACAACGAAAAAACCCCGGCCTGTTTGAGACCGGGGTTCTTGGTTTGACGATTCAGATCTCGCCTGCCATCAGGCGAAAGCGGAATTTAGTTGTTGTTCGAGTAGTTGGCACCGCGAATGATGAAAGCATTCGGGTCAACAACCGGAGCACGCTGGGTGTTATAAGCACCCGAAGTCGGCTGAGGTTCAACAGCCGGGGTAGCGGCAGGAGCAGCCGGAGTCGTAGCGGCAGGAGCAACAGTCGAGTTGC
>JAJTFE010000300.1 GCA_021298375.1 Blastopirellula sp. | reverse complement strand
GGCCACTTGATTCCCTGCTGGCGGGTTCGTCACCCCCGCTGTAATCGGGAATCCAGGTGACGCCGCTCTTCAGGTCGCTAAGACCAGCGATCCAGTCAACCGCTCGAGGATGGGGACTGAGCAAGCTGCTGCAGGAGCGCAATCCGGCTTGCCAAGCCCGCCCAGTCGCTCCGTTGCCTCGGGCTTCCGGAGGCAGGGGACGGTCAAACCAGAAGAGGAGTTGCTCGCTGATCCGTCCTGCCTGGCCATCGAGGGCAAACAGCGCCTCAGGCCAGTCGCAAACGATCACGGCATCCCAGCGCGAGGGGAGGTCAGCAGCGCGGGACAGCTCCTCCTCCAGAGCTTTCACCAGAGCTTTACCAAAGCGTCCCCGGCTCCAGGGACGGGCAATGGGTCGCTCGATCCTGACGACATTCCAGTCTCGAAAGCGGAGCCGAGTCGGCCAATCGGGTTCAAGTTTCTCCGTAAACAGGGCCACTTCGGCACCGGCCCGCTGGCACCATTCAGCCAAACCTCGCATCGCAACCAACAATCGGTTGGCCACCGGCCAGAAAGTGGGTGTCAGCAGGGCAACACGCGGCGAGCTCATGGATTGGCTTGGGGGAGATCGGAGGGTTCGAGGGCAGCGAGATACGGAAGGTTTCGGTACTCGTCATTGTAATCCAGCCCGTAACCGACCACGAATTCGTCTGGGATTTCGAAGCCGACGAAATCGGGGCGATAACTCACCTCCTGCCGTCCGCTCTTTCGCAGCAAAACTCCCGCGGTAACTGCTGGTCTGGACGACACCCACCCGCAGCGGCATGTCCAGCAACCGGATCAAGTCCGCCATCAGCACGACACTGCCCGTCAGGATGCCGACGATTGTCAGCGGACGGTCGCCATAGACGGAGCAAATGTCGGTGGCCATGTTCCGCACGCCGGCAGCCAATTCAACTTCGTTCAGCAGCACTTTCACGCGCAACGATCCTTCATCGAAAACTCTTGGATATCATCTCCGCAATCCGGTCCTTTATTTTAGAGTCTTCCGCCTCGCCAAGGAATTCGAGGCTCACCTTGGCCGGGGCTTAGAAAATGCCGAGCTGATCGCGGGCTGCTTCGGTCATCATGTCCTGCGTCCAGGGCGGGTCCATGACAACCTTGACGTTGACCTCCTTGACCCCTGGCAATTCTCCGGCGAATTCCTTGCTTTGGCCAACCAATTGCGGACCGGCCGGGCACATCGGACTGGTCATCGTCATCTCGATGTTGACCGTGTACTCCTCGGGTTGGGTCGGGTTCTCCACGACGTCCACCACATACACCAGACCAAGGTCGACTATGTTCACGAACAACTCGGGGTCGATCACTTTTTTGAGTTGCTCGCGAACCGTATCTTCGTGCAATGGCATTTGAAATTCCTCGCTTCCCAAACTGAACCGGTTGAAGTCCAACCGGCAAAACCTGTTTTTGATCCGAGCCTTTCAGGCCTTGAGCTGTCTGCAGCCGTCAGCCAGCGAGCATCGAGCTTGCCCGGCCTTGAGCCGCACCTGTCCCAACGCTAGAGAGCCGAAAGCCTGACGTAAACCTTGCCGGCCTCGAGGAGGCACTCGTGAACGCGAGTCGGCTGGGTTGCCGGCATGCAAAGTGCCGCGCCGGTCCGCAAATCAAACCGGGCTCCGTGTCGCGGACACTCAATCTGATGGTCGATAAGTTCGCCATCGGAGAGCGGCCCGCCATCGTGGGTGCAGACATCGGAGACGCAGAAAAACTGTCCGCCAATCCGGACAATCAGCACCAGCTCGCTGCCGACTTCGCAGACCTCTCGCCCCCCATCCGGCAGCGAGTCAGCATTACAAGCGTATTCAAAACCGGGGCCAGGCATGATCGGTATCCTCAACAAAGAGCAGGGGGAAAAGGTCATCGGCGCTGTCGTCCGAGAACCGCAAGCAGGGCCGATGCTTCACCCTTCCTGCTCGGAATCGGCCTCCCAATCGACGACCTCATCGTCCAAGTCCAGAGCCACAGGTTCGGCGGGGAGGCTTCCCGCGGCGAACTCCTCCACTTCGCTGGCAGTCGCCGATTCGCGTCTCGTCGCCCCAGGTTCCGAATCCCGGTCGCTCGCTTCGGCTTTCCCCTCAAGGAAAAGGCGAATGGGGACTTCACCGAATTTCAGCCCATCGCGCAAGGTCGTCAACAAGTATCGCCGGTAGGTCGGGGTCACGTTGGCCGGGTCGTTGCACTTCAGCACAATCGTCGGTGGCTGCTCGCCGATTTGCGTCGCGTAAAAGACCTTCAGCCGCCGGGTTCCGATGGTCGGAGGGGGCTGGATTTCCAACGCCCGCTTGACCAGTCGATTCAGCTCCGGCGTCGGCACGCGGGCCCGCGATTGCTTGAACAGCATTTGGGCGTGATTCAGCAACTTCTTGATGTTCTTGCCTTCCTGTCCCGTGATAAAAGCGATCGGCACGTAGGCCATCGAGGAAAATTGTTCGCGAAGGTACTCGGCCCAGCGCTCGGTAGGCATGTGGGGAGCCATCAAGTCCCATTTGTTGACCACAAACAGGCAGGGCTTGTACTCCGACTCGATGTAATTGACGAGTTGCTTGTCGACCTTGCTCACCCGCTGGCTGCAGTCAAAAAACATCAGCACAACATCGGCATGCCGGATACTCCGCTTGGCCCGGTGGTCGCTGTAAAAGTCGATATCGGAGCGGATGCTTTTGCCCTTTTTCAGCCCCGGTGTATCAATCGCCACGAAGGTCTTGCCGTCAAGCTCAAACCGCACGTCGACGCTGTCGCGCGTAGTTCCCGGAATCTCGCTGACAATCATCCGCTCACTGCCGGCCAGCGTGTTGACGAATGTGCTCTTGCCGACATTTCGTCGTCCGACGATCGCGAGCTTCATTTCCGGCTCGGCCAATTCACCCGGATCGGGAAGTTCGTCGGGGAGACGCTCCAGCAAGGCGTCGAGTAGTTCCGGCCGACGGCGATTGTTCTTGGCGCTGCACTTGACGACCTCCCCGAGGCCGAGCCGGAAAAAGTCGTTGGCGTAGGACTCCCAATTTTCCCCGTCACATTTATTGGCCACCAGGAGAATCGGTTTGCCAATCGCCCGCAACCGCTCGGCGATCGACTGGTCGAGCACCGTCAGTCCATCCCGGGCATCGACGACGAACATCAGCAGGCTGGCTTCGCGAATCCCCGCTTCAATTTGTTGTTCGATTTCCTCATCCAGCTGATCGACATCATTGATCCCGATCCCGCCGGTGTCGATGATTTCGAAGTAGCGACCGGCGTGTTCCAGCACGTAGCCCATTCGGTCGCGGGTCACACCGGCGACTTCGTCGACAATCGCCAGTCTCAATCCAGCCAGCCAATTGAAAATACTCGACTTGCCGACATTCGGCCGGCCGACAATGGAAACCTTGGGAAGCGACATGGCAGCAATCAGGGGAAAACTGGGCAGGGGAAATCAGTGCTCCGGCAACTGTTTCCTGCGAACAGTTCCAGATCGAGCCGGGCCAATTCCGGGCCCGGCAAAAAGCGGGTCGCCCCGCTTCCCGCCCCCCACCGGCTGGTCAATTGAACCTCGATTGTTTCAAATCAGGCCCGACTGGTCAAATTGCCTGTCCAAAGCCCCGTGATTTCCATGATCGACGCCGAACAACTCCGCAAAGCCCTCCTGGAACAACTCCAGGCCTTGCGCGATTGCGGCGTGACCCATCTCCCCCGGCAGGATTGGAAAAGCCTCCTTGCGACTCCCGCTGCGGAGCAGTCGCCGCCGGGCTCGCCTCAACTTCTCGTCGAAACAACTTCCTCGCGGGACCAGACGCTGCGGGACCAGACGCTGCGGGACCAGACGCTGCGGGACCAGACCGTGTCGCGGGGACCAGTCAATCCGGGCGCGAGCACAGCCGCTGCGGCAAACGCACCAGCCCGCTCCGCAGTGGCCGGCAGTCGCGCGGCGACGACCGCTTCCGGATTTGGCGGCAGCAGCCCGGCGGGTCAGCCCGACTTGAGCCCTTACGCAGCCGGGATCGATGCGGCTCAACGACCGGCCGCCTTGCAGGTTCTGCAGTCCGAAGTCGCCGCCTGCCGCTGCTGTCCGGAACTGGTTCGCAATCGACGGCAAACCGTCTTCGGCGTGGGAAACCCTCAGGCCCGACTTTGTTTTTTGGGAGAAGCGCCCGGGCAAGAAGAGGACGTC
>JAJTFE010000023.1 GCA_021298375.1 Blastopirellula sp. | reverse complement strand
AGCACAACCCTCGCCTCGCTGGTGAACTACATCAATGAGCGGACCGACCATCACATCATCACGATCGAGGATCCGATCGAGTTTTATCACTACCACAAGAAGTCGACCGTCAACCAGCGCGAGGTTCACGTCGACGTCCCGACGTTTGCTGAAGCGATTCGCCGCGCTCTGCGGCAGGACCCGGATGTGATCCTCGTCGGCGAAATGCGCGATTTGGAAACGATTGAAGCGGCGATTACCGCCGCGGAAACGGGTCACATCGTCTTTGGAACGCTGCACACCAACAGCGCCCAGGGCACGGTCAACCGAATCATCGACGCCTTCCCGGGCAACCTGCAGGATCAGATTCGCACCCAGCTCTCCACTTCGCTGATCGGCGTGCTGGCCCAGACGCTGTTGCCGCGCATTGGCGGCGGCCGCGTGGCCGCTTATGAATCGCTGGTGGTGACCCCCGGCGTCGGCAACCTGATCCGCGAAAACAAGACGTTCCGCATCAACTCGGCGATTCAAACCGGCGCCAAGTTCGGAATGATGCTGATGGACGACTGCCTGTTCAAGCTCTGGCTGGAAGAGAAGGTCGAGATGGACGACGTCCTGGCCAAGGCGCACGACCCGGATTCACTGGCCAAGCGGATCGCCACGGCCCGCCGACAAATGTCTCAAGGGATGGCGGTTGAGTTCACGACGACCCCGCCACCGGCCGAATAATGCGGCTTGCTTCCTGCTTCTGCTCACACGTTTTTTCCCGCGGTTGTTTTCTCTCACTGAACTGAACTCGCCATGGCCATCCGTCGCATCGGACAGATTCTGGTTGACTTGGGTTTCATCACCGACGACCAGCTGGAAATGCTGCTCGAGGAGCAATCCCAGAACCCCGGGCAGAAACTCGGCAAGATCGCCGAGGACATGGGGCTGATCAATGAAGACCAGCTGGTCCAGGCACTGGCTGAGCAATTCGGCCTGCAAACCGTGGACCTCGAGGGATTCGTGCCCCCGGATGAGGCTCGGACTGCGATCACCGATGCGATGGCCCAGCTTTACCGGATCATCCCGCTGCAGCTGCGCGACAACGTCCTGACGATCGCCAGCTGCGACCCCCAGAACCTCTCGGTCCAGGATGAATTGCGGCGATTTCTGGGCTACGAAATTCGGATGCTGGTGGCCAGCGAAAACCAGATCATCAAAAGCATCGACAAGTTTTTCAACGCCGAAGTCGAGAGCATCGAGAAGATTATCGCCGAGCTGCAAAGCGACGCCGAGTTGATCGAGGCGAGCAAGAAACTCAGCGGCGACGGGCCGATCAACCTCAGCGACGTTTCGGAACTTGTCGACAGCGCCCCGGTCCGTAAGCTGCTGAACATGGTGCTGCTGCTGGCGATCAAGGACCATGCCAGCGACATCCACTTCGAGCCGTTTGAAGAGGAGTTTCGCATCCGGATCAAGGCCGATGGCGTGTTGTTCGAAATGGTTCCCCCGCCGCGGCACCTGGCGTTCGCGATCACGACCCGGATCAAGGTCATGGCGAATCTCGACATCGCCGAGCGCCGGCTCCCGCAAGACGGTCGAATTGAGTTGACCGTCGGCGGACACAACGTCGACTTGCGGGTCAGCGTGCTCCCAACGATGTTCGGCGAGAGCGTCGTCTGCCGGGTACTCGACCGCAGCGTCGTGTCGCTCGACCTGAATAACGTGGGGATGGACGCCGAAACCATGGCTGCATTCCGCAAGGTGATCGCCAAGCCCAACGGGATCATCCTGGTCACCGGCCCGACGGGCTCGGGCAAGACCACGACGCTGTACTCGGCTCTGTCCGAATTGAATCACATCGAGGACAAGCTGATCACGACCGAAGACCCGGTCGAGTACGACATTGACGGAATCGTGCAGATCCCGATCGACCACGACATTGGCGTGACTTTCGCCAGCGCGCTGCGGGCGATTCTCCGGCAGGACCCGGACAAAATCCTGGTGGGCGAGATTCGCGATATTGAAACAGCGGAAATCGCCGTTCAGGCTTCACTCACCGGCCACACCGTGTTCAGCACGTTGCACACCAACGACGCCCCGAGCACGGTCACGCGGATGAAGGACATGGGCGTACCGACGTTTTTGATCACGGCCACGGTGGAGGCGATTCTGGCCCAGCGGCTGGTGCGGCGAATCTGCCCGGCCTGCAAGGAGGAAGTCGAGCCAACGGACGAGCAGCTGTACGAGTTGAGCCTCTCCCGGGAGACGCTCGGCGACCGGAAGTTTTTCCGCGGGAGCGGCTGCAACAACTGCAACAACACCGGCTACAAGGGCCGCATCGGGATGTTCGAGCTGATGGTGATGGATGACGAACTTCGCGAAATGATCATGAACGAAGCTTCGGCTGACGAATTGCGGCAAGCGGCGAAAAAGAAGGGGATGCGACTCCTCCGCGATGCGGGCGAGGCGTTCATTTACGAGGGCAAATCAACCGCCGAGGAGGTTATCCGGGAGACCATTCTGGAGTCGTAGGTGGGGCAGGACCCAGGGTTGTCAGTTGTTTGTTGTCAGTTATCAGGCAGTGGCGAGTTCAGTTTGGCTGCCCCAACCCCCTTCCCTTTTCCCCTTCCGTGTTCCCCCTATCCCCGAAAACTGTTCCTGAATTTGATTTTTCCAACGAATCGCCGGAATAATCTGTTTGATCGCGCCCACACCGCTATCCAAAATCAGACATTCCCGGCGGTTGGCCCGGTTTCCCGGGCGGAGCCAACGTTCCCAGGCGGAGCCAACGGCTCTGCTCGCGGACAGTCGGGCTCGTCCCCGGAGAGGGTGTGGCCGTTCCCGGCGTTGGCCGACTGCACCCCCTCCCCTAACCAGCTCCCTTTTCCGACCGGAAGTCGCGATCCGGACCGGTAGTTAACCTGACGAGGTTTGCATGCCTACTTTTCAATTTGAAGCGCTCGATCCGCAGGGCCAAGAAATCCGTGACGTGATCGAAGCCCAGACCCAGGACGAAGCCCAAGCGACGATTCGCTCGATGGGTTACTTCGTGACGAAGATCTCGGCCCAAAAGGGGGAGAAGGCCGGGGCTCGCCGGGGTGGCAAGAAAAAGACCTTCGCGATGGGCGGCGCCGGTGGCAAAAAGATGGTGACGTTCACCCGGCAGCTCTCGATTCTGCAGGACGCCGGGCTGCCGATTCTGCGGAGCTTGAAGATCCTCGAGGACCAGGCCAAGCCGGGCGCGCTGAAAAACGCCTTGATTGACGTTTGCGATGAGATTGAAAGCGGAGCGAGCCTCTCGGAGGCGATGGCCAAGGTACCGAAGGTGTTCGACCGCCTGTATGTGAACATGATCAAGGCGGGTGAAGCCGGCGGTTCACTGGAGTTGATTCTCCGCCGCCTTGCCGAGTTCCGCGAACGGACGCAATCGCTCAAGACCAAGGTGATTGGCGCCTTGATTTACCCGATCATGGTCATCCTGTTCACGATCTGCATCCTCGTCTTCATCATGATCTTCATCATTCCGGAGTTCCGGAAGATGTTTGAAGAGTTCGGGATTGACCTGCCGCCGATGACCGAATTGCTGATTGCCATTTCGGACCGCTGCGTGAAACTCTGGTGGCTTTTCCCGCTGGTGCCGCTGGCCATGGTCCTGTTTGTCGCCTTGGTCAACAAGTTCAAGGCGGGGCGGATGGGCTGGCACCTCTACCTGCTCAAGCTGCCGGTGTTTGGCAAGTTGGCTGAGAAGGCCAACCTGGCCCGGACCACCCGGACGCTTGGGGCGCTGATCGCCAGCGGCGTGCCGATTATTGAGGGGCTGACGATTACTCGCGAAACCTCCGGCAACGCGATGTTCGAGAAAGTCTTCAGCAAGATTACCGATTCGATTCGCGAAGGTGACACGATCGCCAATCCGCTCAAGAAATACTCCCGCCCCAGCTTTCATCCGGTGACGGCGTTCTTCTTTGCGGCCACGCTCAGCCTCCCGCCGTTGGCGGTGCTGTTTGTCAAAGTCGACTTTTGGTTTTACGTGATGTACGCCTGTATCGCCCTGAGCGTGGCGGCTGTGGGCTACTACTTCCTGAACTACAAAAAGCCGGTGGTGGAAGAACTGGTGGTCAACATGGTCGACGTCGGTGAAACCGACGGCATGATGAAGCTGATCGAACCGATGATGATCATCTTCCTCGGTGGCGTGGTGCTGTTCATTGTCGCCTCGCTCTTCTTGCCGCTGATTTCGATCATCGGTGGTTTGACCGGAGGGAAGGCGAAGATTTAGGGTTGGGATTCAGGTCTGGCGAATCCATGGGCGAACACTCACCGGAGAGTTTTCCGGGGAGCGGTCCCCAGTGGGTGAGGAATGGCTCTTGGCGGCCGAGAGCCGCAAATCAGAGCAAGGGCC
Organism: Blastopirellula sp.; assembly: GCA_021298375.1. GTDB lineage: Bacteria > Planctomycetota > Planctomycetia > Pirellulales > Pirellulaceae > BJ22. Next base: position 14,479 of record JAJTFE010000023.1, on the reverse strand, counting down.
TCAAGCAGACAACACGAGCAACGTATTCGCTCAAGCCGACCTGACCCGTCGGCTTGGGTAGTAAATGGAGCCAGCCACGCGAGTCGGCTGAACTCCTCCGGCGAGCGGCCTGCTGGGAGAATTGGGCTGCATCTCCGGTTTTTTCCGGGTCATGGCCGAATGCTGGCATGTGGTTTGCGACTGGATGCCAGATGAGGGGTGGTGGGGCAGTGCCCGACCGCTGAAAACGCAAGGGCTGCTGAAAAGCAGGGGATTTCGAGGGATAAGTCAAATTAAGCCAGAGCTCATTTTGAGACGGCTCGCCTGTTTTGAGACTGTTGGCCGATGAAAACCGGCTGACGAGTTGAGGGTTGCCGCCGGAGAATGGGTATTTGGGTTTCCAGTGGGAGAAACATAGTCATGCATCGCACCGATTCCAAACCAGCAGCCGCAATTCGCCCGTCAGCCAGTGGCGCTACTCCAGTGGCCCCGAGCTTGGCTCGCCGCGGTTTCAGCCTCATCGAGTTGCTGGTGGTGATTGTGATCATTGGGATTCTGGTTGGCTTGTTGGTTCCGGGGGTCATGTCGGCCTACCGTCGCAGCCAGGAGTTTGCGATTGAGCAGGAAGTGAATCAGTTGAGCCTGGCGATCGAAGCGTTTAAGACCAAGTATGGCTTTTACCCGCCTGACTTTACCCGAATCACAGACGTCAACCAGTTTATCCCCTACCTCAACCGAATTGCACCGAATCACTCGGAGTCTTCCAACCTGACTGCTTGGTGGACTCAAGTCGGGTCCAAGCTCCAAGCTGCCGGCCCCCAATCGAGCTACGTCTTCTGGCTCTCGGGCCTGGCCAAGAACAAGCAGTATCCGCTGACCGGCAATACAGGCAACCCGCTTCCGGCCTATAACGTCGGGACTGTTGAGCGGGAAGTGTTCTTTGATTTTAAGGGGGACCGCCTGCGAGACCCGTTGAATCCGTCGGTGCTGGTCGGCACCAACAATGCTTTGGTAGCGACCTATTCGCAGTTCACTGGTACGTGTTTGCCATTTGTTTATTTCGAGCTCAAGAGCCTGACGACGGTTCCTGCTCCGTATGCCGTGAGCACCAGTAATGGAACTTACAATCTTTCGCCTTACAACAACGGCTCTGAGTTTTTCAACAAAGACAAATTTCAATTGATAGCTCCGGGCATGGATTCGCTGTTTTCAGCGACCCCGGCCAACACCCCGAACATCGGTAACTGTAATCCCCGGGAGCGAGACAACATCACGAACTTTTCGGAAGGACGATTGGAACGGACGATTAACCAGTAACCATTTGCCGCGCGGCTTAACCGAGTTCAGAACATGACTGATCGCAATCCCAAACGAACTGCCGGCTTCACGCTGATTGAACTGCTGATCGTCGTCTCGATCATCGCGGTCTTGGCGGGATTAGCACTGGTTGTCCTGCGCGATGCCCAGGATACTTCTCGGCATGCTCGCTCGGTTTCCTTGGTCGGACAGATTCAAACGATTTTGTCGGCGAAGCTGGAGGAGTATGAAACTCGACCGTTGCCTTTTCGGGCCAGCAGCCTGTCCAGAGACTGGAATGACCGCCGCCGAATCAGACAGAGGGCCATTCTCGACTGGATTCGTTCGGAGATGCCGCAGCAGCCCGGTGACATCGTTCCCGCGAGCATTCCTTGGTCAAATGGCTGGACCGAACCAGCCTGGAAAACCAACTATTTGAATTTCTTCCGTCCCTCCAGTGGTGCCCTCGGCGCGCAGCGAATCTTGACCGGAATGAATGCCAACAATGCCGGGGCGAAATGTCTGTATGCGATTTTGTACAACACCTGGCATAACGATTCGCGGGCGATCGACGTCTGCAACGCGAGTGAGATCAGTATCGACAGCACCGACCAGAAGCGGCTGATTCGGGATGCCTTTGGCGACCCCTTGGTTTTTCAGGTCTTCGCTGATTTGGACGCTGATGGCATTTTGGACCCGGGAGAGACGCTCGACTCACTCTTGAGTTCCAATCAATTACCTGACTTCCGGCAACTCATCGTCCGAGTCACCTATGCACGACAAGATGAACGCTGAGAAGATAACCATGTCGTTCCCCTCCCAAAACCTGAAATCTCTACGCCAAACAGCACCCCGCGCTGCCGATGGGTTTACCTTGGTCGAGCTACTGGTTGCCGTCAGTATCTTGTCACTGATCGCGGTGTTGATCATCCCCCAGATTCGCTTTCTGAATCGCGAGCGGGGGATTCGAGAGGCTGCCCGCGTGACTGGCTCGATTTTTGTCGATGCGGCCAATCGGGCTCGGGTCGATGGCTACGCGGCGGTGGGGATTCGTCGCAACCCCAACTACGTTCGCAAAGTCAATTCGCCAAATGGCGTGCACGATCTGCTTTACGCCGCGAACTCGCTGTACCTTTTGCGTCGATTGCCACCCTACACTGGAAACGATGAGGACACGGTAGACTCGTTTGCCACCGTGGTTTCGTCGACCTCGGCAACTTTCCCCTTGAGTGGAACACTGGTGGTGCGAATCCCGACGCCGCTGGATGCGACCTTGGCCACACAAGTAAAGCGCGGCTGCTGGTTACAACTGGGGAGTGTGGCGACGCCCCTGTATGTCGATCAGGTGAACCCTGATGGGACTTTTCTGCGTTTGACTTGCGTGCTCCCGAATCACTTGCCCGGTTTCCCTCTGAATCAACCGCTTCGCTTTCGACTTGACCGCCCCCTCGTGCCGGTTCCCAACTCGGAGGTCGCTTTGCCTCGAGGGTACTACATCAACTTGAACTATTCTGGTCCGACGACCGCCCAAACAGCGGGAGTCGCAGAATTGTCCGCGCGGGATACCTGCCCGGTCACTTGGACTTATTTTTCCGAGGACCGGCAGACGATGAGTACCAATTTCAACCCCAACGATGTGCTTGTCGTGTTCGGCCCCAACGGAGGCCTTGATCGGATTTACTCCAACGGAGAAGTCGATGGAGCATTGATTCCGACAACGTCCTTGAACCTCTGCGTCAGCTCGGATGAATTCGGTAACTCTTTTGATACTGCTGCCGACAGTCTGCCGCGCAGCGTTGCCGAAGGAGGCCGTGACTTGCTGAGTCAGGAAGATGTCATGTGGGTCAGCATTAACATGCAGAGCGGCGGAGTTTTTGTCTCGCCGATTGCCTCAGTCAGCACCCCGGTTTCCAGCCCTGATGCGGTCCAGCCGCAGCGGATTTTGCAGAGTCAATCGTTTCGCCTGGTCGGCCAGTCGGCCGGCCAATAGGCGTCCATTGGGGAAGCGATTCGTTTCCTGAATGGAGCCTGACAACCAAAGTTGAACATCTTTCGAAGTCCAAATAGTTCTATGCCTGACAACCCAAACATGACCCCACAATACGGACGAACGCGATTGGCAACTTCCCGGGTCCGGCGGGGGATTTCGGTGATCGAAGTCCTGACCTCCATCTTGGTCGCGACCATCGGTGTTGCAGGTGTGATGGTGATCATCCCCTTCGCTGTCGGTCAGGCGGAGCAGGGTTTTGACCAGGAGGCAGCGACCGCGTTTGGACGAAACTTTGCAGATGAATTTGAACTGCGTGGCTTCCACCAACCGGCCTATTGGACTGCCGTCGCATCGGCGCCCGCGAAGATTGCCAACGGATTTGTAATTGACCCAGTGGGCACAACTGCCACTCCGGGAACGGACGTCTTTCCCTACGTCAGCAACTTAACGGCAGCTGATGCGCCAACCTCGATTGCGATTGAGCGAACGAATTTATTTATGGCCCCGAGCACACCAGCCAGCTACACCTTGGCTCGGACGCTGTTCTCCTGGCGTAACGATTTGGTAACCGGCCCGCCCAACACGGCCCAGACAACTGCGGCGGGCTATCCGACCCCTGAACTGGCTCCAGCCGAAATGTATTTCGATGTTGCCGGTGCGAATTTGCTCCGGCGGCAATTCGAGGGTGAAATCAGCTGCGTGGTGTTTTGCCTTCCCGATTTCGTCGGCGCAACCAGCGCCGGAGCTACTTTCGTCCGCAGTTGGCGCAGTCACACGGTTGTCTATCGACGGCGGCAATTGCCAACGCCTGATTTGCCTCGCCCTTACGATCGCGTCTTTGACGTCACCAATACGGTGCCTGAACGAATGCTTTACGGGGGGGGTGAGTTAGTGCTGACCAACAACACCTTTTCCTCCTCGAATGCCCAGTCATCGCAGCATTCCTCCATCCGACGCGGAGATTGGATGGCCCTGACCAACGGAACGGCAATTCAGCAGCTGAATTTTTATCGGGTTTTGGATGCAACCGAAGAGCCGGCGGCCTCTGGTAACTGGCGAGTCACTCTTCAAGGTCCGGATTTTGACTTGCTGCCAGCTCCCGGTACGGCCACTTTTGCCGTTCACTTGCCTGACGTCTGGGCGGTCATCGAGCGGACCTATCAGCTCACCTACTAACCACTTTGATGAGACGCTCGTCCTCCGGTTGACGAGCAGACACTCCTCTCCGCATCGAGTATTTTTCCGAGCAGTAACATGAAGATGGCAACTGGATTCCGCAGAGACCAAACGCATCGGGGCAACTCGCGCCGCGGTGTGACTCTCCTGATGGTGGTCAGCATCATTGTGTTGTTCCTCCTGATGGGAGCGGCGTTTCTCGTCGTCGCGACCCAGTTTCGCCGCTCGGCGACAGTGCTCTCGCATGTCCGCGAGCGCCGGGACGATGCGCCGACCCTGGTCAAGCGGGCCTTTCAGGATTTGTTGCGCGAGCCCAGCCTCGAAAACGTCCGCTCGCCACTGCGTGGGCACTCGCTGCTGGGCGACCTCTACGGTTATGGCTTTACCCGAACCGGTGTCCCTGTGGCGGCGCTCGTCAATCAAGGACAGGGAATTTGGAGCATCACGCTTCAAGCACCCTACGATCAACTCCGTTCAGATCTCGATGGGGGGCTGACAACTCCTTTTCCCGATAACGGCTCGTTCAATGGTCGCTACCTGTCGCTGACGGACCTGTACGACGCCAATGGTGTGCGGCTTGGCAAGCACCTCGGCCTGACCGGTTTCATTCTGGATTACCAGGTTCTTCCACCCTCTCCGCCTGGTGGAAATCGGTATCGCTTTTTTGTTCGGTTTGGCTGGGACGATGCCCAGTTCCTTCCCGCCGCAACCTTTACCACTTTTGACCTGCATATCAATGGTCGCCCCTTCACCGGTTCGGGTGCCGGACTTTACAGCCCTCCCACCGGAGCCGTGACCAACTTTCGCCGCCCAGCCCTCAGCGAAGAGGCCTTCAAACCGAATCGCGCCACGCCCGATCCGGTGGTCAGCCGGACTACCGGGGAAACTCGAACCCAACTTTGGAGAAACTACCTTGGGATCGCCAGTGGCGCGAGCGTGGCGCCAAACATTCGCTCGACGAACGAAGATTACGATGCTGTCGATTACCAGAACATGCACCTCAGCATCGTCAGGTATCAAGGTGGGGTCCCACTGGTGACGCCCAGCTTTTACCGCCCCCAGCTAGTGCGCTATTGGGGACAGTCTGGCTCCTACAACGTCAACAGCTCGCTGGGACAAGTTCCCTACAGTTTTCATGCGGACCGGCAAAGTGATGTCGGTGGCCCGTTGTATGTCGATGCCAACCGAAACGGAGTCCCCGACTTCAATGAGCAAGCGGGCAGCGTCGTCTGGGACGTCGACAATGACGGCGATGGGATCAATGACAGCATCTGGATGGACATTGACCTGCCGATTCAAACTGACATCAAGGGAAAGGTTTACAAGCCACTGGTGGCTTATCACGTGCTCGACATGGACGGGCGGCTGAATCTCAACTTCCATGGCAACCAATACCAGCGGGAAATCGACCTCACCACGAACGCTCCGGTAAATCTGTTGAACCCGGCAACGGATGCCACGGCCCGTCGGCTCTCGTTGCATGGCTTCTACAACGACGGCGATAATAACCTGGCAGATGATGGATTACTTCATCCGACAGGCTTTGGAATCGGCACCGGCGAAATCTCGCTCAACTACGCGCTGGGCCGCGACAACTCCGGAAGGCGGATCTCGGAGAAGCTGTTTTTTGGCGCCGATGGAGTTATTGGGCGGTACGGCAGCGATAACCAAATCCCACCCGCAGGAGCGATCGGAAGTAACAATGCGCCTGGCGCGATTGGCCTCGTAGACTTCAAGTCGCGCAGCCGATTCCAAAACTATCCCTTCGCCTCGTTTGTGGGGAATGCGGGCCTGGTAAACGACCAACTCTACCGCTCTCCGCTCGACATTCACGGCCGGTTTGAACTTGGCGTTCCCAATGTCACTTTCAACGTACGGCAAGACCCTTACAACACTGCGAGCAGTCCTGTCAGCATTGCCCCAGGGATGCCGATCGTCAACGCGGTTGCGTCCGGCTTGGTTAACGAACTCGTGGACTCGGTGTACGAGATGGACGCCTCACAGGCTCCCTTTACTCCACGTTTGGGATTTGCTCCGAATTTGGTCTCGTCGCCTCCGAACGATCGCGGGCTGGACGCAAATTACTCACCCCATGAACTTGAGTCGGTCCTCCGCGCGTTTGATTTCGACTCACGGCAACTCCCTCCCCGACTACGGAATTTCCTCCCGGACCTGTTCAGCGGTACCAACGCCCAATTACGGCATTTGCTCACGACGGACAGCTGGGAACTTCCGGTTGCCCCGCAACTGATTTCGGATTTGTTTCGAGAACGTTGGGGAAGAACGCCCACAGCGGATGACCTGCCGGCAGAACTCTTTCTCGGTCGGAAACTGAATCTAAACAAACGGGTGGATAATCTGGCAAACCCTGCGGTGCCAATCGCAGATCCGCTTCTGCCTCGTCACTTGTTCAATCTCACGCTGCTCGTTTGTCCCGAAACGATTGATTACGACTACAACGCTGACGGTGCCCGCAATGCAAACGACCAACTCTCCTTCCGCCGCGACTTGGCCCAATGGTGTGTCAACGTCAAGGACTTCATGGACCCAGACTGCGTCAATACGCAGTTCGCCTTCGATTTGACTCCGGAAGACGGGTGGACACCCAACGTTACAATCTGGGGTTGCGAGCGCCCGGAGTTGCTGCTGACCGAAAGCTTTGCTCTGCATGACAAGCGGCTGCAGGACCTCGATACCGAACAGAATGGCGGAACCTTGAATGACTCGGACCCGGCCAAACGGGATACCGACCTGGATAGCCTTTACGTACCGAACGCCAGCGCGTTTATCGAGCTCTACAATCCATGGGTCAACTCAGCGAATTCAGACACGGCCACCAACAGCGATCTGCCGCCGGCAGAAATCTATAATCCGGCCCGCTCGGGGGTCAATTTGCAAAAGGTCAACGGTGAAAGCCCCGTCTGGCGCTTGCGGATTCTGAATTCCAGCACCAATACCAACGCGAACATCGACGAGCAGAACATCACCGATGATAACGCTAATGTGGTCAAAATCGTCTACTTCGCCCGTCCCGGCAACGGCTTCCTGACCGCACGGCATGCCGGCAATCCCGATGTGGTATTTTTCCCTCCCGTTGGCCTGGCCGGCGTTCCGGCACTACAACCGGGAAGACGCGCCATCATTGGCTCCGCCGGTGTCGCCCAAAGTAATCTCTATACGACTTACGTCGGGCGTTTGTCTCCCTCGGCAGGCCCGTGGAATGCTCCGGGCGCGCTCGATCGCACCCGCCGAATTGTTCTCGACCCGCTCGGATCGAGAGTCAGTACTTACTACTGGGACAATGCCGCCGCGGCGATGCGCGAACAAGTGGCCAACAATGTCGTGTGCCTGCCGATTGGCGAGCAGTACACGACTGGTGGCAGTGGCTCGAAGCCCCGCAACTTCGGTCTCACGGATCCCAAGCGGGGTTACGATGTCGAAGCAGCAGCGCTCAACCCGACCTACATCCTCAACCCGGTAGCCGATGGGTTTGAGTTTTTTGACAGCGGAATGATGACTGCCGTCACGCTGGATGCGCCTGCCGACAAGCAGTTCCAATCTGCCCGCTGGGCATCCATCCCGACCTTGCCAACACTTCCCAGCGGCGGTTTGCGCGATGAAGGCAAAATCCTCAGCTGCTTTTCGGTACACTTGCAGCGACTGGCTGACCCGACACAGCCGTTTGATGCGGTCAACAATCCCTACCTGACCGTCGATTACATCGGCAGTGATGTCTCGATCATCAACGGAATTTATTCCGGTGACGATCCCGATCGCCAAAACACCCTCGATGATGACCTCGCCTCTTTTGAGCGGGGAAGGTTTCATCAACGACTCGGTGGCAATCGTAAGCGGTTGCTCTGGAAGGGCACACAAGATGGTTCCTTGACGGTCGGTGCACCTCGCGTGGCGACTGGTGACCAGCACGTTGTTTCCCTTGATGTGATTCAATCGTTCGGCGAAGTCGACCTGATTTACCGAAACACCGATCCGAGTTACCTCAGTAATGATGCCTTCCCCTGGTTGACTTGGAACAATCGTCCGTACGTTTCGCAATTCGAATTGCAGAATGTGCCCTACACGCCTCAGGCCCTGCTGACCAGCCGCTTCGACCTTCCGCCCCCCTCTCCGGACAACCCGTACTCGGGCCAATCCTCGCGGGCGACGGCCGGTCCAGATGCGACGTTCCCCCATGCGGCGGATCGGTTTAACCACTTGTTCAATTTTTACGCTGATAGCGTTACGAGCGGAGCCACCGCCTTGAGGCAAGGCCCGCCGGCCCTGCACCGCCTGTTCGATTACATTCACGTCGAATCCCAGTTTGCCGGAGCGACTGAGCGGATCCCTGGCAAAATCAACCTGAATACCATTTCCGATGAGCGAGTCTGGCTCGGGTTAATGCAACGCTACGGGGAGACCAACACACCCCAAAATCCCTACGGGACTGTCACGTGGTTGCAGTTCGATCAATCCCGTCGCGGCGATCCGGCTTTGGCCGCGAGCATGCCGACGGAGATTCCGAATCTCTTCCGCAATGCCGATGCAGTCCACCGGGTTCCCGTTCCCAAACTGCTGACGAGAACCTCGTCGGCAACCCTGTTCCGCTCGACGAATTACAGCGGCATTGGCACCGCCCCCAGTTCACCGCCCTTGTTTGAATTGAAAACCAACCCCGGCGATTGGGCTAACCCGGATCGAAATGCCTATTTTCGTTACGACATTCGCCAGCGGTTGGGCAACCTCGTCACCACCCGTTCGAATGTCTATGCGGTCTGGGTAACCATTGGTTTCTTTGAGGTCGATCCGGCCACCGGCAAGCCGGTCAACGAAATTGGGCAGGAAGAGGGAACCGTCCAGCGACATCGTGGCTTCTTCCTCGTCGACCGCTCGATTCCGGTCGCCTTCGAACCGGGTCGCGATCACGATGTGCAAAATTGCGTTTTGGTTGAGAGCATCATCCAGCGGGAAGTCACCTCGCAGAAATAACCTGAATTCACCCGTTCGCCAGGAATCCTGTGCCCATGTTCATCCCGCTGAAAACTTTTCGCTCGGCAAGAGTGGATTGCAAAGCCCGCTCCGGCCTGACGTTGATCGAGATCATGATCGCGCTGGTCATGACGCTGATCATCCTGCTGGCGATGATGCGCGCCTTCCGCTACGCCAACGAGGAAATCGCCAAAGGGCGGGCGATGATCGAGCTTTCCAACCAATTGCGAACCTCTCAAGAGACTTTGCGAGCGGACTTGGCCGGGGTGACTGCCAACATGCAGCCCATGGCCCGGTTTGGTTCTCCCTCCGGCTATTTCGAATACATCGAAGGCCCCACTCGCGACAATTCAGCCCTGCTTGCCGGGCGAACAGCCGATGCGATTTTCGGCGATGTGGATGACGTGCTTTGTTTCACTACCCGCTCTGATGGTCAAGCATTTCGCGGGCGATTATTCAATGCCGCAAACAGTACCACCGCAATCATCGAGTCCTCGCTGGCGGAGGTGATTTGGTGGACAGACTATCAGGAGAATCCTCCCGGCAATAACCGCCTGGACTACGCCGAGGACCTTGCCATTCGCCGCCGGGCGCTGCTGCTCCGCCCGGACCTCGACCTTTCCGCGATTCCGGCCAACAACTTCGCCGCGGTACAACGGTTTTTCCTCAACAATGACATCTCCGCGCGGTGGATCGACTCCGATGGAGACGGCACCCGAGATCGGCTCGTCGCCAATTCCCTGGAGGACCTCGACAAACGCGAAAACCGCTTCGCGCATTTCACTTATCCTGCCAGCCTGACTGACCCGTATACTGCGACCTTGGCGACTTACCCCTTCGCGCTTGATCGCGCGACCTTGGCCTCTTTTCGGCTCGCACTAACCGGCCCCGGCAACTTGCCGAACTTGTCCGGCCAGCAAACCAACTTCGCCGGAAACGATGTGATGAACACGGACGCCTGCGCGTTTGATGTCCGGATTTTCTCTCCCAATGTTCCCGTCAATCAAGTCAATCAAATCCCCATGCTCCCCAGCGACCCGGGCTATTCCTCCGGCACCTTGCTCACCGTAGGGGGCTTTGTCGATTTGAACTATGACAGCGTCCCCTTCTCTTCCAACACTCCGGCGTTCTCCACCGCTCCAGCGGCCAGCCCTCAAAACGCCGCCTTGAATTTCTCGTTCACGTCTCCGAACTGGCTGAGTTCGACTGCCGGGCAGGATTTCGTCGTCGACACCTTTACCCGTTTTTATGAAGTCAACGGACGTGACGACGATGGAACATTGGGAGTCGACCAAGCTTACAACGGCTTGGACGACAATTCACTCAACGGTGTGGACGACAACACCGAGCGTGAAACACTTCCTCCTTACCCTTATCAGATTTCGGGTATCGAAGTGACTCTGGGTGTGCACGAGCGGACAACCAAGCAATCGCGACGCACGTCGATTGTGAGCAAGTTCGCGCCGGGAAACTGAGCCCCTTTGGTTGAGGCTTTGCCGCGCTTGCGTTTCTTTCCCTGCGAAGAACCGGCACTTCTCCGCGACTTTGCCTGTTTTTTCAATTTTCCACGGAAATCAAATTCGCCAGCAATTGCGTCCGCAAATCCCCCAATTAGTTGTAGATCTGAGGCAGTTTGAAATTGTCGAATCTTCCCGAGAGCCTACTCCAGTGAAACGTACCCTCTTTTGCTTTGTTTGCGCGGCCCTCGTGGCGTTGCAATCGCCAGCCCGAGCTGACCTGTTTGAGGGATTTGATTCTCTGACAGGGTTGGATTCAGGAACGAGCGCTACGCAGATAACCGCCTCGGGTTTTTACGGTGTGCTCCGCAGCGACCCCGCGGGATTGACGGGCATTTTCCAAGGAAACTCCTCCGTGTTTCCCGCCCAAGCAGGAGCCGCAAACAGTTACGCCGGGATGAACTACGATAACACCGGCGACAATGGAACCATCAGCACTTGGTTGCTCTCGCCGGTTTTCAATCTGAGCAATGGCGACAAGATGTCGTTCTGGACGCGCACGATCGCCAACTCGAGTTTTCCCGACCGTCTCGAAGTTCGCCTCAGCACTTCAGGAGCCAGCACGGATGTCGGCACCAGCGCAACTTCGGTCGGGACCTTCGCGACAGTATTGACGACGATCAATCCAGGGCTCAATGACACGGACTACCCTGAGGCTTGGACACAGTACCAGTTCACGCTGAGCGGTTTGTCAGGGCCTACCTCGGGTCGGTTTGCCTTCCGGTATTTCGTGACTGACGCCGGCTACTTTGGCAATAATTCAGACTACATCGGCATTGATTCGTTTCAGTACACTGCCGTCCCTGAACCTTCGGCAATCAGCCTGCTGGTCGTTGGTCTTGTGGCGGCGATGCCGAAGTGGCGCCGCAGGTCGGAAGCCTAAATCACAATCACAGCTTCAAATGGGTCAGTACGCCGCCGGCGAATCGGCCCGGACATTTGAGCCGATACTCTCATGCGTTGGGCCTTTCGATTTCGCTTTGTGCGAGTTCGCGAGGCCTTTGGCTTTCAATACCCCTCCGCCTCGCGCAGCAGGCGACTTTGCCGCTGCGGGCCGCCGAGACTCTCGGTCAACCGATTGAACTCAGAGGTGGCTTCGGTCATTGCCTCCGCCGGGCCCGCGGCTCCGGTGGCCGCCTTTCTTGCCGCCGCCGCTAAGGCTTCGATATAGCCGCGCTGGCCGGGTAGCTTGGGAAACGTCATCACCAGCCGTTCCTCATGCGTTCGCCGCAACGCCTCGGCGTACTGCTCAGCCGCTTCCGGAACCAGACTCTCACCCACCCAGCGCACCGGGTTGGCCAACTGGCTCGATCGAAATGGACCGGTCCGCAGCGACTGTGTCGACAACTGCAGGCTGGTTCGCTTACTCCCCAGCCAAGCCAGAAAGTTGAACGCTTCTGGAGCATGCAAACTGTTTCGCGAAACGCCGACCGCCAAGCCGCCAAACCCGAGGTAGTCAACCGCCGGCTGGTCGTTCTCGCCGTGCGGCTGCCAAGTCCCACTGCTCGCATCAAACCACTCCGCCGCAGCGGGCAATCGGGCGACCCGCAACTCCCGGCTGGGCGCGGTGGCCTCGCCAGCAAACAGGACTGATGGCCAGGTTATCCCTAACGCCGCCTCACCGCGAACCAGCGCCTGATAGACCGCCGCCGGATCAGTGTACGGCTCGGCCCTCCCGGCAGCCGCGCGCAAGGCCTCCCAGCTTTGCATCGCGTTCAGCGCCGCGACGAACGGTCCCGAATCGACCAGCGGCTTAAGCGTCTCCACATTCACCACCGTCGACAGGCGACCATGCCCGGAGACGGCTGCCGCCACCCGAGCCAGCAGCACCGTCGCTGCCCAGTCTCGACCAAGCGGCTGTGCAACTCCCTTGGGCAGCGTCACATCCCCAGCCCCCTTGAGTTCCCCCGCCGCGGACAGCCTCGCCACTAACTCATCCAGTTCAGTCCAAGTCTTTGGCGGCGTGGCGCCGAGAGCAGCCAGCACATCGGCGCGGTAGACGAGCACCAATTGCGGAGCCCCGAGTGGCGCCGTGTAAATCTTATTGCCGTAGCGCGTCAGGTCGGTGCGAAAATGCGAAAGCAACTCGGCCTTGTTGATGTCCGGACCATTCCAAACGTCACCTGGCACCTCGAGGAACAACTGCCGCGCCAGTGCCTCAGACTGCAGCTCAGCCGGAAAGACTACCAAGTCAACTTGTGGATCGACGGCATAATCCTGTTGCCATGCTTCGGCGGCAATCTCCCGCACGCGAGCTTCACCACGCCCTTCCGCTTGCCAGCCCCGGGCGACTTGAGCCGCCAATTGCGAGTCGCCGATCACCAGAATCTCGAGTGACGCAGGCGGGCCCGACTCCGACTTCACTTGCGGACGGGTTGTGGGATTGACGGAGGGCGTACAGCCCGCGAGCAAACAAAACGTGGTGGCGATCCAAGCAAAGCTCAAGCTCCGGAGCGATCGCCCAGCACCCGCGGCAATCAACATTTCAATTTGCAGTCCAAAGTGCGGCATGGAGATTTCTTTCAGGTGATGGCAAACCGGTGTGGCTGGCGACGTTCGTCGGATTTTATCAGATCGGAATAACCGTGCCACGGATTATCGATGATGGAGTGTGAAAGAGCAGGCCACGGTGGGTCAGTCCGCGCGGGCGACGCACCCTCCCAGTCAGCACCGCCGCAACGCCAACTGACCAGGCAGCGCAAGCGCGGCTTCAGTCATATCTTGCGCGGCTGGGTCGGTGCGCCAACGGCCCGCGTCTCTTGGCGAAAAATACGCACTCGCCATTGGCGACCCCACCTACTGAATTTTTGCTCATCCGAAGATGCGGGTTTTCGCGGAGCGAAAAGCTACGTGGCGAGACGTTCCCAACGCTTTTCCACTCTTTCTCCAGCTCTCCTGCTCTCCCCCACTACTTTCTCGCGCAGCGCGGCTTGCGTCGGTCAAGCGGGACCGGGATATTAGTGGTCTGGTCATTTCCGTTGCTCCACCTCGCCGCCCCAAAACACCCATGAGCTATTTCCTCGGCATCGACATTGGCACTTCCGGCACCAAAACCCTGCTCGTCGCAGCCACCGGCGACATTCTTGCCGAGGCGACTGAAACCTATCCGCTGTCTCATCCCAAGCCGCTTTGGAGCGAGCAAAATCCGGAAGACTGGTGGACGGCGGTCGTGAAGACGGTGCAAACGGTGATGAAGAAGTCCAAAGTCAAACCGGCTGAAGTGCGGGCGATTGGACTTTCGGGTCAGATGCACGGTTCCGTCTTCCTCGACAAGAACAACAAAGTCATCCGCCCAGCCCTGCTCTGGAACGACCAACGCACGGCAGCCGAGTGCGCTGAAATCGAATCGCTGGCTGGAGGTCGCAAGAATCTGATCAAAATGGTCGCCAATCCGGCGCTGACCGGATTCACGGCTCCCAAAATTCTCTGGCTGAGAAATCATGAACCCAAGAACTTTGAGCGGACCAAAAAGATCCTGCTTCCCAAGGACGACGTCCGTCGCAGACTGACGGGCGAATACGCGACCGACGTGAGC
>JAJTFE010000299.1 GCA_021298375.1 Blastopirellula sp. | reverse complement strand
CCAAAACCTGTTGATCGGCATAAACGACCACCGCTTGCCCGGGAGCAACCCCATCCTGCGGGGCCTCAAATCGCACCCGTAATCGCTGGTCGGGGAGGACTTCCGCCTCGGCCGCCGCCGCAGCGCTGTTGTAGCGGATTTGGGCGAGACAACGGAACGAGCCCGCAGGGGGAGGAACCAGCCAATTGGTCCGATCAGCAGTCAACTCGATGCGGCCGAGTTCTTCCTTGTTGCCGATGACAACCCGCCGGGTATCGGTCTCAATTCGTACCACAAAGTACGGCTCACCCATCGCCACGCCCAGTTTCTTTCTTTGCCCGATTGTGAACGCCTCGATCCCGCTGTGCTGGCCAACGACCTGGCCGCTGGTGGTAACGATCTCCCCACCCCGGTCGACATCGCCGCGCCGCGCGCGGACAAACTCCCCGTGATGCCCCTGGGTAACAAAGCAGATCTCCTGGCTGTCCTTTTTCTCAGCCACGTTCAAGCCCAACCGGGCAGCGTGTTCGCGGATCGCCGGCTTTTCAAACGTTCCCACCGGAAGCAGCATGCGCTCGAGCAGGTCCGGCCGAATGCCGAACAGCACATAGGACTGGTCTTTTCTGGCGTCCACGCCGCGCAGCAGGCGCAGCTTGCCCGCCTCGCGAACCAGCCGTGCGTAATGTCCCGTCGCGACAAACTCGGCCTGCACGCTGTCGGCGTAGTCGAACAGTTTGCCGAACTTGATGCGGTTGTTGCACATCACGCAGGGATTTGGGGTCCGCCCCCGGGCGTACTCGTCGACGAAGTAATCGATGATCCCGCGAAACTCGGCTTGCAGGTTCAAGGCGTAAAAAGGAATCCCCAAACGACCGGCCACCGCCCGGGCATCCTCGGCATCGGAAGCACTGCAACAACCTTGCTTGTGATCCGCACGGCCATTGAGCACTGGCAAAAGCGGCGAGTTCTCCCGCCTGCCGTCCAGTGCGCAGGCCGCGATGCTCTGCTCGCCATGCCGCATAAAGACACCGATGACCTCGTGCCCGGCAGAGAGCAAGAGGTCCGCGGCGACACTGGAGTCGACGCCTCCCGACATTGCCAATACGACCCGAGCCATCGTTTCACCTTGACTGAAAAACAAATCCCCCGAAAAGCCGCAATCCGTTTCGCGACGGGCGCGGAAAGCAGCCGCCAGCGATCGTTAACCAGTGGTGAGCGCTGCGGGAACTCCCCTGCGGAGCCAACTTCGACTGCCTACCGGACTGCGACTAATTCCTTTACCGTATAACCTCGGCCCGGTTTTCGAAAGGGCCAGTTTTTTCCTGGCTCGAGCGGCTCACGCTGAGTTTGCCGCGGCCTCGGTCGCCTGCGAATGGCTGGACTTGGCCACACTCAAACTTCCCCCCTGTGACGCCGGACCATGCTACGCGCACCCTTCGGTCCAGCAGGCGGCGGCGGTGATTCGCGAATCCAAGGCAATCCTCGTGGCGACTCCGATCTACAACTACGATGTTTCTTCGGCAGCCAAGAACTTGGTCGAACTGACAGGCAAGGCCTGGCAGGGAAAAGTCGTTGGATTTCTCGCCTCGGCTGGGGGACAAGGAAGCTACATGTCCCTGCTGGGACTGGCCAACAGCCTGATGCTCGACTTTCTCAGCGTGCTCATTCCAAGATTCGTATTTGCCACGGAAAAGGCAGTGGCCGATAATCAAATAGTCGATCAGGAAATCAACCGCCGCATCGGAGAGCTGGTCCAGCAGGCAGTCTGGATGGGAAACGCGTTATCACCCGGAAACAGCCTGTCACCCGGAAACAGCCTTTCACCCGGAAACAGCCTGTCAGCCGCACCTCCCGAGTTGACTTGAAACAGCGGCGTTCGGCGCGAGCTTCGCGCTCTGCGGCTTGATTGAGCTGATGGCTGACTGCGCTGAGAAGCGAATGAACTCAGGTTTTTCGCCATTCAAGCTCGCAGTTCGGCTTGCCCGGCGGAGTGCTGGCTGACTGAGGGCTGGCTGGCCGAGGGGAGTATCCTGTTTCCCGGGTTCCATTTGACTGGAGCAGAGCATTGAGTTGGTTGGCGAAATTGTTGGGCTTCAGCAGCTTGAGCGATCCGCGCGGGGTTCGCGCGGATTTTTGCGATTACTGCCTGACCATCAGCCCGCATTGGGTCTATGACCGGGCGGCGGCGCTGCTGCAGCAAACGGGAACGGACCCGCTGCGGGGGCCATCCGAAAGTTTCCAGCTCTGCCAAATCTGCTGCTCCAAGTCTCCGCTGCCGCCCGGTTCGATTCTGATGCCGCAGCGGACCGCGGCCGCAACCGAGATCGAGGAGCTGATCGATCAGACCAACCCGACGCTGTATGAGGAGCAGGAAACCGAGCGGATTTCGCGCCAGTTGTCGGTCATGCAATCGCCCGCAGAACGGAAACAACTCGCGCTGCAGGCATTCGCTCGCAGTCAGGAGGATTTGGCGACGGACACCTTTCGCCTCGCAGATATTCGAATTTGGGCCGGGGCTGGGCTGGCCCTGTATTTTGGTCTCAAGACGCTCCGCCGCGTTCCGCGTTTGGCCGTTACCTTTTTTGCGTTGCTGGTTCCGGGTTTGGTGCTCTACCGTTTTTATTTCGTCCCGCGGCTGGTGCGAGTGAACCAGCGTCCCGCCTGGATTCGACTTTTGACGGGGACGGCGATCAGTTTTGGTGAACTTGAGGAGTTCCTCCGTTCCCACCGTCAGAAATTTCCCCGAACCGCGCGGTTGCTGCGTTCGCGCGAGTACCGGACGCTGGGTGATGACGGATTATTGCATCGGGACCCGCTGGCCCTGAAACCGGGCCGGGATTTCCTGCCGACCAGCGGCGCGCTGCTTCGCTGAGCGGCAGCTTTCGGCAACGGTCTTCAACGCCCCTCCCGGGGCTACGGCGAATCGCTACGGCGAATTGCTACGGCGAATCGCAACGGCGAATTGCCACGCGAATCGCCTGCCGAGCCGGGGAACGACCGATTGCCCCCGTTTTTTTCCCAAATCCGGCAATCGCTGCTAAATTGATGCGGCACCAGACAGGGCTGTTACCTGAACGATTTCAGCACGGTTTATTCCCAAACGAGCAGGAAACCTTCATGAGTTGTGACGAGGAAGACGTGGACAAAGTCATCGATTACGTAGACGCTCCTGTTGATTTGGATCGGATTCAACGGGCGGTTGCCGAGATTCTCGAAGCCGTCGGAGAAGATCCGAATCGGCCTGGACTCCGCGACACCCCCCGTCGCGTCGCCCGAATGTATCAGGAAATGTTCTCGGGACTGCATGCCGACCCGGCTCGGCACCTGGAAGTCGTCTTCCCCGAAGAATATGACGAGATGGTCCTGATTAAGGACATCCCCTTCACGAGCATGTGCGAGCACCATCTGCTCCCCTTCAGCGGTGTGGCTCACGTCGCCTACATTCCGGACGGACAAGTAACCGGACTGAGCAAGATTGCGCGGGTCGTTGAGGAAGTGGCTCGGCGACCACAAGTCCAAGAGCGAATGACTCAAGAAATTGCCGACTTGATCAACACTCACCTCAACACCACCGGGGTGGCGGTTGTGCTGAGTGCCGAGCACTCCTGCATGGCCATTCGCGGGATTCGCAAGCACGGCAGCTCGACGGTCACCAGTGCCTTGCGCGGGATTTTCAAGACCAGCGAATCGACCCGCGCGGAGTTCATGTCGCTGATCAAAAAGAATTAGGCGACAGTCCTTGAAAACACGCTCCGGCGGTGGTGCTCGGCTTCAGCCTCGTTGCTCGACTCCCTCATTCCCCAGTCGTTGAAGCGGCGGAGAGTCGAAGTCGCGGGGCTGATTCGCAGCCGTGGCCTTCTCCCCTGTTCGCCCGGACATCTGCTTGCGCCTTGTGGAAACTTCAAGGCATGCGGTCTGCTCGGTGATCGGCGGCAGGCTCATTCCCTTGGGCCTCTCCTTTCATTTACTCCTCGGCTCCAGACGCGACCCGCCGCCGCGATGATTCTTGAATGGTCAAAAGCGAGCTTTGGCAGTTTTGCGATCGGGAACCACGCGGCTGCGGACGCATCGTCCCCGGCTCTCTGCCCAGTCGTTCGAGCCACCTCGCTCCAATAAGCAAAACTGATGACCCGTCCGCGGGGGTCGCGGTCGACTTCAGAGAAGGCACCCAGCGGGACGAGGCGGCGGACGCGGACGCCAGTTTCTTCCCGGAGTTCGCGGGCCGCAGCGGCTTCGAGCGTTTCCTCCATCTCCAGAAAACCACCGGGGAGAGCCCAACAGCCGGCAAAGGGGTCTTGGCCTCTTTGAATCAAAAGAAGTTCCCGGATTTTTCCGCTTTGACCTGCCAGCAGTCGGGTCACCACCAGATCGACGGCGACAGCGGGACGGGGATATTCGTAACAGTAGGGCAGAAGTGCCTTGGCAGGCTTGCGCTTTGCTTGATGGCCCGGCTTGGGCTGGGGAGTGAGTCGTTTCATTGGGTCTCGGGTTGAAAACGTGATCGCGGGGAAACCTGCGGTTGTGAGAAGCCTTCCTCGACTTCCGCCGGCTGTGCGTTTCGATTTGATTCCATCGCTGAGGACTGGGGCCAAATTGGGCGGTGCTTGCATGAGCCGGGGGTTTCCCGAGCTCGCCCAGCAGGGCAAAAGCGGTCACCCGCCCGGCCCAATTGCTTGGGAGTGCCCGCTCAGTTGGGATTGCCCGCTCAGTTGGGATTGATTGCCGAACTTTCCTTGCCAAGTCCGCGCGGAGAGCCCCCTAATTGAGC
>JAJTFE010000298.1 GCA_021298375.1 Blastopirellula sp. | reverse complement strand
GAATCGAGCGATGCCCTCGGATTTGGCTTCCGCTGCGGCTTTCTCGGACTGCTCCACATGGAAATCGTGCAGCAACGGCTGGAGGGCGAAGCGGATGTCGACCTGATCCAGACCGCTCCCAACGTGACCTATGAGATCATCACCCGCAGCGGTGAGCTGCTCGAAATTCACCGTCCCCAGGAAGTCCCGGACGCCGGTGAAATTGAAGAGTTCCGCCAGCCGATCGTCCGCACCTCGCTGATTATTCCCGATGAGTACGTCGGTCCGGTCATGAAACTTTGTCAGGATCGCCGCGGGATCCTCAAGAGCACGGAGTACCTTTCCGCCACTCGCGTCATGCTGACCTACGAGTTGCCGCTGGCAGAAGTCATTTACGACATGCACGACAAACTCAAAAGCATCACCCGCGGCTATGGAACGATGGACTATGAAGTGATCGGGTATGCTCCGGCAGACCTCGTGCGACTCGACATCCTCGTCAATGCCAAGCGGGTGGATGCACTCAGCATCGTCTGCAATCGCGGCGATGCGGATCGCCGCGGCCGGGCGGTTTGCAAAAAGTTGAAAGAGGAAATCGATCGCCACATGTTTGAAGTCGCGGTCCAGGCGGCGATTGGCTCGCGGGTTATCGCCCGTGAAACCGTCAAGGCGATGCGCAAAAACGTGACCGCCAAGTGCTATGGCGGCGACATCTCCCGTAAACGCAAGCTCTGGCAAAAGCAGAAAGAAGGCAAAAAGCGGATGAAGTCGATCGGCTCGGTCGACATCCCGCAAAAAGCCTTCATGGCAGTCTTGCAAACCGGGAACGAAGAATAAAGCGGCTCAAGGCAGCAGCAGAGTCGGCAATGATTGACGGTTGGCCGGGGCGTTGACGTCAGGCGGGACGCCCCCTTGGCCCGCAGCAGGTGACTTCAGAGAGCGGAAGCGAATCGCTCCTTTGCCAGTCCAGCCCCGCCCGGCCAGCGCCGACCAAACGGCCAGCGCCGACCAAACGGCCAGCGACGACCAAACGGCCTTTCATCAAACTGCCAGGTACAGGGCGGTCGGCGCGGCGGGAGCAGCTGTGGCGGTCTGAGACTGAGCGCTCGCCCCCCCCCTCGCATCTCCGCCGCGGCACTCTCCTTTCTCAAAGGGCGGTCGGGTAGAATCGGGCGAACCCGAGGGCGTTCCCCCCCGAGCCGCTGATTCGTTTTCTCCCCAGCCCGCCCCGGGCTGTTTTCCCCCTTTGCTTGCGAGGTCCGCCATGTCGACTGATCCTTCCGCGGTTGCCGTTTCGGAAACCGGAAGAAAAAGCACTGCGGTCATCGGTTCCGCTGGCCGCTGGCTGGTCGCGCTTGTGGGAATCGCAGCGGTTGCCACTGGCGTTTGGTTTGGTCGCGGCTGGATGGCCAGCCTCGCGGGGGACAAACCCTACGAGGAGTTGATCGTCGATTGCCGCTCGGAAGATGAGGACACACGCATCAATGCCTTGCTGGCGATGGGCCGTCATCCGGAGTACCTGCCCCAGTCGCTGGAGGGAGTGCTTCCCAACCTGATTCACCCCAAGGACACGATTCGGATTTCGGCTGAGAGCGCGGTCCGCAGTCTGGGTGAAAAGGTGACCCCGCACCTTAAAACATGGCTTGAGGCCGACCGCCCGGACAAGTTTTATATGGGCTGCGGCGCAATCACCGCGCTCGGTACCAAGGCTCGAGAGTACATTCCCGTGCTGATCGAGAAGCATCGATGGGCAAGGAAGCGCAACCGGCCTTTGACAAATTGCTCAAGCTGCTGGATGTGCCGGACCAGGAATTCAACATTCAGGTGCGAGTTTGTTACATCTTCCGCAATCTGGGCGAGGGGGCGCGGCCGGCGATCCCGCGACTGATGCGGTTGGCCGAGGACGGGGTGCTCTCCAGCCGTTCCATGGCTTACCTGACCCTCGGTGCACTGGGCCCCAGTCCCGACCACGATATCGTCGGGCTGCTCACCAAGCGGCTGGACGCCTTTCATTTGCTCGATCGGGAGCGGGCCCTGATTGGGCTGGGCTATCTCGGGAAAGCGGCCGAGCCTGCTCTGGAAAAAATTGAGGGCTTGATGGGCAATCCCCAGAAATCGGCTCAAGCCCAGGCTGCGTTCGCTTATTGGAAGATTACGGGTGAGACCGAACGGCCCCTCAAAGTGCTCGCCGAGTGCCTCGAGAGTTACGATTTCCGGATGAACGCCGTGGATCGGGCAGGCGACATGGGAGCAGCAGCCAGTTCGCTGGTCCCCAAGATGACCACGCTGCTCGACGAGCCGGATGACGAGGCGCTCCGTGAGGCAGTCATTCTGGCTTTTGGAAAAATGGGCCCGGCAGCGAAAGGCGCAAGTTCCAAGTTGCGATCGATTGCCGGCTACGACGAAGATATTCTCATGCGGGAAACGGCTCGTCTGGCTCTCGAGTCGATCGAGCCCGCCAAGGACTGAGGCGCCAGGCCACTCAGCCGGGAGTTCAGGCTGCGGCGAGTTCCTGCTGCCGTTGGAGGTCTGCGGCCAAGCGTTCAATCAACTCGAGCCGCTCTCGGCAGATATCTTCATACCGCAGCAACAACGGCAGCGCATTTTGGGCAACGGACAACGGCTCTGCCGCGACCTTTTCGAACAGGGTCAACAAGTCGCGCCCGAAACTGAGCATGGCTTCGGCTGGCGTTGGCTGGAGCGAAGCCGCGGGCCTCGCCGCAAGCCCGGTCTGCACCTGCCGAACCTTGGCCGCCAGTGAGTCGGCGTCCCGGGCCGCGAAGAACTCTCCATACCCATCCGCCTGCTCGCGATGCACTGGAATATCGGAGAGGATCAGCCTCTGCCCAATGCTCTTGGCTTCCTCCACCGTCGTGCTCCAGCCCTCGAAGAGCGATGGTTGTAAAACGGCCAGCGCCTGATGATAGAGGACCGCCTGTTGATCTCTTGGAATCAGCCCCAGCACACGGACTGACTTTTCAAGTTGATGGGTTTCAAGAAAATCGAGCAGCAGCGGTATGTGGTAATCGTCCCGCGGCTCGGTCAGCGCGCCGGAGCAAACCAGCAGAGGCGGTTGCTCCTCCTCGGACTGAAGCTTGCGCCACGCCTCGAAAGCCGTGTGGTGATTTTTGTGCAGCCAAAACTGGTTTGGCAGGTAAATAAACGGGCGATCAATGTTCAGCGTGGCGAGTGTGGCCGCGATCGCTTCTGCGGAGGGTGCGGCCGCGACCGGGCTGACGAAGCGAATGACGGACGTTTTGTCGGGCGTGGTTTGATAATTTCGTTGCAGGTCTTTTTCGACCGCTTGGCTGCTGCAGACAATCCGGTTGCAGGTCGCGAGGAGAAAGCGGAACAGGGCATCCCGATGCTGTCGTTCCGCCGGAGAGAAAAATTCCGGATACGAACAGTGCTGAAGATCGGCAATCCAGCCAATCCAGCGACCCGGGAGTTGAATGGGAGGATGGTTCAGGAGCGGGAAATAGACCTCGCAGGGATGAGCGTCGGCCAAAGCCTGAAGCTGGTCGCGGTCCCTCGCCAACTCCGGCGGTATCCGAATTGTCTCAGCCCATTCGCGGCACTGCTCGAGCAGAATTCCGAGACTTGGCTCGTCGCAACTCTCGGGGAGAAAGATTTTGGCCGCGGGCCGCATGTCCTCCGGCAACTTCGCCAAAGCAGCGAGACAATTGCGGACATAGTAGATCCCGGCGACCCACTGTTTCCAATCCTGAAGACTATCCTGCAGCAGCCAGAATCCGATGCGCATCGCCGTGAAGCTCCTCTTGTTCCAGCCAACTCAAATATTCCCTCAAGCCAGTTTTTAAGGGGGTCTGCGGCAGCAGCCCCAGACCCGCGAGGCGTTGTGGCGCGACCTGCCAGATCTGGGGCATTCCCGGCGTTGCCAAACCGTCGAACCGCAGTTGACCATTCCAGCCGACAAGCTGCAGAAAAGTTTCCGCCAAGTCGCGAATGGAAGTTGATGTTCCCGAAGCGACATTCAGGATGTCGAACCCGGTGAACGGCTGGTCGATCGCCCACCGCACGACGCGCACCAGATCTCGAACGTGAACGAAGTCCCGCTGCTCATTTCCCGAGCCGCGCAGTTCCACGACCTCGTTGTGGCGCGCTTTGCAAAACAGGTCGTAGAGGACCTGCTTTCGCAGGCCGGGACCGTAGGCTGAGAAGATTCGCAGGACCAGAGTCTCAATGCCGGCAGCCTGATGCCATTCCGCTCCCAGTTGTTCGACCCGCCACTTGTTCCAGCCATAAGGCGAGAGAGGAGCGATCGCTGTTTGTTCCGTGATCGGCAAAGCTGCCGGTTGGCCATAAACGGCCGCGCTGGAGAATTGGATGACTTTGGCCAGCGGCGCCACCAGGGCAAGCGCCTCGTAGATGGAATCGGTCAGCTTCACCGTCTGTCCAAAGTCTTCCGCCGGGTTGGCCAGAGAGTTGGCGACACGGGAACTCCCGGCGCAGTGCAGGACCCAGTCAGGTTGAAATTCACGGACAAGTTGTTTGAATCGCGGACTGGGCAAGCCTTCCTGCCAGACCGGAATTCTGGCCGCAAGTGACTCGTCAGGTCTCCGCAGACAGCCGACCACCTGATAGCCCGTCTGGCTGAGGGCGAGACTGAGCCAGCGGCCGATGAAACCTCCCGCGCCCGTCACGATAATTCTCGGCGCGGGCATGCTCACTCCTTGCGTACTGCCCAGGCAATGCCATAGCCCAGCTCTCGGAACTTTCCACACGAAAACTGGGTTGAATTGCCCACCAGCTCGTCCCAGAGTTGATCGAGATAGCGATGTTGGGGGTGGGCGATGTCATCCATCACCAAAACCCCGCCTACGCTCAGCCGCGGCAGCAGGCATTCCAGGTCAGCGCGGGCTCCTGCCGCAGAATGGTCTCCATCGACCGTGATCAAGTCAAACTCCATCCCGGGGTGCTCGGCGAAGTATCGCGGCAGGGACTCGCGGGAATCACCCGAGATCAGGCTGAGACTCCCCCGAAGGTCAAATTTCTGTAACTCTTCGCGAACAAATCCGGGACCCGGGTTGGGCATCCCCGCATAATCGGGCATCCAGAGGTCAAAGCCGACCAAATCACAGTCCGGTGCCGTTGCCCCGACCACCGCCAGACTGCGACCGCGGCGGACGCCGACCTCCAGATAATTGCGTGGAGCAAGCCACTGGCTGGCGGCCT
>JAJTFE010000022.1 GCA_021298375.1 Blastopirellula sp. | reverse complement strand
CGTGACATTTGGACAGAACTATGTCGGCTCGCTCGGCGTCAACAAGACTGGCGCCGGTCGCACAAGCGGTTACGTGATTGAAAGTCGCCTGCTCGAAGATGGCCAGCCCTACCTCGTCGTAGTCGCCGTCGGCTGGAACTCGGAGGGCTTCCGGGTGTTGCCACGCCTGGACGACAACCAGTCTTCCTGGGCTTGCGACGTCAATGAACAGGGTGTCTACGCCGGTTATTCCCGGGACTCATTCGGCGCCGACGTCCCCGTGTTGTGGACCGAGGAAGGAATTACCCGTCTTCCCTTTGCCCCGGGCCGCACGGCGCGGGCTGTCGCTCTGAACGAGACGGGTCTCGTGATCGGAAACGATACGACCGAGTTCTCCGTCCCCGTGATTTGGAACATGAATGATGTTGGCCAACTTGGCATGTCCAGCGCTCGTGGAACTCGCGGAAGTCTGGTGCCACTGACTGTCCGGGCGAAGGACGGAAATGCCCCCGTGGCAGGTCAGCAAGTCAATTTCTCGGTGAACGGAACCATCGTGGGAACAGCGACGACCAACCGTTCGGGCGTGGCGAGAATGATGTACCGGATTCCAAACGTCGCCAGCGGCAAAATCGGAGTCGCGGCCTCGATGAATGGCATGCCGACCATCGTGCGAGCGGTTGAGGTCGACACTCTTCGAAGCTCGGCCGGTGTTTCGGGAACCTTTGACGAGGAAACCGGCAAGGTCCAACTGACCGCCTCGGTGAACGCCATTGAACCAAACAAGCCAGTGGCCAACGGCAGGGTGAACTTCTTCATGAACGGGCGGAGAATTGCTTCCGCAACGACTGACTCCCGCGGGATTGCCCGGGCCGAAGTCGCAGTTCCCGCCAACGTGCAGGATGGGACCGCCAACATTGAGGCTCGATTCACTGGCGACAAACTGAACCGGCCGATAACAGGCCGCTCGAGCGTCGGCATCGACCGATAATTCGGCTAAATGCTGATTTCGGTCACCTGACCTCTGAGCTCCCCTCGTGAAAAATCGAGGGGAGTTTTTTTTGCTTGAGGGACGCACAACCCCACCCGCAAACCCTTTCTTTCTGGGGGTGTTTTAACCCCCTATTCGCTACTACCGATCCAGTTGCTCGGACAGGCGGGGGAGTTGGGCTTTTGCTCGGTAACTCCCAGCTCACTGGCCAGTTTTCCGAGGACGATGATCCTAGATTTTCCGAGCCTCAGGGTGCTCAATTCCAAACGTCACCCTCCAGCGGCGAACGCGTCCCAACCGCGATTGATAGGCGACCTTCTCGGAAACCGTTGCAATGCCCCAACCTTGGTGGATTATTCTGCTGAAGGTGAGTGTCAGCACTCTCCTTTTCACCGCTGCGATGCGCTGGGTCTCTTCGCAACAACAACGCCGTTGGTCTGCCCCGAGGTCTGGGAAACTGCAGCACCAATCCTGGATTCTCTTAACCGGAATCCTGACGATTGGATTGTTTTTGGCCTTGGCGATTTTCTCGAACACCTGGGGTAAAAACTCAACTACAACCATTTGGACAACGCTCACCTTCCTCGGCTTCGCGGCACTCGGAGTGCCGTTCGTGGCGGATTATTTATTCGCTCGCCACGATGTCAATCACAACGGGATTAGTGCCGGGAGCATGTTTGGATATCGCCGAATGTTCGCTTGGTCGAGTATTCAGCGAATCTCCTTTTCTCCCAATTGCGGTTGGTTCGTACTCGAATCGGAAACCGGAAAACGGGCGCGGGTCTCGGTACTGCTGATCGGTCTCGGGGAGTTCGCAGCCCTCGCACTGCAGCACGTACCCAGAGAAAAGATGGATCAGCTGGCCTACATCAACCTGATGGATGCAGCTTCGGAGGGCTGCGGCATGGCCATCGATCCTGACTCGGATGCATGGAAACAGGCTCTGGCCAAAACCCAGAGCAGCATTCCGCTGCTCCGCGATCTCTACAGCTCGGTCTCGGAACCGATCCTCGTCAAGTATCCCCTCGCCTCTCAATCGGGTGCCCTCGAACATGTCTGGGGCGAGTTACAGGAATTAGGCGAGACGGACTTTCGGGCGTCGCTCGAAACCCCACCGCTCAGCGGCTCGCCGTCATCGCCGCCTCCGTTTTTGTTGCCGCTGACAGCGCTCGAAGACTGGCTGCTTGTCTTGCCAGATGGAACCATTCGCGGCGGCTTCACCACTCAAGCCGAACTCGCGATGGCGAAGGAGCAGAGAATTCCATTGCCCGCCAAGCTGGCTGCGGTGAACGGCTGCTTTCTGGACTGCTAAGGGATACCGAAACCGATGCTGTGGGGTCATTGCCTATTGCATGGCCTCAAGCGGGCATCGAGAAAGCCTGCAGAGCCCGAAGTGTAAACAAGCAGGACTTGCGTCTGTCAGGCAAGCTCCCATCCCCGTTTTTCGCAATCACTGGGCCCGCGGCTCAGGGGAAGACGTAACGGAATAGATTCCGCATCGGCTGGCCATCGACGTACGCCGTCGGCTGGCCAAACATTCCTCTTCCCATGTAAGTTCCCGGCGGCAGGTTTTTGGTCGCCACGATCGGCTGGAAGTTACCGGTGAGATAGGGATAGTAAGCAGTGGTCATTCCCCCAGTTCCTCCCGCAGCAGTTGGTACTGTGCCGCTCGGCTGGAATCCTGATGTGGGAATCGTCCCCGGCAATCCGGGAGCTGGAGCGAACGGGACCGTTGGAACCCCGGTGGTGTAGGGCGGCACCGCCGATGCCGTCATTCCGCTGCTCGGCGGATTGCAAGGACAACCGGGAACCGCGGCTGGCACACCAACCGCCTGCTGTGGACTGGGAGGTTTGAGAGTATTGGTAGGTGCATTAGTGCTCGTGATTCCCAGGGTTGGTTGGGTGATTACGGGAACTCCTCCCGGGGCCGTTCCCATTCCCTGGTTCGGCACCCAAACCCAACTTCCACCACCAGCCCCGGCGGTTGAGGGAGTTTGATTGAACATGTTCCCCGCAGACGTCGGATAGGGAGCTTGCGCGCCGGTTGGAATTTGTGCGCTGGTTGGAACAAGCGTCACGCCTGCGTTACTGTTGGGCGAGCCCCCGAGTGGCGCTGGCGTCACCACTGTCGATATCGATCGGCCCGGCAGCGATTGGCTGGTGACTGTCCATCCATTTTTGAGCGGTGAACTAGCGCTCATGTATTCATAAGCCTCCGCTCGCTGGCCCTCGACTGAGGGAGCAAAGACCCACGGCAACAACAACACCCAGCCAGTCACAATCCAGCGACCCATTTGCTTTTTCCCGCATCGACCGTCCATCTGGCAGCTCTCCACCTATCCTTCAATCCGCACTGAGCCCAAGCTCCTCCGCCGCCGAGACATTACGCCCCGCAGCGGTTGGCTGTTCACCCAGAATCATCTTTCAGCGACAGTCGATAGCAATTTCGCCCAACTCGGGCCAGTGCGATCGGCGCAGAATCGCCCCGCTTGGCGGAACCGCTAGCGTTCAGGCGGCTTGGGCGGGCCGTTCCAACCGCGGCCAGAAAAAGCGAAAGCGGGTGAGCCCGGGAGCTTGCTCCAGGCACTCCAGATAACCGCCGTGGGATTCGGCAATACGCCACGCTTTGGAGAGGCCAAAGCCCAGACCGCGCCCTGCCTCCCGGGAGGAGAAAAAGGGATCAAACATGTGCCTTGCGACCTCAGCCCCAATCCCCGGCCCATTGTCCAGGACCTCGACTCGGGACTCGCCCGCAGAAGTAACCTCGGCCAGAATCGTGATTTGAGCCCCGCTCGGCTGGGCTTCCAACGCATTCCGCACCAGCGCCCGAACCACTTCCGCCAACTGTCCGGGGTCGACCACGATGCGGCCCGTGGAACTGAGTTCCAGTCGCAGCGTTCCTCCGGCCAATTCGACGTCGGGGCGCAATTCGACCGCCAACTGCTGCAGGAATGATTCGAGGTCCACTTCCTGCAGGATGGGCCGAGGCGGATGAGCAAACAACATCAGGTCCGAGATCAGCTCATGGGCTCGGAGTGCCTGCTGGCGGATCACCTGCAGTTTGCGCTGTCGTTCCGGATCGGCTTCCCCCCGCAGCAACAGTTCGGCGCGCATCGCGATATTGGCCAGGGGATTATTGATTTCATGGCTGGCCCCGTAAGCCAACTGCCGCAGGGCCGCAAGCTTTTCGGTTTGCAGTAGGCGTTCAAAAGCTTGCCGATTGACCTCTGTTCCCGGGCCCAAGCCGGTGGGCGGTAGCACAATAGCGCTGGTCTGTTCGGCAAGGTGTGAGGCCTGGTCGTTTCCCGGCGTCATCGCCTCAGAGGATTGAGCCAGAGTCACTCCCGCGTTCTCATTCCAACTCTCCCCTATTGCAGCAGTCCACTCTGAAGCCGTCAGCTCATCATTTTCACTGAGAGCGACGGCAGCGTTCGAAGATGAGGTCGCCGAGCGGCTGGTTTCGAACCCGTTGTCGGGCCAAAACGCCTGCTGTAACACCGTCGAGCCGCCCAACTGGGTGAGTTGTTCGAGCAATTCGGGGCTGCACCAACGCCTGAGCAGCCGTTTGGCCTTCCACTTGCCCGGAAAGCGACCGCAGTCGCGAAGAAGTCGCCGCAGCTGCCGACCGAGCTCCACCGCATCGCTGTGACGACGGATATGCCGCAGGTAACTTTCCCTTCGGCTCTGCACGACCCGCATCAAGGTACGACGCCGCGTTTGAATCGGCGTAAAACTCGCCTGCTGCAGACGGAGGGCTCGCTCCAGCCAAAGCACCAAGTCGTCGAGATCCCGAGCCGTTCGCCCCGAAGTTTCATAGTGACCGGCAGCGGCCAACAGGAGACTTCTCGGATCGAGTGCAATCAAACCTCGGCTTCGCTTCAGGCAATCCGCTTGCCCATTTGAGCTGCTCAAGCGCGCGAGCTGCAACGCATCGGGCTCATTGAAGGGCAAGCTCAGTTTTCCGTCGAGGGACAGCCACCACACGTCAGCGCATTCCTCTCACTGAATGGCAGGGTCACGAAATAGCAGCGGCGCGAAATGACCGAGGGAGCGGCGATGCAATTCCGTGGCACTCCAACTCTGCAGCGAAACAAATCAGGGGAGGCGGAGTCATTCGCTCCAACCTCCCCTGTCTCCTGATTCGAAGCTGCCCGCCCGGGGGGTGAGGCAGCGATGATTGTCCTGAATCGAACTTGCTGACGGCTTGCGGTTGCCGCGGGCTTCATGTCCCGGTCGCAGCCGTTTCCATTTCGAGCATTTGGCAGCAGCGTTCGACCAGTTTCTCCACCTGGAATGGCTTATTCATGAAGTCGTTCGCGCCCGCAGCTCGCAAATCGGCAATCTTGTCGGCTTCGATCATGCCGGAGATGCAGATGATTTTGACCATCTCCATCGTTGGGTCCATCCGGACCCGCTGACAGACTTCGCGACCGTTGATGTCGGGGAGCATCACATCGAGCACCACCAGGTCAGGCCGGAATTCCTTGACGAGCATACCGGCATCAAAGCCATTATTGGCTGTCTTGATTTCGAACCGGCCGTCCGCCTTAAAGACGTCTACCATCAGGTCAACCAAGTCTTGATCGTCGTCGACAATCAAGAGCTTGCGCTTGCTGCTTTCGAGCGCGTCGGTCGGAATACCGTTGTCACGCATGAACGCGAACAACTGGTCGCGCGGGATGCGGCGAAAACGGCTGCCGGGCACCCGGAAGCCTTTCAGGGTTCCATTGTCAAAACAGCGAATGATCGTCTGTTGACTGACCTTGCAGATTTTGGCGGCCTCTCCGGTTGTGTAAACCGTCTTAGAACTCATGGTAAACCATCCTCTTCCTGGTGATGGACGACGTCGGCACAGTCCTGCCCCGGGTCATCAATTCAACTGAATCAATTCGATTGAATTAATTCAGCGGAACCAGTCCCACGCTTGCAGATCACCCCGCAGTTCAGAGACCAAACTGTGGGCAACGGGCCGAACGTTTTCGCTCCGGTTGAATGTTCTTTCCTGAACCAGCTGCTGCGATGTCCCGCGCAATGCCCGCCTGGGAAACTCGCTTTCGGCGAGCGTGGGCTCGGTTCGAACGCGTCCAAATTGCGGGTCTCGACCCAAGGTTTCCTCCGGGGCCGAGGGCAGGGAATCCATCGCGTTCCCGAAACACCGGGCAATCCGCAGCTTACTGAGACTCCTTGAATCATGAACTCGCCTCGCTTCGCCGTACTCGCCAAGCTTGCCGATATTCACAACGCGGGCGATTATGAGTCAGCCTCCCAAACGGGTCAAGATTGATTTAACTCGCGTAAACCACGCAAATTCAGCCATTTACGAGGCCCTCCCCATTTCTAACAAAAAATTCTTTTTCGCCTGATTCACTTTGCCCGCAGGGCTCGTTCTGGCTATAGTCCCGCCGCAAAGAGACGCAGCGGGGGGCGCATGCCCTCGGCTGCTTTTCCCTCTAGCCGCATCCGCGACTGCGTTTGCGTTGATGGAATGCATGTTGAAATTGAAGTCGGCGATGTTTCCTGTTTCCCAAACCCCAGTTAATCGCTCTCCGCTTCGGGCTGCTTCGAGTCGGCGGACCCCGAACTGCGCTGCCCCGAACTGCGCGGCCCCGAACCGCGCTGCCCCGAGCCAAACTGCCCTGCGCCGCGAGGGCAGTTGCAAAAGTTTCCAATGGTTGGGCGCGCTGCTACTGCTGCCCCTGCTTGCCGCGGGCTGTGGCACCACCAATCAGCGAACCGGTACCGAACAAATGCTAATGTCCGATGCGGTGGATATGTCGATCAGCCGGATTGATTTTCGACCGCTGGCCGGACGCAAAGCATTTTTGGATACGGCTTACATTCGACCTACTCCGATCCCCGGTGCTCCCCAACCACTGGTCAATGCCGACTATGTCATCAGCGGGTTGCGGCAAGCATTGTTCGCTTCCCACTGCGAGTTGGTCGATTCGAAGGATGAGGCGGAGGTGATCATCGAACCCCGCCTGGGGACCCTGGCGACCAATGGCCACGACGTGGTCTACGGGCTTCCCCAGACGAACGCACTCGCCCAAGCCTCGGCAACGCTCTCGGGCGCTCCGCTGCTGCCGCCCCTTCCCGAGTTGTCAGTCGGTCGGTCCCACTCCCAATTCGGGCTCGCGAAAGTCGCCGTGTTTGCTTACGACAAGGTCACGCGGGAGCCGGTCTGGCAATCGGGGATTGAAAAGTCGGAAAGCACGGCCAAGAACACCTGGTTTGTCGGTGCAGGACCATTTCAGCGGGGAACCATCTACGACGGCTACCACTTTGCCGATTCGAAATTCGGCAGAAAACAGGATGCGGACCCAGTCGAGACGGTCCCGTTCAATCGGGAACATGTCTTCGTCCCCAGACCCGAGTCGTCGCAAGTCGCCGAGGAACCAACCCTCTCGGGCACCGGCAGCGGTCCGCTGAACCCGGCGCTGCGGCGCTAATCGCTGGGGCCCCTTCGACCTTCGCAGCCTTGCTCAACCTCCATGCGAGTCCCACGTCGCGCGGGTCTCAGCCGACTTCGGCCCACCGACTTCGGCCCACCGACTTCGGCCCGCCGACTTCGGCCCGCCGACTTACTCCCGCGCGGCGGCCACGCGCCAACGACTGCGGAACAACCAGAGCATCGCCACAAACAACCCCGCGTTGAGCAACACCGTGCCCAGCAGATACGCGCCGTAATGAGCGAGGTCGCGCAACGGCCAGCCAAACAACTTCTGCTCACTCCCCGAGGGCAGCGGCCAAAGCGACAACCGCCCGGTGAAATCCTCGACGTACAGCGGAAACTCGTGTGCCGCCACAAACGGACTGATGGCGGACAGCCACCAAGCGATTGGCTGCAGCCGACTGGCAGGGAAAAACTCCTCGGCAAAGTAGCGAAACGCCGGCGGAAGCAAGTACAACCCAACCAGTGAGGCATAGGTGACCACCAGGCTGGTCCCCGTTTTTCGAAACAGGCTCGAGTTGAACAGCGCCAGGTTGCTGGTCGTCAAACAGGTCAGGGCAACGATCAGAATCCATGCGCAAATCGTGAGCCAATTCGACCAATAATCACGAACCATCAGCACGGCCAGGACTAAAGGCCACAGCAAAAAGGCGGTCAGAACGCTGGAGACCCGCAGCCCCGAGAGCAGCTTGCCCCAGAAAATCTGCATCGGTGTGAGCGTGGTCGTCAACAGCAGGTCGAGCGTCTGGCGCTCCCGTTCACTGGTCACACTGCCGGCAGAAAAAACGGGTCCCACCAGCAGGTTAAACAGGACGACATAACCGACGTACCAGGGCGCCAGGGGGCGGACCACGTACAGCAATACCGCCATCAGAAAAATCGCCAGGAGCATGCTGATCTGGATCGCCAGCCGCAGCATCAAGGTTCCTTGCCCGAAAATCTCGCTCCGCATTTCCTTGTCGTAAATCGGGTTGGTTCCATCCTCCATCAACGTCTCGCGCTTGGGAGGAGCGAACAACCGGTCGGGAAACTGATCGCGACGAATGACCAAACCGACTGCGTTCTCAGCCTCCTGCTCGAGGTCAACGACTTCCTTGCCACCGCTGCCCAGATCGGCGGGATAGAGCAACCGCGAGGCGGTCCAGTAAAAAAGCGGAATGGAAACGGCCATTGCCAGCCCGGGGAACAGGGCCAGCGTCAACTGCACCCGCAGCTCTCCGCGCGAACCGAGCGCGACCCAAAAGCTGATCGCTGCCAAGACCAGCGGCAGAATCAAAAGATAGGAGACTACCAGCGAAGCAGCCGTGCGGCGAAACACGCCTCCACAGGCCACACTGATCATCCCGAAGGTGAACAGACAGGAAAACAAGCCAACGTAGGCCGCCAGTACCTCATAAAATGAGACTCCGCCCAAGGGCAAGCAGAGCATCACGACCGGCAGAGAGGAAAAAACCAGAATCGCCAGATGCGTCATCGCCGCCACCAGCTTGCCCCACACAATCGACTGCGGATGCAACGGGCTGGCTAACAGCAATTCAAACGTCTTCCGCTCCTTCTCTCCCGTAATCACGCCGGCGGCAAAGCTCGGAGTCATCAGCGAAGCGATCACGAAGTTACCGAGAAAAAACAGGTCGACCAGGTTGCGGGTCGAGTCCGGATTTTCGGTCAGGTCCAGCCACGGCTCCTTGGGCCAGGCAAAGTAAACCACAGCGGACAACGCCAGTTGATACAACGCCAGGAGCATAAACGAGCGGAAGGTTCGCAGGTTGACCAGCAACTCGCGATGCAGGACCGGGTTGTCAAAGCGTCCCATCAGCTGACTCCACCACCCGCCTCACCAGCCTAAACTCCAAACCAGCCGCTCAACTCCAGTTTCGCTCAATCGTTCCCGGGCTCGGCGGAGGTTCGGTTGCCGTCGCAGGCCCAGCCGTCAGCTTCGGTCAGGCAACTCCGCTCGCCGAACACAGAAGGTATCCCTCGCATTCCTGGTCCTTCATCCAGCCAATCAATAAGCACGCGGCGTAATCCGGGCCTGGACCCGCGCCGGCAGACCTTGAATCCGCAGGAAGCCCTCGGCATCGGTCTGGTTATATGAGCCGCCACCTTCCATCGTGGCAATCGCCTCGTCGTAGAGATTGTTGGGGCTGGAACGCGCGGCCACATTCAAATTCCCCTTGTACATTTCCAAGGTCACCGAGCCGGTGACGGTCCGCTGGGCGTCGCGGATGAACGCCAGCAAGGCATCAAATTTGGGGCAGTACCAGAATCCGTAGTAGACCATTTCCGCCACTTCCGGCGCGAGCCGGTCGCGGAGGTGCATCAAGTCGCGATCCATCGTCAATTGCTCGACGTAGCGATGAGCGGCGTAGAGGATCGTCATCCCGGGAGCCTCATACACTCCTCGACTCTTCATCCCCACAAATCGGTTCTCAACGACGTCGATTCGCCCAATTCCATGGCGACCGCCGATCCGATTCAACTCAGTGACAATCTCAAGCGCGGACAGTCGCTTGCCATTCACAGCCACCGGAACTCCCCGCTCGAAGTCCACGGTCACCAATTCGGACTTGTCCGGAGCTGCCTCCGGCGAAACGGTCATGCCGAACTCGACAATCTTCACGCCGTTGACGTTCAGGTCTTCGAGCTTGCCAGCCTCGTAGCTGATATGCAGCACATTTTCGTCGCTGCTGTAGGGCTTGGAGACCGTTGCCTTGACCGGAATCTGATTTCGTTCACAGTAGGCAATCATTTCGCTTCGACCGGGGAAGGCGCTGCGAAACCGCTCGATCCGCCACGGGGCAATCACCTGAATGTTGGCGTCCAAGGCCTCGGCAGCCAACTGGAAACGGCACTGATCATTTCCCTTTCCAGTGGCACCGTGAGCATAGGCTCTCGCCCCCACCTCGCGGGCTACCTGCAGGCAAGCCTTGGCAATCAACGGGCGTGCAATCGAGGTGCCGAGCAGGTACAACCCCTCGTACTTGGCTTGCCACTGCAGCACGGGAAAGGCAAAGTCGCGGCAGAGTTCCTCGCGCGTGTCGACAATCCTCGACGAGGCGGCGCCGCAATTCCGGGCCTTGTCCAAAATGGCCTGGCGGTCCTCGCAAGGCTGACCCAAGTCCACGTAGACCGCATGAACTTCATATCCCTCGTCCTGCAGCCAGCCGAGAATCACCGACGTATCCAAACCACCCGAATATGCCAAAACGCACTTCTTGCTCATCGACCTGCTGCCACTCCCGGGGCTGTGAAAAAGAACCAAATCAATTCGGACAATCTTTGCCAGCGAGGCATTGTAGTCAAGCCAAACAGGAGTGACGAGCACGGCAACTCATCCAGGATTGCCGAAAGCTTCCCACGATCCGCTAGAATTGGCTGCCGTTCCCAACGGTTCCTTTCCCGAGTTTGAGCCCGCGACATGCAGCCTCTCCTCCCTTACCGTCCGCCGCATGGTCACAAGGGCACCTTCGGTCATGTTCTGATTCTCGGTGGAAGCGAGTCGATGCCCGGCGCCCCGGCGCTATCCGGATTGGCTGCCCTCCGCTCCGGAGCCGGCTTGGTAACCGTGGCTACCAGCCGTCCAGCACATCCGATTACCGCCAGTTTCTCCGCGGCGCTGATGACCACTCCGCTACCGAGCGAACACGGCCTGGTGGCAACCACGTTTGAGCAACTGGAACCTCTGCTGCAGCGCGCTGATTGCGTTGCAGTTGGTCCGGGGCTGGGACAAAGCCTGCCGCTACAGACACTCTTGTTCCGACTCTACCGGGAGTTTGCCGGCGCCTTGGTGGTGGACGCGGATGGACTGAACAATCTTGCGGCCGCCCAAATCGATTGGTCGCTGCATGCCGGGCCGCGCATCCTGACGCCTCATCCGGGTGAATTTCGCCGTCTCTGCCCGGCTCTGCCTGATGTCTCCGAGGCAGCATCCCACAACTCGCCCGAGCTCCTCGAGTTCGCCTGCCACTTTGCCCGGGACAATCGGCTCGTGCTGCTCCTGAAAGGCCCTCGAACCTTGGTAACCGACGGCCGCCAGCAGCACTTGAATCAAACTGGCAACTCGGGTTTGGCAACGGCCGGCAGCGGGGATGTCTTGACCGGAATCATTGCCGCGCTCTGGGCGGGCTGGGTCGGCGGCCCGGGCAGGACGGCCCAAACGGTCGCCACTTCCAAGGAACCGGGAACAACTGCCTCGGCGGTTTCCGAGCCCCACAATCACCCTCCCGGCGAATCAGCCCTCACCGCGGCGGTGACCGGAGCCCACCTGCATGGCCTCGCGGCTGAATTGGCAACCCGGGAGCTGAGCGAAACGTCCCTGATCTCAACCGACCTGCTGGCTTATCTGGGACCAGCGATCAGGCAGTTGGGTGGCCGTTAGAGGAGCGGGTGCGGTTGTCGTCCTCCGGCTTCCACAAATCGAGGCGGCTCGAGCCGTCATCTGGAGGCCGATTTTGGACATCCTTTCGTGAAAAGGGAATTCGCCGCGGGCCGAACTGGGCTTTTCCCGTTGTCGACCTCGGCAAGCAGACGGTTGTGGTTAAAATTGCGTCCAACGCAGGCGCCCCTTTCAACTTACCCACAGGCTAATTTCCTTCCGTGAGCCAGGTTTATCAATACGATTGCATTGTCGTTGGAGCCGGCCACGCTGGCACGGAAGCAGCGCTCGCGGCGGCGCGGTTAGGCGCCAGGACCGTGTTGCTGACCACCAATCTCGACACGGTGGGGCAAATGAGTTGCAATCCGGCGATCGGCGGAGTCGCCAAAGGGCATCTCGTCCGCGAGATCGATGCACTCGGCGGCTTGATGGGCCGAGCAATCGATGCCACCGGAATTCAATTCCGGATGCTCAACCTGAGAAAGGGCCCGGCGATGCACAGCCCGCGGGCTCAAGCCGACAAGAAAGCCTATCAGTTCTGGGTCAAGCAGTTCGTCGAGTCCCACCCGAATGTGGATCTCCGCCAGGAAATTGTCGAAGACCTGCTGGTTGAGCCGACGGCGTCCGGCCAGCGAATTCGCGGCGTACGAGTTCGGGGTGGCGCTGATTACCTGGCACCGACTGTGGTCTTGACGACCGGTACCTTCCTTCAGGCAATCATGCACACGGGCGAGGCCCAAACCCCCGGTGGCCGGGCAGGGGAGGGGACGACCGCTGGAATCAGCGGCGCCTTGCAAAGGCTGGGGTTTCGCCTCGACCGATTCAAAACGGGTACGCCGCCCCGACTCAACGGCCGCACGATCGATTGGTCCCAAACCGAACTCCAGCCCGGTGACGAGAGCCCTCAGCCCTTTTCCTTTTTGACTGACCGGCTGGAGTGCGAGCAACTTCCCTGCTGGATCACCTATACCAATGAACACGTCCACGAATTGATCCGGGCAAACCTCCATCGCGCGCCGATGTACAGCGGGCAGATCAATTCCCGCGGGCCCCGTTATTGCCCGTCGATCGAAGACAAGATTGTCCGCTTTGCCGATAAGGATCGCCATCAACTGTTTCTCGAACCGGAAGGAAGGAACACCCACGAGATTTACGTCAACGGTATCTCGACCAGCCTGCCGCGAGACGTTCAGGACGCCATCATGCGGATGATCCCCGGTTTGGAACGGGCCCAGATCATGCGCTACGGGTACGCTGTCGAGTACGATTTCTGCCCACCCGATCAATTGCGGCCGACCCTCGAGACCAAGCAAGTCTCCGGACTATTCTTTGCCGGCCAGATTAACGGCACCACCGGTTATGAAGAGGCCGCTGGTCAAGGCCTGATCGCCGGCGCTAATGCTGCCCTGGCCCAGCAAGGCCGGGAACTGGTGATCGACCGCGACCAAGCCTACCTCGGCGTGCTGATTGACGACCTCACGACCACCAGCGTCGACGAGCCCTATCGGCTGTTCACCAGTCGCGCCGAGTACCGACTGCTCCTGCGACAGGACAACGCCGATCGGCGACTGACCCGGTTGGGCCAAGCGTATGGCTTGGTCGAGCCGGAACGATACTCGCGGCTGGTTCTCAAGGAAGAACAGATTGCGGCCGTGGAACAGGTGCTGCTGACGCGGCGACTGGAAGGCGGAACAACTTTGGAAAAGCACCTGCGCC
Organism: Blastopirellula sp.; assembly: GCA_021298375.1. Taxonomy (GTDB): domain Bacteria; phylum Planctomycetota; class Planctomycetia; order Pirellulales; family Pirellulaceae; genus BJ22. The sequence continues at coordinate 1,438 of JAJTFE010000022.1, read as the reverse complement.
GGCCCGAGGTGGAATGGCCCGAGTTGGTCGCTTTGGCTCCCGAACTCGGCTCGGTTTCCCCGGAGGTCGCGACTCAAGTGACATTTGATGTGAAGTACTCGGGCTATGTCGCCCGGCAGCAAGTGCAAATTGACCGCCAGCGTCGTTTGGCACAGAAACGGATTCCCGACAACTTTGACTTTTCCGGTCTGCAGCAACTCCGGATCGAGGCTCGGGAAGAACTTTCCCGATTCCGCCCGGCGACACTCGACCAAGCCCAGCGAATCAGCGGTATCACACCTGCCGATATCGCAGTAGTCATGCTGTACCTCGATCGCCATTGAGATTTGACAATTGGACCCGATGACAACTGGACCCGATGACAACTGGCCCCCACGCCTGCGGAAGCCGTGGAGAACCTGATAGAATTTGAGTCCAGCTACGATTCCGCCAACCCTTTCAGTCCCCCTTTCAGCCCCTTGGGTTTTCATGCGCGCTCAACCGTTTGCGAATTGCCTGCTCCTTGGTTTAGTGCTCTTCGTTTTGGCGACACCGGGATTTGCCCAGGACGATGCCCGTCCGCGGAAAGCGAAGAAGTCGCGACCGCTGACGGAATATATGGGGCGCGAAATCGCGATGACCATGCATTATGCGGGCGCCGAATGGCTGATTCGCAACGAGCGGGAACGGGAGGAGCGTTGCTCGTTGCTGCTGGATAACCTCGGGCTCAAAACGGGAATGACCGTCTGCGATATGGGTTGTGGGAATGGCTTTTATGCACTGCCAATCGCCAAACTGCTCGGCCCTCGGGGTCGGGTTCTGGCAGTCGACATCCAGCCCGAGATGCTGTTTTTGCTGCGCGAACGCATGGAGCTGGAAGGGATTCGCAACATCACACCCATCCTCGGTTCCGTGGATGACCCCTATTTACCGGAGCAAACCGTCGACCTCGCGATTCTCGTCGATGTTTATCACGAGTTCGGATTTCCAGAGCAAATGCTTGCCGCGCTGCGAAAAAGCCTCAAGCCCAACGGGCGAATCGTCCTGGTCGAATTTCGAGCGGAAGACGATGACGTTCCGATCAAACCGGAGCACAAAATGACCAAGCGACAAGTCAACCGCGAGTTGGCCGCCAACGGATTCAAACTCGCAGCGGAGTTCGAGGAGCTCCCCTGGCAGCACGTGATGTTCTATGAGGCGGATCCTGACTGGCAGCCGAAAGAGGATCGCTAAAGCGACGAGAGGCCGCTCGAAAAGGGGCCCTCGAGAAAAGGGGCCCTCGAGAAAAGGGACCCTCGAGAAAAGGGACGCTGTGCAAAGTCCCACGGTTGGGGAACTGCGGTAGGTAAAGAAACCAGCTGTCGTCGCTGCGTCCGATCCAGCTGCGTCCAATCCAGCTGCGTCCAATCCAGCTGCGTCCAATCCAGCTGCGTCCAATCCAGGCGCCTTCGCCTGACAG
>JAJTFE010000297.1 GCA_021298375.1 Blastopirellula sp. | reverse complement strand
CATTCCGCCAGCCTGCCGGAGAGGGCTGCAGACAACTGTCCCGTTTGCAATGCCGCTGAGGGTTACCGTATGGACCAGCCCGGGTGTCAGCGGGCAATTACGAACCGCCCGTATCAAGCACCACGGAAGTCTCCATCACTCGATCGTGCAGGGCTTGGCCATCGCGAGAAAAGACCATCCACCCCAAATCGACCAGCCAAAACAAACCGGCGGCGCACAAGAGTATGGCCGTCACGGGAGTGGCCCACCACTGACTGACTTGCGCGAACAAAACCAGAGGCAGCGCCCAAAAGATGAGCATCCGCAGCGACTCGCGGGCCAGCAACAAGCGAGCCGTGGGAGGCAAGCCATACTTGTTGTAAACCCGCACGTGCAACATCGCCCGGCCCAGCGATTGACGCCAAAACGCTACCCAGAGCGAATACAGGCCGATCGCCGAAAATCCCGAGAGGCCGACCGCCAGATTCGCCGAGAACTTTGCCACTTCGAGGTACCAGGGCAAGTCCCGGTTCAGTCGCGAGAACATGCTCGGACCGCCAATCTCCAGCCAACTGAACAGCCACCGCTCCAAAAACCAGGCAAGCAGCGTGACGGCGACAAAAACGAGCCCGACTGCGAAGTAGTCGATCGCGGCGGCGAAGAGCCGCGGCAACGGCTTGGCTGGCAATGCCTGCACAGGCGAGAGGCGATAGAGGGCCGCCAACAGCTCTTCATAACTGGAATATCGGTCAGCCGGGTCCTTGGCGAGCAGGCGCTGCAGGGTGGTTTTCCAACCAGAGGGCAAATGCTCGGGCCAGGGACTCGGAAATTCGATTAAACGTCGCTCATGCGATTCTGCCCATTCCCGGATCGAACTGCCAGTCAACTCGACCGGCAAATGGGCGAACGTCATTTCATAGAGCGTCACCCCCAAGGCGTAGAGGTCGCTTTGCAGACTTGGTCGCTGTCCGGCAAGCAACTCCGGAGCGAGGTAATTTGGCGTCCCCCCAAAAGCTCCCTGTCCGGAGGACGAAACGCGCTGAGCCATGCCAAAGTCGGATAACTTGGCCGTTCCGCCCGATTGCAACAGAATATTAGAGGGCTTGATATCGCCGTGGATAATGTCCAACTCGTAAGAAACGCGAAGGGCATCCGTTATCTGCAAAGCGATGCGGATGATCTCGGCGAACTCCAGCGAGCCGCCACGCAAGCGAGTCTCCACCGTCTCACCGGGCACCAGTTCCATGGCCAGAAAAGGATCGCCCACTTCGCGACCGACGTAATAAATCGACACGACATTGGGGTGGTTCACCCGCGCTTGAGCCACCGCCTCGTGTAACAGCTTGTCCACAAAACCATGAGCCACACTTCCCTCGCTGCCCTCGCTCGCTTGCCGCAAAACCTTGACGGCAACGTAACGCTGCAAGGAAGTGTCGAGAGCGCGGTACACCTGGCCCATGCCCCCCTGCCCCAGTTGATGCAGCAACTCAAAGTGCCCCAAACGCTTCCCCGTAAAAGCGCCGGCCGAACGTCGGCCGTCGCCAGGCGTTACCCCGCCGGTGGCAAGCGTTGCATCCAAGTCCCCCGCCCCGCCTTCTCCGGAGCCGCGTTCGTCAACGACACCAGCCTGATTCTTCAGGTCGACGACACTCGTTGGCAGCGCGACCGTAAACGACAACTCACGAGACAACTGCCGCTGACTGATCCCCTTGCCACAGCTTTCACAGCGACCGCCGACTTGCTGGTCCAGCTGCAATTCCGCTCCGCAAACGCAAAGATACGAAACCGTCCGGGATCCATCGGTGGCTGGCAATCCTGCAGGCGGGGCTTTCACCTCACCCGACTCCAGGCGCAACGATTCGGTTTGCGACAACTTCCCGTCCATTACTTCATTCCGCTCGAGGGCCTTCTCACCCCAGCCGACTCGACCTGTTCGCTCATGCTCGTGTGACTCAAATGCATTCGTCTCATCGGGCCCATTCTTGATTCTATTTTCCTTTCAAGTCCCGGCCCAAGACTCCCCAATCAGACTGAAATCCCGTAAAACCAAGCAGGATTCGCCTTGAATTCTCGCGCTGTTCCCCTTGATTCTAACTCAAATTCGCCCCCATGAATTCCCTCCCAAACCTGAAATACCGCTGCCTCGTTGCCGAAAAAGACCCGCAAGGCAATGTCACTGCAGCCATTGCCGAGCGTACGCTGGGCGAACCGGCTCCGGGCGAACTCGTCGTGCGGATTGCTTTTTCTTCGCTCAACTACAAGGACGCACTCGCTGCGACCGGGCATCCTGGTGTCGCTCGCCGCTTGCCACTGGTCCCCGGCATCGATGCCGCCGGGACGATTGCTGGCGGCCATTCAACCCGCTTCCAGCCGGGCGATGAAGTGCTCATCTTCCACGCGCAGTTCGGCACGGAACGCGATGGCGGCTATGCAGAGTACGCGGTCGTGCCTGAAGAATTGGTCTTCAAGCTGCCTCGCGGCCTGAGCCTTCTGGAGGCGATGAGCATCGGTACCGGGGGCTTCACCGCAGCTCAATGCGTGGATGAATTGCTGCGCCACCAAATTACTCCCAACTCCGGCCAGATTGTGGTCTCCGGGGCCACGGGCGGCGTTGGCATTTACGCAGTCAAACTGCTGGCTCGACTCGGCTATCAAGTCGTCGCCTCCACCGGCAAGGCCCACCTCGTCGATTGGCTGAAGCAACACGGCGCCAGGGAAGTTCTCACCCGCGGCGATCTCGATGACCGCACGCAACGACCACTGCTCTCGGCCCGCTGGGCCGGCGCCGTCGACACCGTCGGGGGCAACACTTTGGCCACCATTCTCCGCGCGACCCAACCCTTCGGCTGCGTAACCGCTTGCGGGCTGGTCGGAGGAGCTGACCTGCCGCTGACCGTCTACCCGTTTATCCTCCGCGGAGTCACCCTCCAAGGCGTTGATACGGCCGGAATCACTCCGGCCTACCGCGCTGAACTCTGGCAACGCCTCGCCGGAGACTGGAGACTGCAGGATATCGAGAAAATCTCCTACGTCGTTCCCCTCGATGGACTGACCGAAGAAATCGCTCGTATCCTGCGTGGAGAAATCGCTGGACGAGTCGTCGTCAAGCTTTAAACCTGCGCAACTGACGACAGCCTTTGGCCAAAGCCAACTCCAAACCGAGAGCTTGACTCGCAGCGATCCTGACGACCAGCACCACGGACCGCCATTGTCGGCCGTACAATCCGGCCGATCTCCGTCCACCCAGTTAAGTCGACCAGTCCGAAGCGGGTCTGAGTGAGGCCCCGGCAATCCTAGGCCGTTCGCCGGGAGACCGTGGTGGCGACCGCGAGCTGGTGTTCGAGATTGGTCGCCACTGCCCCAGCCGGATTGTAGCGCACCGGCTTGGCCTGGCGCTCGACCACTTCTTTGTGATGCGGCAACACCCGCACATCGGCCTGCAGCGAATGGAACAGGTCACGCATGTGATCGTGGCAGGTGAACATCAGGATCTGATAGCCATTGCGGGCGAATTTCACCAGCAGCTTGGCCGCGCTTCGGGCCCGCTGGGCATCGAAGTTGACCAACACATCATCCAGGACCAGGGGCAGGACAGCTCCGCGGCGGGCATAGGCGTTCACCAGAGCCAAACGCAGGCTGAGATAGACCGCTTCGCGGGTTCCGCGGCTCAACTTGTCCACGCTCAGTGTCTCTCCCTGCTCGTTGTCGACCAGCAATTGCTCACCGATCAACCGCGTCCAGATCCGCACGTAGTGACCTTCCGTCAGTTCCTTGAGATAACCCGAAGCTTCCTTGAGCGTCTCGGGCTGGCGCTTGGCCTCATAATTCTCGCGAATGGCCTCCAGCATCTGAGTCCCGGTCGCCAGCACCTGCCATTGCCGCTGGCAGTCCGCGATTTCGGCCTCGATTGAGTTGAGTTCCAACTGCGCCTGATCCAGTCGCGGATCTTCGCTCAAGGTTTTAATCTCTTGCAGGTATTCACCGCGCAATTGGAGCAGCTTGGCGAGTTCCCCCTTCAACTGCTCGATCTCGGCCTGCAGCCCCTCCCAATGCTTTTCCAAGCCCGCCTGACCATAGGCACTGAGGAGGGGAGCGACGTCCGCCTCTTTTACCTGGTTGCCGAGGGCCGCGGCGATCTGCTCGGAAATCTGCCGACGTTTCTCCATCAGCTTTTCCCGCTGCACATGCTTGACGCTCACCTCGCGATACTCCGACTCGGTCTCCACGCCGACACCGGTCAGCAATTTCTGCTTGAGGGTCAGCAACCGGTCGTGATCGCGCCGCGCCTTGTGAAGGGCACTGCGCAGTTGCCGATAATTGGCCATTAGCTCTTTACGCTGGGCAACCAGTTGCCGCTGCTCGGCCAGTCGGCCCGAGAGGCGATTGAGCCCCTTGAGCGGATCCTTCTCGGCGACGTCGGGTGAGCAATCCTGCAAAAGCTCTGTGACTCGCGCACCCAGCAGGTGCAATTCCCGCTCCCGCTCGACCGCTTCGGCCTTGAGCGTCTCGAGTCGCGAGTTCACGCCACTCAGTTTGCCGGTCCGCTGACTCAATTCCTTGACCTGCGAAGGAGTCAGTGACTCAGGCAGTCCAACCCCGCGCAAGCTCGATTGCCATTTCTTTTCCCAGGCTTCCACTTCGCGTTCCTGGGTGTTGATTTGGCGGCGGATATCCTCCAGCCTCATGCGGGCGGCACGCGCCCGATTCTCCATCGGGACCAGGCTTTCCAAACGCTGCAGCTTGGATTCCGAGTCCTGCAATTCCAGTTCGTGCTGGGCGATCCCCTGCGGCAACAACCGATCAATTTCGTCGCGTTCACTTCGCGAGCGCTTGATTTGCTGCCGGACGAGATCCATCTGATGCCGGAAATCGTCCATGTCTTCCTTGGCCAGACGCTCCCAGTGGTACTTCAGCCCGAGCGAGACGAATCCAAACACCGTGCCGAGAATCATCAGCAAGAAGCCGACGTCGCTGGACACCCCGCTGGCGCGTCCCAGCAACTGCGAGTTCGGCCAGAACTTGTCATGCCAGAGCGAAGAGACGAGGCCGAAGCCAGCCATGATGATGCCGGTGACAAACACGATCCCAATCACCGTCAACTTATTGACTGGCAGAACCTGCTCGGCCACGACATTGTCGACCTCGCGCTCCAGTTCCTTCTGATTGCTGGTCAGCTTCTGGATTTTCTCTTCCAGCTCGATTCGCCGTCGCAGTCGATTCACATGCCGGCTGGTTTCGTCCAGCGATTCGGGAATGCTCCCGGTTTGTTCCGAAATCGTTTCTCCCAGCACCTGCTCCTGCTGGCCGACCTCAAACTTGGCCTTGTCGGCCTCATCCTTCAAGCGGCTGAGCAGGCGGTTCTGTTCGGACAACTGCCGGGCGACACTCCGCAACGCTTGCAGCCGCCGCGTTCCCAGCTCCTGAATATCCTTGTTCTTCAGCTTGAGCTGAACGCCCAGTCCGCTGACTTCGCCGTTCAGATTGCCTTCGATTTTTTCGATTTCGCCACGCAACTGAGCCGACTGCCGCTGCAGGGACTCCAGCCAGGGTGAATGCGCGGCGAGGGCCTCGATCCGGCTGCGATTGCGCCAGACATGGCGGTCCAAAGGCAAGGCCGCGGCGTCCCGCCCCAGCTTGGAGCGCTGCTGGGTGGTTTGCTCAATTTTTTCCTTCTGCTTCGCAATCCGCTCATTCAACTCATCCAGCCGGCGGACCTCCACTTCCTCGGGAGCCGGCAACTTGCCGAAGCCTTCAATTTGCTGGGTCAAAACGTTGCGCGAGTTCCACCGGTCCGCGACTTGCATCGCCACATCGACCAGCTTGCTCTCGCGCTCCAGCCGCTTGGTCTCAAGCTGGATCTCCTCCAGCCGGCGGTTCGCATCCTTGGCCTGGGCCGCAACCCGCACCCAGCGCTTGGTCTTGGCGCGGTGCTCGTCGATTTCCTTTCTCAAGGCAGTTCGGCGGGCGTTCAATTTCACCAGCCGCGAATCTTCTTCCTCGTCATCGGACCAAATCGCCTCGCGCCGCCGATTCAAGTCGCGCATGACATCGACCAGCGAAACGCGATCAAGCCCGCTCGTCAGCCGGTAAAGATGCTCCGCCGCCTGGGTGTTGTTGAGCGCACCCAACTCCTGAATTTCACGCAAGCCAACCGAAAAGACATTATTGAAAATGGATTCGTCGATTTGGGAGAGCAACTGGACCATCTGGCTGTTGCCGTGCACGTCGCCTTCGTCAGTATCAATCAACGTCAGGTCACCCTGAATGTCTGCCGGACGATTCGGGTCAACGTGGCGCTGAATCTCAAAGCGTCCCTGGGGCGCCTTGACGAACAGGCTGCCACCCGCCAAGCCACCGTATACGGGCGGGGTGTACTTGTCCAAACGCTCCTCGGCAAATCCGAACAGCATGCTGCGGACAAACTGCATCAAAGTGGTCTTGCCGGCCTCGTTCTGGCCATAAAAGACCGTCATGTCAGGGCCGAGCTGGTCGACCTCCAGACCTTTCCAGACACCAAATCCATCCACTTGCAGGTCGCTGATTCTCACTGCCTGTCCTCCTGTTTGCCGCCAGCTGTCACGAGCCCGGCCTCACGTCCCTGTTCGCCCCACCACCGCGGTTGCAACTTAAGCCACATCGCGGTTCGCAGTCAGATACTCCACACCCATTAAACCGGCCGCACTCAAGACGCGGGTCCGCTCCTCGCCTTGCAATCGCAAGACCTCGGCAACCGCATCTGGCTGGACCGACCGCGGCAAGTAGTCGTGCAACGCCAAACCAATCGACTCATCGCCCTGATATCGCCCCAGCGCCCGGAGATAGTCGCCGAGGATCGTGTCCTCTTCGTACCA
>JAJTFE010000021.1:1912-25446 GCA_021298375.1 Blastopirellula sp. | reverse complement strand
CTGCGACGGTGATCGCGCCGGACTCCGCCGCGGCTTTGGTTCCGTTGAAGCTATCCTCAAAAACGAGCATTTTCGGGCAGCTTGTGCCGAGTTTGGCTGCGGTCCGCCAGTAGATTTCCGGGTGCGGTTTGGCTCGAGCGACATCCTCGCCGGTGAGAACGAACTCAAACCTTTTGAGCAGGTCAAAATGTCCCAGGGCCCGTTCGGCAAAAGCCCGGCGGCTGCTGGTGGCGACGGCTTTCGGCAAATCGCGGCGTTCGATGGAGTCGAGAACCTCATCCAGGCCGGCCAATTTCTCGATTCGCTGAGGCAAAAGGGACTCAAAGATCCGGTCCGCCTCGGTCTGCAGAAACCGCCAGGGATCGGCGATATTGCATTGGGCTCGAAGAATGTTCCAAGCTTCTTCCGCTGCCCGCCCCATCATCTGGAGTTTGAGTTCGAGAGAGAATCGCTGGCCACGGCGTTGCAGAATTTCATCGCAGACCAAATCGTACAGGTCTTCCGTATTGAACATCAGTCCGTCCATGTCAAAGACGACAGCTTCAATGGCGGCAGGCAAGTGGGGCCTCTTTCTCAAATGGCTGGGTAGGCGAACAATTGGTTCCGGCGGCGGGGATCAGGGAGTCTCATCGTAATTGATGAGCAGAAGTAATGGAAACCGTCGTGCGAAGTGGCCGGAACTGACGCGGAGAGCGAACCGCGAGGGGCTGGTTTGATTCCGGGCGGCTGAGTCACGCTTCGGATTGAAATCCTGACCAAGTTTGAAATTCCCGGTTGGTGCCGGCTGAAAAACTGGTGATTCGGCCAGCGGGCAATTGCGGTATGATGAATGGGAATCGCGTCAGCCTTTCGACGGGCTGGGCAACGCGAGGGAAGCGAGGCCAAACGGACTCGATTGGCGTGGGTGAATTCGGGCAGGATCAATTTGTCAGACGGTTTGGGACGGCCTCGCCAATGCTTCCCTGGCCGAGGGTAAGCAATGACGATTGAGCGGACGGAACATCAATCCAGTGAGCAACTGCAGGATGCGCGGCTGAAGAGCCTCGAGCAGGTTTGGTTGGCGATCGATGAGACGACCGGACGCAAAGTGGCGATTAAGTTCTACAATCGCCGCTCGGTCGGTGATGTGAACGCCTTGGCGCGGGAAGTTCAGAAACTCGCAGCGCTGGCGGCGGATCGGCACGTGGTCCAACTGCTCGATGTCGGCTGGGAAGCGGATCCGCCTTTTTACGTGATGGACTACATCGATCGCGGTTCGCTCGAGGATCGGTTGCGCCGCGAGAAGACGTTGCCGGTCCCGGAGGCCGTCGAAATCTTTCAAGATGTGGCAACCGGTCTGTTGAACCTGCACGGCAAAGGGATTCTGCATTGCGACCTCAAGCCCGGCAATGTGTTGCTGGATGACGACCACAAGCCCCGGCTGGCTGATTTTGGTCAGGCCCGTTTGTCGGACGAGGCAGTCCCTTCACTGGGGACGCTGTACTACATGGCGCCGGAGCAAGCGGACCTGCGGGCGGTCCCCGACGCGCGCTGGGATGTTTATGCGTTGGGCGCATTGCTGTTTGTGATGCTCACCGGGCGGCCGCCGTATCACGAGGAAACGCTCAGCGGCCTGATGGAGTCGACGAGTGACTTGCAGCATCGGCTCGATACCTATCGGAATGGGATTGTTCGCTCGCGTCCTCCGCAGCGGCACCGCAAAGTGCCGGGCGTCGACAAGCAGTTGGCTGACATTATTGATCGCTGCATTGCGGTCGATCCGCGGAAACGTTTTCCGAACATCCAGAGCGTGCTGTTCGCCCTGCGGCAGCGTCAGGAGTGGATCTCGCGGCGCCCGCTGTTGCTGCTCGGGCTGATTGGTCCGCTCTTGCTGTTGGGAGTCGTGGGCCTGACGGGTTGGTCAGCTTACAACCGGGCGGTAGGTGACAGCGACACGGCCATCACGGTCAAGGCAGCTCAAAGTAATCACTTTGCGGCGCAGTTGGCGGCTCGCAGTGCTGCCGAGCAAATGGATGAATATTTCCGTGCCGTGACGGAACTCGCGGGTGACGTCGCCTTTCAGATGGACCTCAAGGCGGCGATTAACGACCGGGATTTTGCCGACTTGCGGCTGCAGTTGGCCGATCCGAACCGCAACCGTCTGGCGGAACTGATTCCGGTGCGACAACGCTTTCTCCAGCACCCCGCGCGGGTGCCGCTCGATAACAAGTTGCGAAAACTCAAGGCGGCGAAGAACTTGCAGCAAGTCTCCAGTTGGTGGGTGTATGACACTTACGGCAATCAGCTGGCGGGAGCGTTTGAGGGGTCCGGTCCGCTGGAGCAACAGAAAACGCTCGGCAGAAACTACAGTTATCGAAGTTACTTTACGGGACTGTACGACGACCTCATCGAGAAGCAGGCAGACGGAACCGTCAAATATCCGGTCGCGCCCGATCCACGCAACCGCCAGCACATCATGCTCTCGCATCTTTCGGCCACCTTCCTGAGCGAGGCGAGCAATACCTGGAAAATTGCCTTTTCGGCGCCTGTCTTCGTGGATGCCGAGGGGGACAAGCAATGTGTCGGGGTGGTGGGACTGACGGTTGAAATGGGGGACTTTGTCGAATTCACTGCCACTCCCAGTCAATACGCGATCATGTATGACCAGCGACCGGGGCGCAATCAGGGATTGGTCCTCGAGCATCCTTTGTTTGACGCTTACCAACAACGAGGAGAGACGGTCCCATCCGAACTGAATGACTGCCGGATCTCGGAACGGCTGTTGGAGCAGTTACCCGCGCAGGATCCGCTGGGAAAATCCGCTTTCGGCGAAAAATATGGCGGGCGATATGTGACCGGCAGGGCCGATGTTGAATTCTCGGACCTGGAGCTGCATGCCGATCATGCGCGACGGAAGTCCGGTTTGGCAGTAGTCGTCTTCGAGGACTACGACGAGATTGTTCGTCCGTCCCACGAACTGGGGAGCAAGCTTTTAAATCTCGGCTTGGCTGCCGCGGCCATTGCGCTCACCGTGGCGATCGGGATGTGGTTGCTCGCTGCCCGCATGCTGCGGCAAACGGGTCGCCGCTTGGCGCGGGGCGATGCCTCAGTTGATGATAGCGTTCGCAACTCAGCTGCGGCCGAGTCTGCCGGCGGCCCGGTCGCGGAGGTCACCGGTCGCAGGGGCAAGACCGAGGAGGCGCCTGATTCGGCTGCGAACGAGGCGGCGGGGAAGCCTCAACTGCGGCCGACGGAAGTCTTCGAGGGGCGCGGCGACGGGACCTGATCCCTGCCGGCAGGTCTCAGCCCGATTTCAGCGGTTGTCGGTCTCCAAAAAAAGAAAAGAAAGCGAGTGTTTGTCGATGACTACCCCTCAAGCGATCGCCCAATTGATCGACCATGCTCTCCTTCACCCGACCATGACCGACAAGGAGCTGCGCGAGGGGTGTGAATTAGCCGCGCGTTTGGGTGTCAAAAGCGTCTGCGTCAAGCCCTATGCAGTCCCCTTGGCGGTGGAGGTGCTGGCCGGTTCTCCGACCCTGGTGGGAACTGTGATCGGATTTCCACACGGCAGCAATCCCACCGCGATCAAGGTCGCCGAGGCAGAGTGGGCCTTGCAGGCCGGCGCTGTCGAGTTGGACATGGTCGTCAACATCGGCAAGGTGCTGCAGGGGGATTGGGATTACATCCGTCAAGAGTTGGACGCGGTGGTCGCGGTGGCTCATCGCCGTGGAGCACTGGTCAAAGTGATTTTCGAGACTGATTACGTCACGCGGGATGAAGACAAACGCAAGCTTTGCGAGTTGTGCGAGGCCAGTGGAGCCGATTACGTGAAGACTTCAACCGGTTTTGGTTTCGTGAAACAGCCTTCGGGTGATTACAACTATCATGGTGCGACGGAGCATGATATCGCCTTGATGCGAAAGAGTTGCTCGGAGCGAGTTGGCGTCAAAGCCTCGGGAGGTGTCAGGGACTTTGCCCAAGCCGCAGCGTTTCAGCAGCTGGGCGCCACTCGCCTGGGGACCAGCGCTTCGGCGGCGATCATCCAAGGTGCTGGCCGAGACGCCAATAGCTATTGATGGCAGTCAGTTGTTGTTCGCACGGTTAGCCGTGCAATCTCACTGCCCATTGCAGTCGCCAGGAATGGAAATTTTCCTCCGGCATGGCCCGCTCTCCGGTCCAGCGCTGACTCCAGCGGTTGAAGCGCCGGATTAGAGCTCATCTGCCTCAGCCTGCAAGGCGGCGACTTGGCCGTGGCGCGAGAGGGGCTGGCGGCGGATCTCGGCCGTGGGGATCCCGAGAAATTCCGCTGCCCGATAGGCGACATCCAGATCGCGGACGCCATGATACTGATTGACCTGGCCCCGATCGGTGTAAAGCGTATTGCGGTCATGGTCGAAGCCTGACTCGAAGCAATCCTGTAATTCATCCAGCCAATGGTCCGGCACTCCCATTTTTTTTGCATGTTCCAGAGACCAGACTTCATCGCCGCGACAGCGCGAGAGCAGGATTTCGGCAGCCATACGGTCGAACATGGAATACTCTGGCAGGGTTAAAGGGCGAATCTGGTCACAGCAGGAACCGCATCCCATTAGTTCCGGTTTCGGGATGCGGCCTCGGGAATCAGCGGCAATCGGAGCTGCTGTCCTCGGCCTTGGCTGCAGCAGTCGGAGCTGTCAACGCTCTTGTTTGGCTTTTAATTTCAACAGGCCATCAATCAGTTCTCCCTGAAGCTCGGTTCCCCGCAGCGTTTCAGCGAGCAACTCTTCGAGGCTGACACGCTGAACATCGAGCTCAATCCGCTCATTCAGGAGCGGGCGGATCTCTTCGGCGAAATTGAGTTTGACTCCCAGTTGCTGGGCGATCGTGGCGAGGATGCTGCCTCGAGCCGCATTGGTCTTCAACGTGAAGACTTGAGTTCCTCCCGCCTCCTTGTCGGTACTTCGTAGCAAGGCGATTTGCCGCTGTAATTCACTCAGCAGTGGCGGCTTGCCTGTGGCGGACAAGAGCTTGCCTGAGAATTCAAGTTCGAGTTCGGGAAATTTTCCGGCGAGCTGATCGACGGCGGAGCGATCGAGTCCCTCGAGGGAGCACGAGCAAGTCAGCTCAGGGGGAAGCTGCAAAGGGGCCAGTCGCAGTGAATCCCCCTCCACATCGAGGCCTTGGCCAAAGCCGGCGAGCAGCAGCAGATAGGCTTGGTAGCGCGGCATGCTTGGCCAGTCGATCGGCCCCCACAAGTCGAAGGGAAGATGCTCCGGGTTGAGTAACTCCAAGTTGGCTGAGGCGAGGTCTTTCGACAGCCAGGTGACTGGTTCAAACGGGTTTGGACTTTTCCAGCGAATGGTTTGATTGAGTCGGTGGCGCAACTCCGGGGAGAGCGTCGCGTCTTGCACGCGTTGAGTCCAAAGCCTGTTCTGTTCGGCAAGGGCCAAGGCGGTTTCGCGGGGACCAAAGTAGAACAGGTCACCGACCTGAGTCACGCCGAGGGTTTGGTCGGCGCCAAGCTCCCAAAGAAACTGTTCGAGATTGAGATCGCGGCTCCGCCAGTCAATTTTTTGTGTGGGATCGACTCGTCGGTCGAGCAGGATGGCGACTCGCTGGTTGCGCGACAAAGCCTGAAGTTGTGGGCGAAGTGGGGCCTGTTCCCAGAAAACCGAAACGGAACTGCGGCGGGCGGCAGATTCAAAAGTCTTGCCGGTGGCCCACTCGGTGGAATCCTGCAGAAAGAGCAGCAGGAGCGTGGTCCAAGTTGCTTGGAATGCTGGCATCAGCGGGTTTCCTGGTCGTTGCAATCGCTACTACTTACGGAGCTTGCCCATTTGCCGGGCGAGATTCATTTGACTGAGCCGAAAACGTGTGCCTGCTCATTGAGTTTTAGAATCGCGGAAATTAGATTCAAGTCTAAGCGGTACGCTGTTTCGCGCCGTTGGATCGACTCTTTGGTCGGTCGCCCCGAAGGGGCTGGTGTTGGCAGGTTCCGGTCTTGCCGCTTTTTCCAGTGGAGAGTTTTGACATGTCCCAGCAGCCACAGCAACCGACGCTGCTGGACCGATTCTATCAGGACTTCCTCCGCTCGGAGCGTTCTGCCGATTTTGTCGATCGTGTCAGCCGTTATTATTCTTTGGAGACGCTTTCGGAGTTGGTTGCGAAAGGGTCGCGGACAACCCGGCGTGCGGCTGCCCTTGCCGTGGGCTTTCTTGGAGACTACTCGGCAATCGAGTCTTTGGGACGCGCGTTGCACGATAACGACCGCGCGGTGCGGATGTTGGCCGACCACGGCTTGCGGCAACTCTGGTATCGGCAAGGCCTGCAGCACGAGCAATTAATGGCGCGACGGCTGGCCCGACTGAACACGCGGGGCTTGCACGAGCAAGCCTTGGAGTTGGCTCGGCTGACGCTGACCGAAAATGATTCTCTGGCCGAAGTCTGGAACCAGCGAGCACTGGCCCATTACGCGTTGTGGAAAAGATCCTCGAGGATTAGTCGGCCCCTCCCTCGGCAGCGTCGCCTCTATCGGTTCGGCGCTCGTGATGCGATTGCCAAGATGGCGATTTCCAAAAGATGAACTCCAGAGCATCGGGCCCGACCCCACGGGGCCGAGAGGAATGAAGCGAGCGCCGCCCGCGTCTCCCAGGCGTTTCCTGCTGGGCACCCCTGCTGAGCCGACTCGGGCGGAGTACTCCCTGGACTTGGCAATCGCTCAAGCCGGATTCGTGCGCGACGGCCGTTCGGCCGGCGGGCAATAAAAAAACCGCCCCCGTAAAACGTTGGCGGTTTGCAGATTGATGAACTTGGAAAGTCGGCTTGCCGCCAGCTCAACTCGGCCGGCGAAACTCGAGGCCGAGTAGATCCTGCGTCAAGCTAACGCGAGTCAGTTGACGTTCCACCACCAGCGAGCGGCAGTCGGAGTTGTCGAAGGAGCAGTCAGGCTGGCAACGACTTCGGAGCGGCTGGCTACGGCCCAGGAGTCGACTTGAATCCCGCCACTGGCGGTGATGATCCAGCTCTTGCTGGTCTGGACAAAGCTGCAAGAGGTCGGGACCAGCTTGGGAGTTTCCCAAGCGGGAGTGGAGACCTTGGTGTTGCTGCCATCCAGATTCGCCAGCGACAGATTAGCCTTCTCCAACAAGCCTTCCTTCGCGATCAAGGCGGCGACGACGCTCAGGTCCATCACGTTCCGCAGTTCGCGGAACACCGGTTCGGCCGCGCTCAGTTCTTCAAATCGCTCGGTCATGTTCTTGGCCCACTGTTCGGCCATCTTGTTGGACTTCTCGGACTTTTCGAAGCCACCCTCACGGTTCACGGTTTGTTCTTCGGTCAGGGTCTTCACGCCCTGGCCGCGAATTTGCCAAACGTTGCCGTCTTCGCTGCGAGCGATTGGATCATAATGGCATTCCATCCAGAAACGCGGAGCCATTTGTCCAAGACTCGAAGTGTCTTTGCGTTGAGCCATTTCCAGGATGCTGGGGAAGTTTCGGATTGGAGCGGGTTCGAGGCCCATCGAAAGCCGCTTCATCTTGTAGTCGGCTGCCACGAGGATTTGAGCGTAGCGGCTGTCGGTCGGGACGCCAGTCAGGCTGATTCGTTGTTCGCCCATCACTGATTCGACTTCCTTGGCGAGACCCGGATTGAAGCCGGTCAGCTTGGAAACAAATTGGCCGTAACGCTGGACGCCTTCTTCCGTCGGGTCAATCGAAACGGAGATTCCTTGGCCTTCACGAGCTGCGTTGGCTGAGCGAAGGGCCACGAGGAGGTCTTCGAGCTTCAGAACCGGGGCGCCGGACTTCACACCGACGACGTTACCGGATTCGCTGACTTTCCAGCCTTCGGCGGGACCCGCCAAGAGGATGTCGTTGTCTTCGGGGCGGCAAATGATGTACTCAATCCGCTGCAAGCCTGCGAGGTACTGAACATCAGCGGGCACTGTCGTTCCATTGTCGAGAGCGGTCTGCAGGGCCTTGTTCAAGCCTTTTAAAGAGACCATTCTCAGGCCAGCAGTTTGAATGTCCTGATCCACCGCCTTCAGGCCGGTCGACAACTGCAGTTTGATGTCTTGTGGCAGGCGAGCCATTTCTCCGGTCAGGACGCCGTCGGCGTTGACCTGCACGCCACCAATGGTGCGGGGAAAAATAAACTGAGCCTCAGCCCGGGTGCTTCCCAAGGCGACCACTCCGATAGCAATGCAGAGCGCGGTCAGTTTAGTCAGCAACCAGCTCGAACGAGCCAACATGTGGAAACTCCTCAGGAAAAAGCCTTGCCCCAACTTTGGTTTATCTGCACCACCGACCGGAATCAACTTCGCCTGCTTAGTGAGGCGAAGCTGTCTGCCAAATGCGTCTTTGACGCTGGTCACCGGCGGGGTTTCATCGTTAGAATGAGATCCCGGTCCAGAAACACAATTCAGGTTAGTTCGAAACCCCTGAAA
This sequence comes from Blastopirellula sp., assembly GCA_021298375.1. Lineage (GTDB taxonomy): Bacteria > Planctomycetota > Planctomycetia > Pirellulales > Pirellulaceae > BJ22. Next base: position 17,042 of record JAJTFE010000021.1, on the reverse strand, counting down.
TTGCAAGAAAAACAGACCCCGCCCCGATTTCCGGACGGCGATTCTGTCCTGGAGCGGCTTACCCGCGGGACAGAGGCGTCTTCTTGCCCTCACATTATACGATTCCGCCTGATTCCCGGCAGAACCGTTACCATCGGCAGGGCTCCCACCAATCAGATTGTGATTCGGGAGGAGCAGGCCAGTCGCCAGCATGCTGAACTCTTTCAGACGGAGCAGGGCTGGACCATCCGCGATCTCAGCAGCCGCAACGGGACGGCAGTCGGTGAAGACCGTGTGGTGGGTGACCGCGCCCTGAAGCCGGGCGATGTCATCTGGATCGCCAAGACCCAGTTAGTTTTCGTCAACGATCTCTCCTCGGCCTACGATAAGAAGCTGGTCCCGCGCGGTCCCGAGACCAGCCCCGGTTTAGAGCTCGATGACGAGCAGCCCACGATCACTTCGCTTGCAACGGAGCCGACAACGATCACGCATCGCCGGCAGAAGACCAAGTTTCTGCAGGCAGAGGAGGTGGAACTCGGGGAGCAGATTCCCAAAGTTGGCTTGGCGGCAACGAGGCTCTGTCGCCTCGCTTTCGAGTTAGCCAACGAGACGACGCTGCGCGGGATCTGCCGGCTCGCGCTCGATACGCTGGTCGATGGAACCAAGGTCGACTCGGGTGGCGTCCTGATGGTCCCCCGGCAGAATCCCCGGACGACCAATCCTGACGAGCTGGAGGTGATCGCTTGGCATTCCGAGCGTCGCCCTCAATACCAGCGGGTCTCGCAATTCCTCTCCGAGACCGTTTTGAAAGAGGGCGAGGCCGTGCTCGCGCGGGATATCCAGGATGACAGCACGCTCTCCCTGCGAGACAGCAAAGGGGAGATTCACGCGACCAGTGTGATCTGCGCGCCGATTCGCCTGAACAATCGCACCGTGGGGCTGGTTCATCTCTACTCCACTGCGCTCGATCGAGTCTTGGAGCCTGACGACCTGGAGTTCACGCTGGCGGTTGCCGAGACAATTGGGTTGGCACTGCGAACTCGACTGCGGGAACAGAAGCTGGTGGAGGACCTTTCGAAGACGCGAACGGAAATCGATCAGCTTCGCCAGCAATTAGGAGTGCAGAGTGAGATTGTTGGGAGCAGTCAGGCAATGCTGGAGGTACATCAGCAAATCGCGCGGGCGGCCCCGAGCAACGCGACCGTTCTGATTCGCGGCGAGAGCGGCGTGGGTAAGGAGTTGGTCGCCCGGGCGATCCATTTCTCCAGTCCGCGGAAGGCGGCGCCCTTCGTTTGCCTGAATTGTGCTGCGCTCACCGAGACGCTCCTCGAAAGCGAACTGTTCGGCCACGAGCGCGGAGCGTTCACGGGTGCGACCGATCGCAAGATTGGCAAGTTTGAAGCGGCCAACAAGGGCACGCTGATGCTCGATGAAATTGGCGAGATGAGCCCTTCGATCCAGGCCAAGTTTCTCCGGGTGCTGGAAGGGCATCCGTTCGAGAGGGTCGGTGGAAACAAGTCGATCGCTGTCGATGTGCGGGTGATCGCGGCGACCAATCGCGATCTGGAAAAGGCGGTCCGCGACGGCGTCTTCCGCAAGGACCTGTTTTTCCGCCTGCACGTCGTCCGGATTGATGTGCCCCCCCTGAGGAAGCGGCCAGAGGACGTCGAAGAATTGGCAAATTATTTTCTGCAGGTTTATTGCAGTGAGACCGGACGCAAGCTCTCGGGCTTTTCCCCAGACGCGATGCAACTGCTGATGCGCTATCGCTGGCCCGGAAACGTCCGCGAGTTGAAAAACGTGATCGAACGGGCTGTGGTTCTCTGCCGCGGAATGGCGATCGAGGCGGAGGACATTTTGCTGACGAATCTCTCCACGGCGAGTGAATCCCAGATCGACACGCCGACCAACAGCTTGCCGACCTACCGCCCGATGACTCTGGAAGCGCTCGAAGCGAAACATATTGAGGCTACTTTGGTCGCCAATCAATGGAACAAGAGCCGCGCGGCCGCCGTCCTCGGGATTGAACGCTCGACGCTCGACCGGAAGATCAAACGTTACGGGATTAAGGATTAGCCCGCACCGCAAGTTTCCGGCTGAGAGCCGCGAATCCTCGCCGCGTCGTGCGGCTGCGGAATCTTACCGGCCAGCCACGTTGCTGGGCTCGGCCGCTGAATGCCCTGCGGGAAGTCCCAATCGATCGGCGGAAGCAGGTTCTTCACGGCTCCCCTGCAATTCGGTCGCGAGCTCTTTCAAGTGGTCAAGAATCGCCAGCTCCCAGGCAGCTCGGCTGGAGCCCATCCGCGTGCTGAGTTCCGGCTGGGGCGATGAGGAGTTTCGCAGTTCAGCCGCGTAGTTTTGAAAGAGTTGAAGGCGTTCGGGGGTAGTCGAGAGCAGGAAATCGACCCAGAGCCAACTCTCTGCGTACTGGGTCTCCTGGAATTGGGATGGATCCTGAAAGTTCTCAAGTCGCTCGAGCCCAGGCTGCCAACGCCCTGCTTTGAATTCCTGCGCCAGATGATAAACGTGCCGGGCGTGGAGCGACTTGGCCTGGGGGGCAAGTTCAAAGTATTCGGCGAGGCCTTCGTCCAGCCAGAGCGGGAGCCAAGGAAGCGTTGCGTGAAGGTAGGCGTGTGTCAGTTCGTGCCGGAGGTCTTCACCTAATTGGTCCTGCCAATGTGCGAGGACCATCAGTCGGGTGTCTGTTTTGACGAAGAGCGCTCTGCGGCCAGCAAATCCCGGCAGGTTTTGCCGTGCGTAGCGGGCAAACGTCGCTTCATCGGCGAACAGGTAGACCGCGATTGGCTCGGCAGCCAGTTCCAAACCCAACGCCGTCGCGAGTTCCGATTTCCGGGCCGGCAATTGATCCAGCAAGCGATGCCCCGGGAGCAGGGCAAAGTCGCTGTGAATCAACAGGTTGGACTGGGAAAAAACGGTCTGGCTGGGAAGTCGAGCGGGGAGCTCCAGCGGGGCACAGCCCGAACTTGCCCACAGGCAGCAGCAGGCCAAGCAGGTGAGGGCGAGTCGAATGACTCGGGAGTTTCGTCCCCAAGCTCGGCTCCCAGGCCGACGGTCAACGCGCCAACAGTAGAGTCGCGTGAGCGGGTCGGGGGAGACTCGGGGCATGGGGCAACCGTGGAAGGAGCGTGCAGGCAGCCGGCTCAACCGCCAGTCACGGATGGGGTCGGAAATGAGCGTTGGGGCTTCCGGCTGTCAAAAATAACACAATTTCGGACTGCCCCCTACGGCAAAATCGGCCGTTTCGACCTTGACTCAAAACGGGAGGATTTTCAGAATGCCGGCCGACCGGAATGGAGTCTGGGGCTGGCCGCAATGAGCGGTGCCTGTCACTCCGCTCTCGCTTCGTCAACGCTTTGGCGATGATTGCTGAGGCAATCCGCCCGAAAAAACAAGAAGTCCAAGGAAAGGACTGCCTGATGTTTGGGATTCGACTTTCGGTATTCGCCGCGCTCTGGGCGAGTGGGCTGATCTCTCTCGCTCTCGTGACCGGTTGCGGGCAGTCGAACGCACCGCAAACCGAAGATACGAAACCGGCCGATAAAACCGCCGCGATTCGCACCGTCCCTGAAACCCCGCTCGAGTCAGAATCATCTCCGGCAGTCGATTTGAATGCGGAATTGGAGACCTCTGCCGGCCCTGAAGAAGTTTGCCAGCGTTTTCTCCAATGCCTCCAGGCGGGCGAGCGGCGAGCAGCCGAAAAGCTGCTGACCCAACGCGCTCTGACCTGCACCAAGCGGGCCGAGTTGAGCCTCGAGTCTCCCGGCGGGCCGCAGGCGGTGTTTGCGGTCGAAGGGGCCCGCTATGCCACCAACAAGCGCGAGCTTGCGACTGTCGATTGCCGCGTCACCGAAGAGCGATACGGTCAACAGGTCGACTCGACGATTTCCTGGTTGCTCCGGCTGGAACCAGCTGGCTGGAGGATTTGCGGGATGATCCTCGACTTGGAACAGGGCGATTCGCTCGACTTTCTCAGCTTTGAAAATGTCGCTGACGTCGAGCGAATCAAGGCCAGCCTCGCCGAGGATAGCTCTGTCACTGCCGTTGCCGAGAACAACGCGGACGAAACCATTCGCAAGTAACCGGTCTAATCGCTTCCGGAAATTCTCCGGGGCCGAGTCAACTCCGGAGCTGGCCCGGATCGCGGGTTGCGTCGACCAGCCCAATGGACTGCCAGTCCAGTAGACTTCCAGCCCAGTAGACTCATCTTGGGCAAGTGAAACGCCGGGGGGTCAGTCCGTGACCTGAGTTTCGAGGAACCGGGCGAGCCGATGGAAATCGCTGGACGATCGGATGTAGCGCACCACGGTGACGAGGTTCTCTGGATTGACCAATTTCTCGAACGGTTCGTAGTGCAGGTCGAGTTGGCCTGACACCGAGACCATGACCCCGTTCAATCGCTCTTCCACCAGGGCTCGATAGGCGCCAACGCCCAGCTGGCTGCCGAGCATCACATCGAAAGCATGCGGTTTGGCGCAGCGTGATTCGTAGCCGAGTTGCAGCCCCTTGATTCGGCGTTTCTTTCCTGTCTGCAGCGAATACTCGGCGGAAACCAATTCGCTGAAGATATCGCACAAGTCGATTTCCGAAATGGAAATGTGTCCGTGGTCGTCGCGGCGGACTCCTTCGAGGTAACTGAGCGGGAGGTATTCGGCCAGCCCCTCGGCCAGCACGATCACGCCATATTCTTTCCCTTCCCGTTCCCGGGCGAGCATCGTCTTGACGATTCGATTGACGACTTTCCCCAAGTCCATGACCGGACGGTGCTGTTGGATCCCATCCGGTCGCGGCACGACCTCGTGGGTACGATATTCGTCTTCGATGTCTTCCACGCTGATGACGAGGCTCGATTCACCGGCAATGGCCGCGCCATACGCCAGCCAGCCGGCGCTTCGTCCCATCGTTTCGGCGATGAAGTAAGAGCGGGTCACCTCGGCATCGTAAATCAGGTTGCGAAGTTCGCCAGCGAGAAAGTCGACGGCCGTAAAAAAGCCGAACGTGAAGTCGATGCCGTGGTAATCGTTGTCAATCGTCTTGGGAAGGTGCACCACGGGAATCCGCTTTTCGCCCGCGGAGAATTGCTCCTGGTAGAGCTTCAGTTTGTTAGCCGTCTTCAGGGTGTCGTCACCACCGATTGAAATCAGGGCCTCGACATCCAGTGAGCGGAGTCCGTCATAAACCCGCCGCAGCGGCTTGGATTTCTCCGGGTCTTTCAGGTCGGCAGGGTGTTGAACATATTTCCCCGGGTTCGTGCGGCTGGTTCCGATCAGGATGCCTTGGGAACTGCGGGTGCGGGCCAGCAGGGGAGGCAAGAGCTGAATGTAATCTCGCCCTTCCTGCAGAGGACTCTCCGGTTTGAAGTCTGCCAGACTGGCATAGCCGTGCTTGATTCCCAGAACCTCCACGCCGGCTCGGAGAAAAGAAGTCGCCGCCGCGGAAATGACTGCATTCGCCGCTGGAGCTGGGCCGCCGGCGAAGAGGATGCCGACGCGCTTGAAGGGGATGGTCTTTTTAATCGGAGACGAAAGGGCATTGGCCACTGGCAGGGCTCCTGCGGATCGTAGTTGCGGATTGCGTTCCGAGCGATTTTAGAAGTGGCTTTCGGTTTCGCCAACGGTCGCTCCCGAGCCGAAATGGGCATTTTTTCGCTGCATTTTTCAAGGCAAAGATCGCTGCCCTTGAAGGCATCTGACTGCGGTCGAGTTTCCCCAAGGGAGCCGGGAAAATTCGACCAAATCTGAGGCCGAGCCGAGGAAACCATCGCCTGCTAGCGGGGAGGAATGAATTGAGGTTGAACTCGTCGCCGCAGCGCTGCGGCATGGAGAGGCGGCGTTAAGCCCCAGCCAAATGTGGAGTGGCGGGTTCGTGGCTGTCGGTTGCCGAACGAGCAACGGTCTGCCGGCGAGAGAGCAGCAATTCGCGCGGAGCTCAACGTGCGCCAGTCGATCCCACGGGGCTGTGTCGCTGAGCCATTGCGTCGGGCCATGACGCGAGCAGTAGGCGGCCTAGAGCAGTAGGCGGCCTAGAGCAGGGTTCGCTCGACCCACTTGGTATCGATCCGATTTTCGATCCAGTCGGGGTGGGTCAGAATCTTCTTGTGGAATTCCGCCGTGGTCTTGATCCCCTTGATTCGCAATTCGGCGAGTGCTCGCAGCATGCAGGCGATCGCTTCGGCGCGGGTCGGCTGGTGCACGATCAGTTTGCCAATCATCGAGTCGTAGTAAGGTGGCACGGAGTAGCCCGGATGGGCGTGCGAGTCGAACCGGACGCCGAAGCCGCCGGGGGCAAACATCTCTTCGATTTTACCGGGGCAGGGCTGGAAGTTTTTGTCACCATCTTCGGCGTTAATCCGGCATTCAATGGCGACGCCGCGGCAGGCGATATCCTTCTGCTTGAAGGGCAGCTTCTCTCCAGCGGCCACACGAATCTGCTGTTTGATCAGGTCGATGCCCGTGACCATTTCAGTGACCGGGTGTTCGACCTGAATCCGGGCATTAACCTCGATGAAGTAGAAGTTGTGGTGCTTGTCGACGATAAATTCGACAGTGCCGGCGTTGTAGTACTTGGCAGCCTTGACCAGTCGGACGGCGGATTCGCAAATCGCCTTTCTCACTTCCTCGGGGAGGGTTGGAGCCGGGCTCTCTTCGATCAGCTTCTGGTGGCGTCGTTGGGTGGAACAATCCCGCTCCCAGAGGTGGACGACGTTGCCGTGTTTGTCAGCGATAATCTGGACTTCAACGTGTCGCGGCTGCTCCACGTACTTTTCGAGATAGACGCCGGGGTTGCCGAAGGCCGCCTTGGCTTCGTTCATCGCCTGCTCAAGCGCATTTTCCAGCATTGACTCTTCGGTGGCGACGCGCATCCCTTTGCCGCCTCCGCCGGCCGTCGCCTTGATGAGGACCGGAAAGCCAATTTGCCTTGCGGTGGCAATCGCTTCCTGAGGGCTTTCAATCAAACCATCGCTTCCCGGAACGACCGGCACGTTGGCTTGCTTGGCAATTTCCCGAGCTGAGTTCTTGTCTCCCAGCATCTGCATTGCTTCGGGAGAAGGCCCGATGAAGGTGATGTTCGAGTCGCGGACGACTTCATTGAAGTGGGCGTTTTCCGAGAGAAAGCCGAACCCGGGGTGGATCGCATCGGCTCCCCCGACTTCCGCCGCGGCAATGATCTCGCGGATCCGAAGGTAGCTGTCAACGCTCCGCGGGTTGCCAACGCAGAACGCCTCATCTGCCAGGTCGAGGTAACGGCTGCCGCGATCCGCTTCCGAAAAAATGGCGACGGTCTCGATTCCCAGTTCCTTGCAAGCCCGGATCACTCGCAGAGCGATTTCTCCCCGGTTGGCGATCAGCACGCGATTGAACATGAGTTCCTTACCAGCAGAAAAAAGAAACGGTTCGTTAGGTCGGCGGACGGCGACATCATCCGCCCAGTTGAAGGGCTCCCGTGCGACGGCCATCGTCAGCGGGTGTGCTGGCGATGGCGACCCTGACCCGAGAGCAACCAGGCATCTAGACCGGTACCACTTTGAACAAAGGTCGATTGACGTCGATGGGCTCTTCATCCTTGACGAGAACGGCGACAACCTTGCCAGCGATGCCGGCAGGCAGTTCATTGAAGGTCTTCATCGCCTCGACGAGGCAAACGACCGTGTCGGGCTGGATGACATCTCCAACTTTGACGTAGGGAGCCGCGGTCGGCTTGGGGCGGGAATAGAACGTCCCCACCATCGGGCTCTTGATGAAAACGCCAGCTTCCTCAGCCGCAGGGGCTGACTTGGCTCCGGGGTCCGGAGCTGCGGCGGGAGCGGCCACGGCTGCCGCCGGCTGGGCTGGAGCCGAGTGGGCTGCTTGAGCCGGCATCATGGTTGGGACGCCGACGAAATTCTGGAGTTCCCCGCGGCGGAGGCGAATTCGGCGTTCGTCATGCCGCAAATCGATCTCGTTCAATTCGTGTTCGTTCATCAACTCGATCAGTTGACGAATGCGGTTAACGTCAAAAACGGCAGTTTCATTCTCCCGTTCATTACCCATCTTCTTCTCCGGTTTCATTGGCAATGGCCTCGCTGGTCTCTTTGACCGCCCGTTCGCATTTCACTCCAGCTGGCAATCGTCGAGGCTGTCGAAAAAAGCGGCCATCGGTTCGCTTCTCACGCATTCAGCCCAAAACGATCGCTGGCCGCATTCCATTGGCGGTAGATCGGTTTTGTGTTCTCAGGTTCCCGCCTTTTGCCGCAAGGGCAGAAAAGGGGCCCGGAATCCGGCTTCGTATCATAAAGCCTGAACCTCAATTCGGGAACTGCAGGAGGTCGGGTGAGGGGGCGAGCGTTCGCCAAAAAAAGTCAAAAAGTCGCGGTTTGTGGCCGTTCCGCAAGGTCTCCCCGCGGCTCGCCGCTCCCGGCTTGGGCAACCAGCCGAGGCCCATGCGGCCGCGTCCAGCTCTGCCCGGCCTCGACGTCAGTTGATTTGAACCTGCATCGCCTCGTAGTCGCGGGGCAGGGTACTGAGCAGTTCGTGTCCCTCCGGGGTCACGAGCACGTTGTCCTCGATTCGCACCCCGCCGAAATCGGGCAAATAGATTCCCGGTTCGACGGTGACTACCATCCCCGGTTGCAAATGACCGTCGCGGATCGGCGAGAGAAAGGGAAGCTCGTGAACCTGAAGTCCGATGCCATGGCCCAGGCCGTGTCCGAAGTACTTGCCGAACCCCGCCGCCTCGATCAACCCGCGAGCCGCTCGATCGACTTCCTTGAGCGTCACTCCCGGTCGGATCATGGCGATGGCCCGCTCTTGAGCCTCACGCACCACTTCGTAGATTTTGCGGTACTTTGCCGGGGCCTTCCCCAAAATGAGCACGCGCGTCAAGTCACTTGCGTAGCCTTCGACGAGAGAGCCCCAGTCGACCAGCAGGAAAGGACTTTCGCCAACGACATGCCGCGAGGGAATCGCATGGGGTAACGCGGAACGCGGACCGCTGGCGATGATCGGCTTGAAGGCCGCCTGACTGGCGCCGAACTGGCGCATCTGATGTTCCAAGTCGAAGGCCAGTTGGCACTCACTGGCCGACGGGACCAGTCTGGCCCGCAAAACTTCAAAGGCCCGTTCGTTGACGCGAATCGAGCGACGAATCTTCTCTTGCTCCTCTCGATCCTTGACCGCCCGCAACTGTTCAATCAAACCGCGGCTGTCAACCAACAATCCCGCCGGCAATTGCGCCGCCAATTCGTCATAGGAAGCCTTGGTCAGATTGTCGGCCTCGATCCCCAGGCTCGCGACACGCGCTGCCTGCACCAATTTGCAAGTTAACGCCAAGGTCGTGGTCTGGGCATCACGAATCTCGCAGTCCAGCCCCGGACACTCGTCCCGAATCTGAGTCTCGAATCGGGTGTCACTCACCAAGGTGAGCTTGTTTTTCGCGACCAGCAAATTGGAAGAGTCCCCCTGAAACCCGGTCAGGTAGGTCACGTTCAATCCGTTCGTCACCAGCAAGGCGTCCAGCCCCTGCTGCTTCAGCAATTTCCTCAATTGTTCAACGCGGGAACTGAAGGGCTTGCGAAGCATGCCAGATTCCTTGAAAAAAGTTGTTGTGAGCAGACTGGAGGAGTCGCCCCGAGCGACTCGCTGTCGAGGAAAAACAGGGGGAATTCAGCGCCGGCATCAGCTTCCGGTCCACCAATTTCGCCCGAAACGCTCGCTTTGTGAATGCTCGCTCCATTGTGGCGTCCGCGACGAGAGGGCCATCACAAAGCGCGGCCGCCAAGCGAATCGTCGTCCGCTCCGGCTCGAGGGCTGCGGCTGACGGCGCGAGGGGAGGCATGCTGGCTTTCCACCGCAAGGGAACCGGCGCAAGCCGCACAAAACCTGGGGCAATCGCAACAGTGTTCCCCTGGCAACAGTGTTCCCCTGGCAACTGTGTTCCCCTGGCAACTGCCCCTTGAGATCATCCCTTGAGCCTGACCGATTTTTCGACCGTCCCACTGACGCGGTTTTCGTTATCGACGCTAATCACCGTGACGCGATGCTTCGATTCCACCTTGGGGTCGACTTGCACGTAGCTGCAAATGATGATCACGTCGTTGGCTTGGCAGAGTCTGGCAGCTGCTCCATTAATGCAGACTTCGCCCGAGTCCCGCTCCACCGGAATCACATAGGTCTGCCAACGCTGTCCGTTGGTGACGTTGTAAATATCAACCTTCTCGAAGGGAAGAAAATCGGCGGCTTCTACCAAAGCCTCGTCCAGCGAAATGCTGCCCTCGTAATCGAGGTCCGAGCGGGTGATTCGAGCGCGATGAATTTTGGATTTCAGTAACGTTCTCAACATGGGCTCGGGCGGCACTCCGGTGGGGCAAAACGGTAAGACTTTCAGCCAGCAGTCGGCGGGCCAGTATTGTGCTCAAGAACTGGCCGTTCGGCAATCGGCGGGCCGCGAGCCAAGGCCCCCAGCAGCGGAAACGCCAAGCTTGGCATCCCGCCGCCTTGAGCGTGTTCACCAAGACTCGACAACCAACCGTCCACCCGGTTACCCAGTGGAGAGTTGGGTTACTCGGCGGAGAACGTGTGGACCGTCTTGTGGAAGTATTGCTCGCCCGGTTTGAGAATCGTGCTCGGCCATTCCGGCCGGTTGGGCGAGTCGGGAAAATGCTGGGTTTCGAGGCAGAAGCCGCTGTACTGGGGATACTTCCCGCTGATTGGCGTGCCGTCGAGGAAATTCCCGGAGTAGAACTGAATTCCCGGCTCCGTGGTTTGAATCTCCATTTTTCGGCCTGAGGCGGGGTCGCGGACGACCGCTGCCAGTCGCAACCGGCCCGCTTCGCCGTCGATGACGTAACAGTGGTCGTAGCCGATCGGGTCGCCCCCCACGTCTTTTAACCGCTTTCCAATTGGGGTGAACTCGGCAAAGTCAAAGGGCGTGCCCGCCACCGCAGCCATTTCCCCGGTCGGAATCGCAGTGGCGTCGACGGGCAAATAACGGCTGGCGGCGAGTTTTAACTCGTGGTCCCGAATCGTGCCGGAAACGGACAGATTCCAGTAATTGTGGTTTGTCAGGTTGACCGGAGTGGCTTTGTCGGTCGAAGCCCTAAACTCGATAATGAACTCGTTTTTGTCGGTCAGGGTGTAGGTCACCTTGGCGATCAGTTTGCCGGGATAACCCTCCTCGCCATCGGGGCTTTCATACTTGAAGGAAACGCCCACCGCGCCGGTGCTTTGAAAGGGCTCGGCTTGCCACATCCGCTTGTCGAAACCTTTCGCGCCGCCATGCAGGTGGTTCGGTGCGTTGTTGGTCGCCAAGTTGTAAGTCTGGCCATCGAGTGTGAACTTCCCCTGTGCGATGCGATTGCAGTAGCGACCGACAGAGCAATTGAAATACATGGTGCAGGCTTCGAACCCCGCAAGGTCGGGGCAGGACAACAGGACGTTCCCCAGTTTGCCGGTCCGGTCCGGCACCTCCAAAGCAACGACCGTCGCGCCGTAATCGATTAGTTTCAAGGTGCTGCCACCGGCGTTTCGGCAGGTGAACAAGCTCACTTCCGCACCCTCTTTGGTTTTGCCAAAACTCGACTTTTCCACACCATTACTCGCAACTGTCAGGTTTGGGGAGACAAGCATCGTGGCCACCTCCGAGGTGGTCTCGTGCTTAACGGTCGCCGTCAACAAACAGCCAATAACGAAAGAAATCGCCAGGAACAGCGTCTTCATACCGGTCATCATCTCCAGGGAGGATTTTTGGCTCGACTTTCCGTCCGCCACAGAGGCGAGGGAAAGGCGAGGGGCCCACCGAAGGCTCATTCGTGGCCGGCGAGACCCAGCCTAAAACCGACTTCGAAATCCCGCTGGGCGGGGTCAAAGTGAAGGCTGCAGTATACCCGGCTCCCCAGTAACCGCCTACCAGCGGTCGGCTTGGCTGTGCCGTCCCCCTTTTTGTGGGGGTTGGGCCGCTGCTTTGCGGAGTTCGAACCGGAGTTCCTCTCGGTCCCGCACGGGGGAAAGCGATTACGGGGCAAAACGCCGCGAAATTCGCAGAAAGCGAGGGGAAAAGAAAAAAGCCACGCGGACAGCCGAAGCGGTCCGGTGGCTTTAAAGAAGTTGCTCGTTGATGAAAGGCGTCGTCGCGGCCTGCCTAAACTGCCCTTTTTCCGCCGATTGACTCAAGGCAGCCGGCTCAGACTTGATGGAAACGTTGCAGAGAAAGGGTCTAGTTGCCAAAGCCCTTGAACGAACCACCGCCAGTGGGAGGGGTGGTTGGTCCTGAAGCAGGGATGGCGGGAGTTTGGGGAGCGGTCAGGTCGTCCCCGTAGAACCGCGTTGTGCCTTCGCACATCTCCCGCGTTTCCGCGTTTTCGCCGGTCAACTGGGCCCGGAAGATGTGGGTTCCAGCAGCGCCCGCTTTGGCTTGCACCTTCACGACCACTTCCTCGCCGGCGTTGATCCGGTCGATGGCCTTGAAGACAACCTGGCCGGGGGCGAGTTGGAAGCCGTGGCCAGATGCACTGGTCGGCTCAATCCCCTCGGAGAAGTTCATCACCAGGTTCAGGTTGTTTGCGGCACGGCTTCCCCGGTTGCGGACGTGAATCACGTATTCGACCTCTTCGCCGGAGGGCTGAGGGCCTTTCGGTTCATCAATCGAGAGCACGACATCTTCCAGGGTTTCGACCACGGTCGCCGTCTGGCCAACCGAGGCGATATCTCCAGCAGCGCGGGCGCCAAGCTCCATTTGGACCTTGCCATCGGCGTTCAGCTGCAGAGCGACCCGATAGGTCCGCACATCGCCCGAATCGAGATTGCCGATGGTCCAGCGGAGACCGCTCTCAACGGTGTCGACCGCTTCGATCCCCTCCAGATACTTGACGCCGTTGGGGAGAGCCAAGGCAGCGACCACATCGCGGGCACTGGCATCACCGGTATTTCGAACTTCAATTTCATAAACTCCCACTGTGCCCGAGTACTTCATCGGCGGGCCCTTGATGGTCGTCGCCAGTGCCGCCCGACGCACGAGAATCTGCTTGGCGGCGGAGGTCTGCAAGTTGCCAGTGGCGGTGGCGGTGGTCGCCAAATCCAGAGCTCCCGCCGTTCGGGCGAGCAACTCCACTTTGAAGTTCTTTTCTTCATTCGGGCCGATGTCGCCCAGTGTCGCCCGCTCTCCACCCAAGGCTTCGGGCAGCATGACGCTGACTCCCTCGGCCCGGCCCGTTCCGGGATTGCGAACAGTGACGTTGTAAACTGCGGTTTCGCCGAAGAGAACCTCGTTCGGGCCGACGATCTTCATCTCCAGCCGCGGTTCAGTGACTTCGACTTGAGCCATGCCGTTTCGCGGTTGCTGGACCAACTCGACTTGCAGATCGAAACGCTCAGCCTTGGTCGGAATCACATCGACCGTGATGGTTTGAGCTGAGTTAGCAGCCAGCCGATCGAGCGTCCAGGTCACGCGGCTGGACTTCTGGTCCTCGCCCGATTCCTTGCGGCCCTGAGAGGCGTTGATTGCCTCCAGCTTGACCCAAGTTGGCATGGTGATGGCCACCGAGATTCGCTCTGCTTCGAGGTTGCTGTTGTTGCGGGCAATAATTTTGAATTGGGATTTCTTGTGAATCCCGATACTTTGCGGACCGTAAGTCTCGAGGTGGATCGCGGGGCTGGTGAGGTTGAACCGGTTGTCGGTTACCGCGGCGTTTGGTTTGGTGAGGGCATTGCTCAGGCCGGGGGTGTCCGCTTTCGGCATGGAAAATCCAGTCGGCATGACGCCGGCATTCGAATCTCCAACTTTCCCCATCGCGGGAACGACGACGCCACCAGGCATTTCGGAGTTGGCCGGCGCGACGGCAGGCACGGATTCCTGCCCCTGAGCCGCGGCAGCCGGAGTTCCATTGGCCCTCGGAGATGAATTGGCGGCCGCATTCATTCGCGGTAAGGTTGCGGCCGGTGTGGCCACAGCCGGCGAGGCCTCAGCCTGGGGCAGGGTAAATTTGGGCGGACCGGGCAACGCTCGCGGCCCATCCAGCGGAGCGTTCACTGCCGGCATGCCCCTGGGCATGCCACGCGTGGGCATTTCAGGTACGGGCATTTCAGCCATGGGTTCGCGGGCTGGCATCGAAGCTCCTGCAGGCGGAGTTCCAGCAGGCAAGCCGGGACCGCCTGCGTTCTTGGGGAACGGCGAGAAGGGAGTTCCTCCCGCTCCGTTGCCGCCGGTTCCTTCCTGAAATCCGGTTGGTCGAACCGAAGGATCGACTTGCGGTGCCTGGAAGCCTCCGCCGTTACGCTGCCGCGCGCCCGCATTGCGACTGGTTGAGCCATCCGCTTGGGGGCGGCCCGCCGGTGGACTAAACATCTGCTGTCGCTGACTCGGAACGTGGACGTTCGGCGGACCAAACGGTGAAGGGCTTTGGGTGCGGCTCGGGGGCTGTTGTCCCCAGCCCTCGTTAAAACTACCGAACACCAAAGTCAACGCGGCCGATGCGGCGACAAAGGCTGGACGAATCGCTAGCATGGATCGATACCTCTTGGAGGAGACAACTTCTTCCTCGTTGGTATCGACTTTGCCGATTGCGCAGGATTAAACATTTTTTCCGATTGGGAAAATTTTTCCGACATCGCGCCAGCATTTCGGCTATCCCGAACCTTGGTCCGGCAAGTTTTTTCGACCAGCTGCTCGAACGATTCCAGTTTGGCCCCCCAATGCCCCGTCGGTCTCATGCCTGCTAGCAATGATGCGGATTCCAATCGGCTGCTGCCTATCCCTGGCGATCAGATTTCTGACGATCAGGTTGCCCGCGCTAAGATTGCCGGCGCTCGGACAAATTGGCTTGGCTGGCAACCTGGGTTGTTTGCCTTTAGCCTTTCGGCTGCCGCGATTAGCCTGTGGGTTTTGGATTTTCGGCTTTGGTCAGAGTGGCTGTTGTTGGTTCAAGGCGGGTTGCTCGGTTGGCTTTTGGCCTTCGGCCCAGGCCCCGCTTGGCAGCGTCTGGTCGTCGTTTGGGTGCTGGCGGTGTTTCCCGTCTGGTTGGTGGCGCAGCTTCTGGGTTTGGAATTTGGATTAGTCGGGACGGAGTGGGCGTTGTTCCGCGGTCAAGTGATTTTTGTCACGACCTTGGTATCGGCGGCGGGATTGCTGCTGGCCGACTTGTTTGTCCCACTCGCTCCGACTT
>JAJTFE010000021.1:0-1892 GCA_021298375.1 Blastopirellula sp. | reverse complement strand
AGGATATTTTGTTGCCGACGAAAGCGGTGAGCAGTCGGCCGTCCGGTTCGCGACGTCATCTGCAGTGGTCCATCGCCGATTGGGGCACGCTGCTGGTCGTGATTTCATTGAGTTTGGGCCTGGCCCAAGTGCTGGTGCAGAAAACCGTGGTGGTCGAGAGCGTTTTCGAATTGGCCGAGCAGGTGAGCGCTGGGAAGGTTTGGCTGGCTTTTCTTCGTCAAGGTATCGCCGTGGCCTGCGTGGCACTGCTGAATGTGCTGCTCATCCTCGCTCCGCTGACGTATTACCGCGAGCGTCGCCTGCGGACGACGGCTTCGACAATCGGTTGGTTGGCAGAGGTTATCGGAATTTGGGGCTCGTTGAGCGCTTTGTTGTTGCTTTTTATCCCGCTGTACCGCGGGCTGGAGCTGGTTGGGATTGTCGTGGCGTCAGCGGTGATTCCCGCATTATTTCTGGTGGCTTCCCTTCCTGCCCGCCGCTGAGTGAACTTCGTCGCCGGACAAAGCCGGGGAGACTACTCGCCAAGCTGAAGCGAAAGCCCGAAAAACACGGGGCGAGGCGGCCGTGGAGCGTCGCGCGTCGAGTGTCCCTAGGGGGTGCTTGGATCCCTGAGCCGATTGGATTCCCTAAGGCAAGAATGGGAGCCGGCGGGGCGAGGGCATTCGCCAGGGGCCTTCGAACCGGCCTGGGCTCCACCGGGCGGCTGCTAAGCGACGAGTTCGGCTCGCTTTGATTGAATCAACCGCAAGAGTTGATGTTGGGGAGTGGCGAATTTTTCGATTCCCTGTGCCATCAGCGTTTGCTCGAGCAGGTCAAAGTTGACCAGGCGATCGATTTCCGCGAGGACCTCCGCGGCGGGCAAGGCATCGACCCGTCGGGAGAATTTCTCGGAGCTGGCCGCAACCGCCGCATTGGTCGCGGGCGGGTTGGTTTGAATGTCGCTGCCAGCGAGAGCCGAGACGTATTTCCAAGCGGGCTCGCGCGGGTCTTTGGTTCCTGTACTCGCAAAGATGATCTCTTGGTCCAGGGGGAGCGACTTTCCACTCCAGAAATTCCGGTTGGCACTCCAGAGTCTTTGGGCGTTGACGATCCCTACCAGGCCCTGCGCAGCCGGCGAGAGATTGGGCACTTGTTGTTGCGTGTAGACGTCGATGCGGGAGACAAAAATACTGTAGACGCTCTTGTAGCTGCTGCGCTGGGGATTGCGCTGCAGTCCGCGCCAGACAGCCTCGCAGGCGGCCCGGTGTTGCCGAGCGCTGAAAATCAGGGTCACATTCAGCGGCACTCCTGCGGCCGCCAATTCCTCCAGTGAGTCCAGTCCAGCGGGAGTCGCTGGCACCTTGATCATCCGGTTTGGATGGCCAGCTGACCAGCGTTTCCCGGAGGCAATGTACTCGGCGACCCGCTCAGCGTGCGGCAGGTCCAGTTCGGGGTCTTCGAGCAGCGGGTCGAGTTCGAAACTGACGTAGCCATCGTTTCCATCGGTTTGTTGCCAAACGGGCAAGAAAACCTGTTCGGCCGCTCCCACAAGTTCGGCGGTCATTTGCCAGGCAACCTCGGAGTCGGAACGTCCTGTGGACGAGAGCTCACGCAGGCGATCGTCGAAACGACCGGACTTGAGCAGGTCGGCGACAATAATCGGGTTGGAGGTGGCACCCGTGGCACCCAGCCGAAAATTCTCAACCACCAAGTCCGGGTCGATGCTGTCCAGCCAAAGTTTGGTTCCGCTATGGATCAGGGAACGAAGCGCTGCCGACATCAGTCTGCTCCTCGGGGAAAGGATGGGTGGGAGAGTATCGCGAGCGTCGTCCGCACGGAACGATCATCTCGAAACACAGTCATCTCGAAACACAGTCATCTCGAAACACAGTCATCTCGAAACACAGTCATCT
>JAJTFE010000020.1 GCA_021298375.1 Blastopirellula sp. | reverse complement strand
GCAGGCGAATCAGGCCCAAGAGCGGGCTGAGGAAAAGCTCGCTTCAGGCAAAGCTGAAGATGCCCAACGCCAGCAGGAGCAAGCGCTCGAAGAGCTGAAGGCGGCCCGGGAAGCCCTGGACAAGGAACGGCGACGAATTGCCTCCCTACCCCCCGAGGCCATGAAGGAGATGTCGCAAACCCAGCGCCGCACCAAGGACAAGGCTATGGAACTGGCGAAGAAGATGGCTGAGGCTCCCAAGCCCAAGGGTGGCGATGATCAATCTGGCAGCCAAGGTAAAAAGCAGCCTGGCCAAAAGGGAGTCCAGGAAGCCGGCGACCAGATGCAAAAGGCTGCCAATGACTTGAACGAACAGGACGCCCAGCAGGCAGAGCGCAAACAGCGCGAGGCAGAGAAGGACCTGCAACAGGCACTGGATGAGATCGAAGAACGCCTGAACCAGCTGCGTGAGGAGACGCGAGAAGAGAAACTGAAGCGGCTGGAAGCGCGCTTTCGGGAGATGCTCGAAAGGCAGCAGGTGGCCAGCGTGATGACAATCGAATTGTTCGACAAGCAGACCAGCGGCCAGGATTTCGGCCGGCGAGACGAGTTGGTCCTGCTTCGCCTGGCGACCGAGGAGGAAGAAATCAGCGAACTTGGCCAACAAGCTTACGACTTGCTGCTGGAGGATGCGACGAGCATCGTCTTTCCGGAAGTTGTGAATGACCTGCAGGCGGACTTGAAACGGGCCAGCCAGCTTCTGGCAGAAGCTAAAACCCTCAGAAAGATGGCGGTGGCGGAGGTGGCGGTGGAGGCGGCGGCGGCAAACAGCCACTGCTGAAGAAGTCAGCCGAATTGAAAATGCTTCGCGCCGCCCAGCTTCGCGTGAATCGCCAAACGCTGCAGCTCGACACCATTCGCGGCGATCGTCCGATCGACGGCGACCTGCAGGCCGAACTGCGGAATATTGCCGAACTGCAGGCTCAGTTGCTCGAGATGGCCGAACGAATCATGGACAATGAAGGCGACAATTGAGCGTGGCTTAAATCAGAGCTGCCCGGAAAACAGGGTGAATCTGCCGGTTAAAGCGACGGGGTCGCGACTTCGCCACCCCGACAGTTAACGGATTGCGTCTGTTGGCGGCTGGTTCCAGGTGTAGAATTGGTTGAGAGTTCGAAGGTGTGTCCGCAGCGCGGAGCTGAGCTTGTGAGGTGCAAAATGAATCGATGGTTCAGCCTGGTCCTGGCCTGCGGGTTGTGGTTTGGTTCCGCCAGTCTGGCTCCCGCTGCCGATTTTCCGACAGCCAGGTTTGTCGAACTGGCCCGCGGCAGCGGCAAGCTGGATTCCGCCCAGCTGTCCGCGCTGGAGCAGGAACTGGCCGGGGGAGATCCGGCCGCCATTGAAGCGGCGGTGACGTCCGCCCTCGGTCGAATTTATCCGGATTACGAAGCAGCCGTGCGGGCCTCAGACGATGACAATCTCGAGGAAGCAAGACGGTTGCTCGGGGGACTGATTGCCGCCGAGGACCGCTTCCTCGCTGCCGATGCGTCTTTCTACCTCTCGCGGACCTGCATGAATCACGAGCGGTTCGAAGAGGCAAAGAGTCTGCTCGACTCTCTGAACGGCCCACTGCTCGAGTATTCCACCCACCGTTCGATCACGCAGTATTATCAGGGTCTCGCCCAAGCAGGGCTGCTGCAGAATGAAGAGGCGGTCAAATCGTTCATGGAGTTTCTGCAGTTTAACCCCGATGCGCCGGAGCGGCTGCGGGTCAGCGCATGGCGACAAGTCCAGCAGCTGCAGGCGATCAAACAGGGGCAGATGGACGACATCTACCAACGGATGGATTTCTCACGTCGCCGGCTGGAGATCACCGAACCGGGGGACCGGACTCAGGAGGAACAGGACAAGATCGTCAAGATGCTGAAGAAGCTGATCTCCGAACAGGAAAAGAAGGAAGCAAGCAGCTCCAAGAGCAAGAGCAAAAGCGAATCGGAAAGTCAGCAACAACAACAGCAGCAGGCTCAAAATCAGTCCAAAGACCAATCCGAGAGCCAGTCAGGCGGCAATAGCAACAACCCCAACGGCAAGTTCGTCGACAAGAGCTATGACACGGGAAACGCCAGCCCCTGGAGCCGGCTCCGCGACCGCAGCCGCGACCCGGCCAATACGGCGATCAAGGACAAACTTCCGGCCCGTTACCGGGAAATCGTCGAACGGTACTATGATGCCGTCAACGGAAACGAGTCGGCGGGCGGCAACGCTCCCTCACCCGGAGGCACTCCTCCCGGAGGCGGATCGCGTGTTCCCAATCGCTGAGCAACGGGCGGGCAGCTCTGGGTGATCGACAGCCGCGCTGTTCGCTCACCATTCCGGCGACAGTTCGGGCGAAGGTCACGGCAACCGGGCGTTTGGCGAGTGGCTGGCGGGGAGTCTCGGCAATAAAGGACATATCGATGCGGACATGGGTTCCGGCACTGCTCTTGGCCATTATCTGGCTGTCGACAAACTCTTCGCTCAAGGCTCAAGGCGTTGAGGTCCAGTTGGAGACACTCACCGGTCAAAGCCAGCGGGTGCAGTTGACTGCCATTAACGAGAACGGAACTCTGCAGGGGTCGGGTTGGACTGGCGACCTCAGTTTGTCGCTTGTCTCCCTGCTCGACTTCGGACGGCCGGTACAGAGTGCTTCCGAGGGAAGCCTCTCCCTGAGACTGGCTGGAGGCGGGCAACTCTGGATTCGCAATCCGCGGACCGCTGAGGAACAACTGCAGTTTGAGTCCACTGCCGTTGCCGGGGGGATCCCGCTCGAAGCGGTGAGCGCGATCGTCTGGAAAGATGACGAGCGCGTGGCGGCTGCCATCGCGGCCCCGCTGTCAGATAACGATCAGGTGCTGGTGGAGACCCCAGAGGGGGTCGTTGTCGTCGCCGGTCTGCTCGAGGGTCTCACGACCGAGAAAGTACAGGTCAATTATCAGGACAAGTCGCGGACAATCGGCTTGGAGAAGGTGCTCGCGATTGTCCCAGCCAGCCTCGGCGGTAACTCGACCGCAAGTGCGGGCAATCAGGCGAAACTGTTCCTGACCGATGGCTCGACCCTGAGCGGTCAACTGCAAGCGTTGGACGGAGAAAAATGGACCCTCAAACTCACCACGGGCGTTGTCCTCCAAGGTCCGGCCGCTGCGCTCTCGCGGATTGAGATTGTTTCGGATCGGCAAGCGTTCCTCTCGGACCTGACTCCGCTGGAGAGCGAACAGCGGGTACTTTTTGGTCAACCTCGGGAATGGACTCGCGACCAGACTCTGAGCGGCGAGTCGCTGCGATTGCAGCTGCAGCCCGGCGCGGAGGCTGCGAAGTTTCGCAAGGGGTTGGGGATGCGAGCCACGACGCGGCTTGTTTTTGCCAACGACCGCGGTTTTACCAAGCTTCTGGCGGATGTTGGCCTCGACCCGGAGCTTGGCCAGCAGGGTGATTGTGAGGTCGTCATTCGGGGCGACGGGATTGAACTCTGGAAGCGGCGTCTGCAGTCCAGCCAGCCAGTGGCTCAGGTCGATCTCGAAATCGCGGGTTATCGCCGGATTGAGTTGTCAGTGCTCAGCGGCGAGCAGTTTGATTTGGGTGATTTCGTCAACTGGTGCAATCCGCGGATGCTGAAGCTGGAGAAGTAAGCCTCACGCGAGCGAGTCCCTGACGCCCCCTGGGATGACAGAGCCGGCAAAAGCGGATTGCCTTCCAGTTGCGGATTTCTCGAACGAGGGTCTTCCCTACTCCGGCACCCATGTTTTTACGTATTGCCGGACATCGATTTTGCGGGCGGTGTTGTCGCTGCTCATGTAGCGAATCTTTCCGAAAATCGGACGCTCTGGGCCCCAGGCTCGGTCATAGCGCCCCAGCACCCAGAAAATCCCGCTGTAGGAGTTGGGGTTGCGTCCATCGAGGGCGTACTTGTTGTTGAGCTGGATCAGGATTTCCAGTGCTTCTCGCGGTGATGCGGTCCATTCGAGCACCTTTTTCCCCCAAAGCATGCGGAGATAGTTCTGAATTCGACCCTCGCGCACCAATTGTCGCTGGGCGGCATTCCAGAGCGAATCATGAGTCCGGGCCGCTTCGAATTGCTCGAGCGAATAGCGATAGGGTCGTTTATCCCCGGCGTGATCGGCGAGCGTCTTTTGGGCCCAGCCCGGGAGTGATTCATACTGGTCGTAGTTGTCCGTCAGCGCGCAGCAGTTGTACCCCAGTTCCCGCCAGGTCAGCAGCTGGTCGAGGTACGCTTCGACTGAGGGAGGAACCCCCCACCAGCCGGTATTGCTGCCCGTCGCCTTGGGAGCAAGATGCTCTTCGCACCATCCGGCGGCTTTCATCAGTCGGGCAAAGACTTGATGAGAGGAAATGTGTCCAAAGTGTAGGTAGGAAGAGAGTTCGCTGGTGCCGGCCTGGGACAGCGTGGTCAAGCGGAAAATCGGCGAGCTTGACCTTTTTGAAGTCGCCCACTTCCGGCCAGCGACGGGTGAAGTTAGCCGGGAGGTTGGAAGGCTTGAAGGCGGGTATCTTGCGACGTTGCCAGGGATTGGCGGCGGGCGTCTCGGCCAGGTGCGGGCGGATGTTCTTTTGAAGATGGCGGCGGAAGTCGACGGCGCGACTGAAAACCCGCTGCGTGCTGCGCATCGGATAGATTCCATTGGAATCGATCAGCTCCAGACTGACCGGGATCTGCTTTCCGGCCGCCGCATGCATCTGGGGGAGAAAGAAACAGGGAAAGTCATCGCTGACAACAACGCAGGCTTCGGCGGCGAGGGCGGAGATCGCTCCCCGGCCCGCATCAGGCGTTGGCTGGAGGTAGGGATAGTACCTTGCCGGAGTGTCGCCCAAAGCCGCAGCGTTGTCCTGCATCCCGTCGATGATGAACTGGTGAAATCGGGGACAATTCCAGCGATAGTCCGGACGGAGCGCTTCAAAAATCAGCAGCGGCTTGGCCAATTCCTCTGCCCAGTCGAGAGCCCGGTCAAGGCTGTAATTCCAACTCGCCCGCCGATTGGCGACCATCCAGTAGAGCACATACTGGCCGCGCGAATTAACCTCAGCGTGGTTCGCCAATCGAATGCGGGATGCGGGAACGCTGGATTTCACTGCAGGCCTCAATGGAGCCAGGGGAATGAACAAGTCCGGAGAACCGCTCCGTTTTACCGTTTCCCAATCGATGCGATAACCGCCCGGCACCAAATCGATCTCGATCTGCCGGCCGCTTGTGCTGAAGGGCAAAGCAAAAAAGGCAGGCCCCCGCTCAGCGGTGACCTGCCTTGATTTATCTCACCCGGCCTGGTTCAAAGCCCGTGCTTATCGGACGATTCCGGTCAGTTCCTCGAGCAACTGGTCAGTGACGGTGACCGTTCGGGCGTTCGCCGAGAATCCCCGCTGGGCAATAATCAACTGTGTAAATTCATAAGCGATATCGACATTGGAGAGCTCAATGTTTCCCTTCACGACCTGCCCCCGACTGCCAGTCAACCCTTTGCCAACGACAGCGGCGCCGCTGTTAAGTGTTTCAGAATAAAGGTTGTTTCCCTCGCTGAGCAGGGCTTGCTCATTCACGAAACTGGCAATCGCCAACTGGGCGATTGGAATCCGCACGCCGTTCGTCGCCAGGCCTTCGATCACACCATCACCGCCGACGTTAATCGACTTGAGCACACCCGTCTTGAAACCATCTTGTTCAAAGAATGTTTCGAAATTGTTCGGTGTATGGGAGAGCTCGTCGAAACTGAGCACGATCTTCTGGTTTTCGGTGATCGAGTCGAAGTCAATTTCGATTTCAGAGTTGCCAGCGGCAGTACCATTCACCCGGGCGAATGTCCCGTCGTCATTGAACTCGATTCCGGTCACGGTTGAGTCGACAAAACTGCCGACCGAGTCGGTAAACGAGAATGTCAGGTCCCAACTGTTGAGTTCCTGTTTCTGGAATCTCGCAATCATGGTCTGAGTCTGACCACGGGCGTCGAAAATCTGGACATTAGTGGTCACGACATCTCCATCTTTGCCATCAGTGGTCAAGATGAAGCCATTGTCGTCGAAGTCGGTTGCTCCTGTGTTCCCCGCAGCGTCTTCGAACGACAGCGATAATTCCGCCGGTCCTGTGTTGTCAGCTTCGACAACGATCTTGCCCGTTGTGTTGTCGAAAGTCGCACTGGCTCCGGTCAACAACCCGTCGACGAAGTTTGCGAAATCCCCGAGCGTGGTCGTTGTGGTCACAGGGAAGCTGCCGGAAAAACTGGAACCATCCGGGTTCGTTCCAGTCACATTCAGCGAGTCGCCGGCAACGTAGTCGACCGTGTTCCGTTCGAGTGCATTAAAAAGGGTAGCGGAGGTCGCATTGGCACCGCCTGTCCGAAAAGCCAGTTTGGACATCAGGACTTCGGCAGCGGGAGGCTTGGCAGAAGCGGGTATGTTCCCTGAGAACGACGCGACTGCGGTCTCTTTGCCGGGTACGATGGTGCCGATTGGAATCTTGATTGAGGGGTCGCCGGGCTCCTGATAGCCGATTTTCCCCTCGCTCGGCTCGCCCACCGTACCGCTGCGCTGAACCAACATGCCGCTGTTGGCGATGGTGAGGTACCCTTTGGCGTTCAGCGTAAACTGGCCGTCGCGGGTGTAGTAAGTGCTGGCGTTGTTCGAGACCGCAAAGAACCCACTCCCCTCAAGGGCGAAATCGAACTCACCCCCCGTAATCTGCAACACGCCCTGCTCGATGTTCCGCTGAATCGAAGCCACCCGCACACCGTTACCAATCTGACTGGGATTGGTACCCGCCAGCCGCTTGTCGGTAGACGTACCGTTGCCGCTGGACAGGGTCTGGTAAATCAGGTCGGCGAAAGCGATCCGTTGGGCTTTGTATCCGGTTGTGTTGACGTTTGCCAGGTTGTTAGCCACCACGTCCAACTTGCGTTGATGAGAAAGCAGACCGGACGCGCTGGAGAAAAGTGAACGGGACATGGCTTAGCTGGTCCTGGAAGGCACGGATAAAGTAATGATTGGAACTCTCAGAGCGGAAGGCTGGCAGTGAACTCTCGTTCAAACTGAAATCGATTTAATCAAGTTGATGTCAACGAGGCTGTTGCCCACAACAGCGGCGAGTTTGCCGTTGCTCATGGTGATTTCGCTGACTCGCCCACGACTGACTTCACCCGATGAAGGATTCATGTATTCGACATTCTTGCCGACCAGATTGACGCCTTGAGACACTTCCTGCAGTTTGAGCATCTGCCCAAAGGAGGCCTTTAACTCCTGCATGGTTTCAACCATCGACATCTGGCTGATTTGCCCGACAAAGGCTTCCTGATCGGTGGGCGAAGTCGGATCCTGATACTTGAGCTGGGTTGTCAGCAGCGTCAGAAAGTCCATCTTGCTGAGCGCGCTACTGGCGGCAGAAGTGGTTGACATATTGTCTGTTCCTGGAATGAAGTGAGTTTGGTGATTTGGTCGCTAAACCAGAAGATTGACTTGTCTGTTGCCAGCTCCACTTGAAGCGGGACTGTGAAACTCGGATTGCGCGCCCGGCGGGGGCAGACTGACTCGAGAACCCCGGCCTGGACGATCATCCCGTTGGCTCGGCGTCTCTTGCCCCTGCTGCTCACTGGTATTCGAGCGGGAACCTTCCGGGCTGGAGTTGCCTCCGGAACCGGTGTCGGAGGTGATTTGAACTTCCTTGAGCTCCAATCCATGCTGCCCCAGAGCATCGATTAACTGTTCGCGTTGCAAGCTCAGTGCGTCGCCAGTCGCCGACTCGTGGGCCACAATCCGGGCGAGATAGTCGTCGCCTTGCTTGCTGACCATGATTTCGAGTTTGCCCAAATCGGGAGGCTGAATCTCAACGGTGATCCAACCTGCGTCCGGCTCGACTGCGTTGGCAATCTGAGCGGCAACACTCTCCAGCGGGAAGCTCTCGGCAACCTGCTCAAGATGTGATTCGAAACTGGCTTGCAGCGAGTTGAGCTCGGCTGGTTCCCGATAGAGCAGGGACATGTTCTCGGCAGCAGGCTGGTCGCCGCGACGATGAACGGACTCGGCTTCAATCGGATCCGAACTGTCAGAGAGTGCGCGGTGAGCCGTGTCATCCGCATTCAAGTTCGCTGCGGAGGCCGCGGTGACTGCGACCGTAGTCTGGGCAGATGCTGTCCCCATCCCGTTTCCATCCCACTGCGAAGCACTTTCGCTGGAGGAACTGCGGCCGCGTGTTTCCCGGGCCGTTTCCGTTCGCCCGCCGCCGTCAGCGGAACCAGAAGATTTCGGCTGCAGGGATGCCAGCGGCGAATTCGCCTCGGCTAGTTGCGCGGCGCTTGGATTTTGCTCAGTCGGGAAAAGCGCCGTCTCAGCAACAACAGCTTCGGCTCTGGTCAGCTGCGCGTTGGTATCAGGGAATTTTTCAGCTGCCGAACCGAGCGAGGAATCGAGGCGACCGAATTTCGATTCCGCTTTCCCGGACCGATCGGAATCTTGACCGGCGGTACTCGCGACCAAGTTAGCCCCGCTGATCTGGGCGGGCTCTGGCTGCGGGCCGGCCAGTTGACCTGGATTCAATGGCAAGCCGGGTATTGCTGCGGCCTGATTCTTTTGACCATTCATTGAGCCTCCGACTCCCGAGGCCCCTCCCACACCCGAGCCGAGGGGCGAAGGTTCCCCGGCTGATTGCGCTCCCCTGGTTGGTAGCGTCAGACTTGCCGAGGCAAATGAGGCGACCAGCAACGAATTGAGTTGCCCTAATCCTTCCGGCCCAGCCTCGTCTTTGCTTTTCCCGACCAGGGGTGAATCGCCGGGCGAGCTGGAATCGCCTTCAAGCAGATTGAGCAGCCCGACAAACTCCCCGGGCTTGCCGGTAGTTCCGAAAGCATTGTCGACCGTCGGCGCCCCAGCCATGCCGGTCAGTAAACTGAGCAACAGGTCGGGGGGAGGAGTTTGGGATGTAGAAACCGCAGTCATATCGAAAGCTGGACACCAGACTGTGAGCAGGGATCGAACCGTGCAGTCGGGCAGTTGCAAGTCCAGTGCCAATCAAGCTGAGCAGCTCTGGCGACTTGGAATCGGGCCAGGCAAACTCGAGCCGGTCTGAAGCGCAGAGAAAGAGCCGGTTTTCCGGGGGAAATTTTACCGCCAAGCGATCCACCTCCGGCAAACAGCCGGGGTAAAGGCTCGGGAACAGTGTTAAGCTGTAACGCGCAATCGGCGGCAAAGCCTCGCCAGTTTTCCAGAAAATTCGGGCGCGATTTGGCTCAATCTAATTTGGCGAATTGGTTATCGTGCACTGAAAGGAAAACTTGCCTCCACGAGAAAGAATTTTTTTCGACGCGACTTGGGCGAGAGCCTTCGGCTACCGGCAGTTGAGCCAGATTGCAAACCCTCCGCTGGGCAGCCAAGCTTGCGGGGAAGGCCCTTGGAAATTCCCAGCCGGTCGGAAGTTTCCGCGGCGGATAGACCGTGACCGTCGAATCGCGACGTCGAATCGCGACCGCCCAAGCGCTGTGGCGGGGCTGGTTCTGATCTGCTTCCCTGTGCGCGTCCAGTTTACCCTGGCCGCAAGCGCGGAAGAAACTCGCAGGCAAGGCTGGCAACTTCGCCAGAGCGGCGGTGAGAGGTCAAGAGACTGCGGCGGCGAGACAGGTGGGTAGGCTGAGCAGCTGCCACCCGAGCGGGGCAGGTCCAGAAAAGGTGGATTCGGTTCTGGCCGAGGCGAATCGTCCAGCGGGAGCGATTGGCCCCCAGCCGGCCTGGGCCGAACTCAGGCCCGGGAAAACGATCGGGGCCGAGGGCTGGTCAAGCTGCCCGGGTATCGAGTTCGCGGTATTCGTTCAGCTTGTTCGTGATCGTTCGGGCTGTGATTCCCAGACTTTCAGCGGCGAGGCGCTTGTTCCCCTGAAAGCGGACGAGTGAGGCTTCGATGATCTTCCGCTCCATTTCTGCCAAGGTGAGATTGCAGAACTCAGCGGGGAGACAATCGCCGCCGGCTCCCGGCAGCGGGTCAAGCGGAGCTTGCTGAACCCACTTCTCAGTTGAGAGCAGGGAGGCCCGATGAACCGTGTTCCGCAACTGCCGTACGTTTCCGGGCCAGGGGTACTGCCTCAATTGCTCGAGGGCCCGGGGAGTGAAGCCTTCCACGCCCGCGGGCGACTCGCCTCGAAACTGCGCACAGAAGTACTGGACGAGAAGTTCCAAGTCATTGGGACGTTCGCGGAGTGGCGGCAAATGAAAATGCACAATGTTCAAGCGGTGGAACAAGTCCAGCCGAAAGCGGCCCGCCAGCGCCTCGTCCGCGAGGTTCCGGTTCGAGGTCGCCAGAACGCGAACGTTTAATTTTACGGTCTCATTACCCCCGACTCGCTCCAATTCCTGCTCTTCCAGCACCCGCAGCAACTTGGCCTGGACCCGGAGCGGGATTTCGCTGATCTCATCCAGCAGCAGCGTCCCGCCCATGGCGAGTTCGAACTTGCCGATTCGCTGTTCATTGGCACCTGTAAAGGCGCCCCGTTCATGTCCGAACAGTTCACTTTCGATCAGGCTTTCAGCAAGCGCCGCGCAGTTCACCCGAATATAAGTCTGCCGGGAGCACTTGCCATGGCGATGAATCCACCGCGCCAGAACTTCTTTGCCAGTGCCACTTTCCCCGGTAATCAGGACCGTGGCGGAGGAGGCTGCCACGCGCTGCGCGGTCCGGGCCAAACTGTGCATTTGCGCGGAGCAAACCATGAAACCCGGGTCATCCACCAGCGAAGCGTTTGCGGCGAAGGTCGGAGCGCCCGTGGCTCCCGGAGCATTGGCTTCATCAACCACTGAGCCACCTGAGAGCTTGGTGGCTTCCGGATTTCGATAGTCTTCGAAGCGAAGAAGGTCAGGCATTGTTTGCTTTCTCTCTATCTCGGTGTTCGGCACCTGGACTGTCGCAGCGCCGCAGGCGAGTAACGGAAATGACCAACCAGCAGGAGCGGGTGGCTGTTCAGCTTGCTGGATCCGAGGCGGACCGGGGCGTGTTTCCCCTATTCCTCGGTGGTTGAAAAAAGTCGCGCTCCGATGAACGGGAAGCAGAAAGGGAACGAGGGTGGAAACTCAGCGGGAACTGCCGGCGTAAGCCCGCTGCATTTGCAGCGAGCGAACACTCGCATTGACCTGAGGCAGCAAGCGGTCACGGGCTTCGGTCGCCGCTTTCTCCAGGCGGGCGATCTTGGCCAGCATCGCGTGAAAAAGCTGGGTGATCTGCTCCAACTCCGCAGCGGGCCGCGAGGAATGGGAGGTTTCGGCTGCCGCCTGACCAGCCTCGGCACTCAATCGCTGGATTGTGGTCAAGTGCTGCAGCACCTCTCTGGTCGCCGCCTCACTCCATTCGCCACGAACGGAATCGGTCAGCAACTGCTCGAGCTGGCTGTCGACGTGTCGATACTGCCGGACGATTTGCTCGAGCAAGGCATTCGCGACCAGGGGGTCATTTTCCATTGGGGCTCAGCTCCTTGGAAACAGCTTGCAGGTAGGAATCGATTTGAGTGATTGTGGTTTCGATGTTTTTTCTGCGCTCGACGTTATCGAGCCACCACCGGGCGGCTTCTACGGGGCGAGTCGGCCGACGACTTTCCACCAGGCCGCGGTATCCCTTCTCAGCATTGGGCAAGTCACCCAGGATCCGCCGGCAACTGGCAATAAAATACTCAGTCCAGAGTGCGTCCTGAGGCTTGTCGAGAGAGTCCGCGACCGCCAGATAGGTCTTCAGAGCTAATTCGTAGTTGCCGGTTTGAAACAGGCTGTTCGCCAATTCCAGCGGGTCCACAGCAGCGGGAACGACCGTCTGGCCAAGATACTTGGGCGGGGTGCTGGCGGGCTTTTCGGTGGCCGTCGCTTCCGGACCAGGCCCAAGTTCTGGCAGGGGGAACTCAGGCTGCGGCTGCGCAGCCGGTTTCGCTTCGGGTTTAGGCTCCTCCTTGCCGGGAGCCGTCGTGTCCGCATTCGGGGCAGGCGGCGAGCCAGAATCTGCCCGGGAAGTAGACTGCTTTTTGGATGCCTCTGCCTCCTGCCGCTGCTGAACCAGTGTGCGAATCAGTTCCAGTCGCTGCTGGATGGAGCGAAGACGCTGTTGCTCGGGACTTTCCCCGGGGATGGCACTGGCACTTGGCAAACGCAAATCGGGCATCACCGGAATCTGCTGCTGGCGGAAGTCCTCCAGTGACTTCAAGAGTTCCTGGCCGAGTTGATTGTTGCGGGCAGCCGAATCCTCCGGCGGCGAATTCTGAGCAACCAGAGCGCCGCTTAGCAGCAGGTTCAGCAGCAGGCCAACGGCAATGGTTGTCGCACCCGATCGCACCCAGGCAGCACACCGGTCCCAATGAAAACAGCAGCGGAGGGAGGTGATCATTTCTGTAGATTCTCCTGGGGCAGCATTCCTGCAAAGCAGAGTGCCGCAGCGTAGGGTTCGCCCATTTGACGATAGGCCAGGCCGAGCGATGTCAACACGCTTTTCTGCTGTTCCGGCGAAAGTTTCGCCGCCAGCAATTCACGGGCAACGATGATCGCCTCGGGGAACTGCCGCAGGTCCAACCGAGCTTCAAGGATTTGCAATTTGGCTGCGGTCGCCGTTTCAAGATTGTCCGCCCGAGCCAGATGTTCGTAGCACTTGATCGCCTGTTGGTAATCATTGTGTCGCTGGTGTTCGATTGCCAGCTCGAACAGGAGCCGGTCGCGCCAGTACGTATCTGTCGCCTGGGCCAGCGCCGCCTCGAGACTGGAAAGGGCCAAGGCGTCGAATCCGAGCGCCTGCCACGCGCGACCGACAAGATATCGATCGATCGTCGAGAGCGGCTTGTTCGGGGTAAAGTCCTGCAGCACCGAGACGAGCCGATAGCTTTCGTTTCGCCGCGCCTCAGGCAATTCGGAACCGAGTAAACGCGAGAGACTTGAGATCAAGGCAGCAACTTCCCGCTCGGTTCCACCCGCAAACAATTCCCGGCGCTGATAAACCGCCTGATTGGCGGCAAAGGGCTTGTTCTGGAGCAGATAAATCCGGGTCTGCTGCAAGACTGCCTGGGCAGTCAGTGGCTCCTCTTGAGAGAGCGAGATCGCTCGGCTGGCTGCGTTCAGCGAAGCCTCCAACTGACCCTGCTGTGCCTGCAACTGACTGATCAGGAAATAAGCGAGGGCCGCGACATGTTTATTGGTGGCCGTGTCAATCGCGCGGAAGAGCAGGGCGATGGCTTCGTCAGTTCGTCCCAGAGCGGCGTTGATCCGGGCTTGATTCAAATGAATGCGGGCAGCCATGTCATCGCGGGCTCCGACTTGCAAAGCGGCCTGATATCTGGTGGCAGCTTCGTCGTAATTCCGCTCGAGAAGTTGCAGGTTGCCTTGCTCGTAGTGCGCATAGGCCTGACGGCGATCGCGGGGCACGAGCTGCAAAAAATGCTGCCACGTTCTCCCTGCGGCATGAATCCAATTGGGTGACTCCGTACTTTCTTCGAGTACCGAGACCCGGATCACATCGCCGTCCTGACTCCATCCAAGATGAATCGGCCCCAGCAGCCCATCGAGGACCAGGCCTAGACTGAGTTGCGCGAATTGCAGTGCCTTGCTTCTTCCCTGCAAAAACGGAATCGCCGCCGGATCCAACTCCAGCTTCAGACCTGAGGTCGTCGCGAGCTGTTCGAGTAATGGCGTCAGGGGCAACACTTCAAGGTCTGCCAAGAGCAGAATCGATGAGGCTTGATCCGACTCGCGGGAAATCACCCGTAAAGTGGAAGTCGGCGCAGCCTGTTCGGCTTGATGAGCCTCTGGCTCCTGATGGGAATCGTGGGCGGCGGCAGCATGCTCTTGACCAGAGGCGAGCATCGGCCGGGGAACAGAGTTGGCTTGCAACACCTCAATGGCTGGCTCGAGTTCAATTTCCGGCGGCGCGAAGTCGACTCCGTCCGGACTGAAGGGCGAAAGCTGCTGCCCCCGAATTCCCTGTTGTCGTTGCGCCGTTGCCAGCAGGGTCAACACTTCACCCTCGAGAAATTCGGAGTCCGTTTTGAAGCGGCGCGACTGCAACAGAATGTCCGAAAGCAGTTCGATCGCCTCGGCAGGCTTGTCGTTCAGCAACCAGACTCGAGCCAATCCGGTCAGGCCGAGAATCTCAATCGGACGGCTGGTCGGGCGTTTGATGGCCTGCAGGTAAGCCTTTTCGGCAAGCGGGTAGTTTCCACGCAGTTCTTCCGCCAGGCCCAGGCGACAGAGAACGACCGGGTCGGGATGTGACTGCTCCACCTGCAAGACGGTGCGAATCAATTTGAGCGCTCCGCCATAGTTGCCAAGCAGCAGCGACTGGTCGGCCGACCGCAGCAGCTTGCCCTCGGTTTCTTCGAGGCTCAGCTCCTCATCGAGCCCCAGTTCGAAAGCAAGTGAGCGGAGCAGCCGAGCGGCGTTGGTCTGGTCTACAGGCGGTTCGGCGTGCTCGGCATGATCGCCTGCTGCCGGGTCCGCTTCGACCGCGGGGACAGGTGGCTTGCTGTCAGGCCATGACAGCACCAACCCTGCTATCACTCCGCAGCAGAAGAGTGTGGAAACGATCCAGAATTCCACACGAAACATGTTGGCTACCTTTTGACCGGGGGGAAATCGGACAGTTTTCTGCAGACGAGTCGTCGATCGAGTCGATGTAATCGTCAGAGTTTGCCTGACCGTTAAAGTTGAATCGTCGAAAAAAAGTCTTGAGCTTGAGCAAAATTTTCGCAAGCTCGGGGAAATCCCATCGATAACGAGCGTGTGACGACTTTCAGGAGTAGACACCATGAAGATTAATCCACAGGGATCGCAACCCAACCTGCCTGTTTCCAAGGCAGCCGCTGCGGGTCCGGTTTCGACCGGTTCCCAACGCGAGTTGTCCCCAGGAACAGCGGCAGAGGTTGAAAAGCTGCGGCTGGCTCAATTGGTTCTGAGTCTGAAAAGCGAGGCAGGAGACCGCGAATCAGCCATTAATCAAGCGCGAGCCAAGGTCCAATCGGGTGCTTATTTAACGAGCGCCGGAGCAGCTGCGGCAGCGAATGGCATTCTGGGACTCTAAACGACCGGGGTCGGCGTTTGGGTGTCCCAACCTGCAAAAACAGTGACCAATGATTGGATGGATTCTGAAATTGGTTAATGCATGGATGCGGTTGAAGACAATCGATTATTCATTGGGAGGCATTCATGGCTTTAGGGGTAGTTAACAACAGCGGCTCGATCAACGCTCAGAACAATCTTTCGCGAGCCCAGAACTCGCTGAACCGTTCCATCGAGCGACTGTCATCGGGCTTGAAAGTAAACCGCGGTGCTGATGGCCCCGCGGCTTTGGTCATTTCAGAGAAGCAACGGGCTCAAATCTCCGGATTGCGGACCGCCATCGACAACACTGAAAAGGCGGTTTCGGTCGTGCAGACGGCTGAAGGCGCTTTGAGCGAAATCAACAGCTTGCTGGTCAAGGTACGCGGGTTGGCGCTCGACTCGGCCAACTCCGGCGTGAATGACGAAGACGCCTTGGCCGCCAATCAGGCCGAAATCGCCAACGCCCTGGACACGATTAACCGGATTGCCAACTACACGCAGTTCGGCACCAAGAAGCTGCTGGATGGTTCGGCCGGCAAGACCGGGGTCTCCTCGGATGCAGACGTGACCTTCCTCAAGGCTGGAGCCAACACCTCGGCCGGTACCTATGCGGTCAACGTTACGCAGACCGCAGAGCGCGCCATCGCCGATGCGGCCACCGACCAGACCGATGTGTTGGCGGCGGATGAGACGCTGACCATCAACGGTGTAAACATCACGCTGAATGCTGGACTCGATCAGGCCGGCGTTGTCTCCCGAATCAATGAATTTACCGGGCAGACCGGCGTCGTCGCCCGAGTGGATGGCACGACCACGCAGCTTTACAGCGAAGACTTTGGCGCCAGCTCGTCCGTCAGCGTGATTTCCAACGTCGCAGCTGGAGCAACCAGCTCGGGATTTGGAACCACGGCGATCACCGACTCAGGCGTTGACGTGGGTGGAACCATCGGCGGCAATGCAGCAACCGGATCAGGTGCCGTGTTGACTGGAACTGCCGGCGGGTCGAAGGGCGTCGCCATTCGTCTGGCAGAAGACGGAACGGATCCGACGCTCTCCGTGACAGGCGGTCAAGGCAACGTGACCGTAACTGACAACTCGCTGACCTTCCAAATTGGTCCGAACCAGAACCAGACGGTCAATATCGGAATCGACAAGGTTAACCCCAACGGCCTCGGTGTTGGCTTGGGAAGCAACCAGTTTGATTCGCTCAGCACAATCGACGTGACTTCGGCCTCCAAAGCCCAGGATACCCTGGCGGTTGTCGACGCTGCGATTGACGAAATCTCCAATCTCCGTGGCAAGTTGGGTGCGTTCCAGGCCAACACTCTGGAATCGACTGCCAACAACCTGCGGGCTACTTTGGAAAACACGGTCAATGCCGAGTCGGTCATTCGCGACACGGACTTTGCCCAGGAAATTTCGGCCTTCACCAACAATCAGGTTCTGGTTCAGGCGGGTGCCTCGGTCCTTTCGAGTGCCAACCAGTCGTCGCAGCTGGTCCTGTCTCTGTTGGGACGATAGTCGAGAAAACGACTCCGCTCTCTGAGCCGGGCTTTGGCTTGGCTGGATAAACGGTTCAACGACTGCGCGGAGAGGCACCTTTGCCTCTCCGCGTTTTTTCCATTTCAGGAAACCTGCCATGAGTTTTTCAATTGACGGCCTGATTTCGGGGCTCAACACCAGTTCGATCATCGACAGCATGGTCAAACTGCAGGCCAACCAGGTCAATCGCCTGAATGAGCAGAAGCAGCAGGTCGTCAACCGTCAGACTTCTTTCAAGGGAGTCGAAGCCCGCTTGCTCAGCTTGCGGTCAAGTCTCAGCCGCCTGAATCGGGTCACCAGTTCGGTTTTCGATGCCCGAACCGCATCAGTCAGCGATGAGTCGATCGTCTCGGCCGCAGCCGGAAGTGGAGCGCAAGTCGGCTCCTTCTCGCTCAAAGTCAACGCCTTGGCAGCGGCTGAAAAGCGGGCTTCGTCCGGTTTCGCTGCTGCGACCAGCACGATCACTCAAGGGACTCTCGACATTCGCGTCGGCAACCGCGAGTCCACCACCATCACCATCGACGCCAGCAACAATACGGCCAGTGGATTGGTGACAGCGATCAATGCACAAGCCAAAGATGTCACGGCCGCCTTGGTCAAAGACCAGGCGAGTGGTCAATTCAAAGTTCTGCTCTCGTCAAAGTATACCGGCGAGTCGAACACCATCAGCATTACCAATAATCTGGCAGCCTCCTCGGGCGGCGCCGTTCAACCGGATTTTACTGGAGCCGTCGTCCAGGCTGCGGGAAACGCTTCCATCACCATCGGCTCCGGAGCAGGAGCCATCACCTCAGTCTACGAGACCAACCGGATCGATGATTTGGTCGACGGCGTTTCCCTGAACCTGCTCAAAGCTGACGCCAGCAAGGAAGTGACTGTCTCGGTCGGTGCGGACAATGAGGGCGTCGTGACCGCGGTCGGAGACTTCGTCAAAGAATTCAACGGAGTCATCCAGTACATTTCCGAACAGTCCCAGTTCATTGTCCAGTCGCAAAAAGCCGGACCGCTGCTCGGCAATCGCTCGGTCTCGGAGATCCAGAACCAGCTTCGCTCCATTGCGATCGGCTCAGTTCCGGGGCTGGAGACGGCGATCAACCGCTTGTCCCGCGTCGGCGTCGGCGTTTCCTCGAACGGCACACTGACCTTTGACGAAAGCAAACTCCGCAAGGCCTTGTCCGGGGAACTCAGCGGGGTTAGCGCCCGGGATGTCCAAAGGCTCTTTGGACTATCCGCTGAATCCACCGCCGCAGGAGTCGAGTTCCTTCTGGGCAGTTCCCGAACCAAGTCCAGCACGACTCCTTATCAAGTTGATATCACCCAGGCAGCCGAACAGGCGACGATCAGCAGCAGCGGGCTCGGCGGAACAATCGTGATTGCCCCGGGACAGAACACCTTCAGCTTCAAGCTTGACGGAAAGGAGAGCGGGACACTCTCGCTGACGGCCGGGACGTACACCCCAGCCCAACTGGCGACCCAACTGGAATCGGTGATCAACTCCGCGACCAGCCTGGGCAGCCGAAAGGTGACGGCCAGCATCGAAGGAGGCCAACTGCGACTCACTTCACAAGCTTACGGTTCGAACTCCAAAATCGAGGAACTGGGGGGGACAGCCCTGACGGTGCTCGGCTTCAGTGGCAGCGAATCGGATGTCGGTGCGGATGTGGTCGGTCGATTCATGGTCAATGGACAAATTGAGACTGCCAAAGGCACTGGCCGGCTGCTGATGGGTGATGCCAACAATGTCAACACGGCCGACCTGCAGGTGCGGGTGACATTGACCGCCGCACAGGTAACTGCCGGGGTGGAAGCGAACCTGACGGTTACTCGAGGAGTCACCGCCGACCTGGAGCAATACCTGACGAAGGTACTCGACCCGGTCAAAGGCCAGGTCAAGAATGGCAACGAGTCGTTCCAAAGCCAGATTGACGCCTTTGACGCTTCAATCAAGCGGGTCAATGAGGTAGCCGAGGCCAAGCGCGCCAGTCTCGTCGCTCAATTCGCCAACCTCGAGCGGTTACTCAGCGACCTGCAGCAAACGGGCAGTTTCATTTCCGGGCAACTCACCGGCCTGAGCAATCTCAACAACTCCCGAAGAAATTAATCTGCTCCCGGCGGAACCTTAACTCGGCGGAAAGGCAGAAAAATCGGTCGTGTTCGGTTCAGCCTTGCGAGGTTGCCACGATAACTAAAGCGGGCAGGGGACTGGACGACCCGAAATTTGCCCCAGCTCGGTTTCGAGGAGCAGGAGGAGTTCGATGTACGGCACGGAGCAATATCGGCGGCAGGCAGTTCTGGGCGGATTGACCCGGGTAGAAATGCTCATCGCGCTCTACGACCGGGCAATTCTTCATTTGGAAACCGCTGGTGCAGCCCTCGCGGCAGGAAATTCCCAAGCCGCGATCAATGCCCAGTTCGACGCGCAAAAAATGCTCTTTGGAATCTTTGCCGGTCTGAAAATGGAAGAAAGCGAAGTGGCTACCAACATCGGCCGCTTGCTGAGCTTCGCCATGGATTGCCTGGTGAAAAAAGACTACCCGCCAGCGATTAAGGTTCTAAGTGACCTTCGAGACGGATTTGTTGCCATCCAGGAAGAAGCCAACCGGCTGGAACATTCCGGTGTCATCCCGGCACTCGACCAGAGCCATGCCATCGAAGTCACTGTTTAACGCCCCGATCGAGGGCCAAGGGAAACTGAGCGAGTTGCTCCACGCTCAGGGCCTCTGGGGCCTGTGGGGCCTATGAGTCCCCGGCGAGCCGCTCATCCGCTCACGCCAGACTCTTCCATTTGGCCGGTACTTCGAAAAGCAGTGGCCCCAGTCCCAACCGCTCACGGGCTTCATCGGCCCAAGGACTGCGGGGCGCCAACTGGAGAAACTCCTGCCAGTGCTGTATCGCCTCCTCCCTCCGCTCCAACTGATCGAGCAACCGAGCGAGGTGAAAATGGACATCGGGATAGTCTGGGTGATGCTCCAGCGCGCCACGAAAAGCTGCTTCGGCCAGGCTCCACTGTCGGAGTTCGACAAGGACGCAGCCGAGACTGGCTCGAGCCTCCACGTATTCCGGGTCCAACTCCACGGCGAGATAGTAGCGTTCCCGGGAGGCGGACAAATCACCCGTTTGATAGAGCAGTTCAGCGAGTCGAAAAGCGACATCGGGCGAAGGCCCAAGCGCGAGCAGCATCGAGCGGTAGACCTCGATCGCATCCGTGATGTCACCAGCGTCTTCCAGCTCGATCGCCGCCTCCAGAAATTCCCCCGGAGTCGAGAAGGGGGGCACGGGAATGCTGGTTACAGGTTCGCGGCTGGGAAACGCGAGCACGGCCCGATGACAGGCAGGTTCGGCTTGACCGCCAGCCTCGAGTGCGGCAAAGTCGATCCGCATCTGCCCGCCCGGTTCGACCAATCCGCCGCCCTGTCGGAGCAGCAGTGAGTGCCCCTCGATGATGATCGACAATTGAGACAGTGGTCGCTGCAGCGATGGAAACATCTCGGCCAGACGCCCGAGTTTGGTTTCGATCTCCCGAGGTGACTCGCCAGCGGCAATCAATTGTGCCAGATGCCTTGCCGAGGCAACTTCCTCGTAATCGAAATAAGCCAGCCGATTGACTTGGCGAAACGGCGTGATCAATCCGCGCCGGTGCCAGCGACGAATTGTGCTCAGGGGAACGCTGAGCAATTCCGAGAGCATCGCGGGTGTGTACAGGCGACGGGCGTCGGTCTCCGCCTCAACATGCCCCAAGCGCTGCCAAAATTCCGTCTCGGAGATAATCTCCAGCGTCCCCTGCCCGGCAGCCTCGAGCACGACATCGGACAACAGTTCAGAGTAATTGTCACTCGGCTTCTGGTCGGCACCGATCACAATCAAGTCAACATTCGCCTCGACCTGATCGCTGATCAGACCGCCGGCGGCGCGGACCACCTGCTTGGCCTCACGGCGATTCATCGCCCCCAGCTTGCCGGCGAAAGCGACCCGTCGACCTTCCAAGGGACCGGCTTCGCCTGTCGCGGCAGCGGCGACCGGTTCGGATAACTGTCCCTCGCTGATTCCCATGGATTCACTTCGCCAATTTGAGGATCAAGTCGAACTGGGGCCGAGTGACCGGTTGAACCGACAGCCGCGAACCCCGCCGGAGCAGTTCCATTTCTTTCAGACCGGCCACGGACTTCAACTTCTCTAAAGGAAGGGGCTCTGCAAACTGCCTGACGAGTTTGATATCGACCATCATCCAAGTCGGGTCCGATTGTTTGCTCTTGGGATCGTAGTGGTCGCTGTCGCGGTCGAACGCAGTATGGTCGGGGTAAGCTTCCTTGACCACCTCGCAAAGTCCCATGACGGCGGGCTGCTCGCAGCTGCTGTGATAGAACAGGACCTGATCTCCGCACCGCATCTCATCCCGCAAAAAGTTCCGGGCTTGATAATTGCGAACGCCATCCCAACAGGTTGTCTGCCGTTTTGACTTGGCCAAGTCAGCAATCGAAAAGCAATCGGGTTCAGATTTGACCAACCAATACTTCATTCCCGCTCCCGGTTATCCATCCACTGAGTCTTACAGTCGCCCCAGCTTTCAGTCGCTTCAGCGTGCCCTCAAGCTGGTTTGCTGTGAACAGGTTTGCTGTGAACGGGCCCGAGCGTCCACTTCCAACCCGCCAAGCCAAACTTCATTTTCCTGAACACGAGTTATCGCAGTTCCCGGCTTTCGCCGCCCGATGTCGAGGGCTGACCTCAGGGAACGGTGAGGGAGAGCCCGCTGCCGGCCCCACTCCCCACCGACGATGGTAAGCCGGGACCAGGGCTCTGGGCCAGTGCCGGGGCTCAAGACCCGGATGCCAGCTCCGTGGCTCGCATTTTTCCGCCGCGGAAGGCATCCGCCATGGCGAGCGGCACCTCGGCTTCGGCGAGCACGAGTTTGGCGCGGTTTTCGGCAGTCTGTGCTTTCATTTCCTGTTCGAGGGCGATCGCTTCAGCCCGCCGCTTCTCGGCGCTGGCGCGGGCGACTCGCGTATCCGCCTCAGCCTGGTCAGCTTGCAAACGGGCTCCGATATTCTCGCCGACATCGATATCGGCAATGTCGATCGAGACGATTTCAAAAGCGGTATGAGCGTCGAGCCCACGGGCCAAAACGGCTTTGCTGATTCGGTCCGGAGTTTCCAGAACCTGCTGATGGTTCTCCGAAGAGCCGATCGACGAAATGATACTCTCGCCGACGCGGGCGATCACCGTTTCTTCCGTGGCGCCGCCTATCAGCTGTTCGAGATTGGTGCGGACCGTGACGCGGGCGCGAATCTTGAGTTCAACCCCATCCTGAGCGATCGCGCTGAGAAAGTTCTTGCCGCTCCGCTGGGGATCGGGGCAGTCGATGACCTTGGGATGGACCGACGTTCGCACGGCATCCATCACGTCGCGACCAGCCAAATCGATGGCGGCCGCTCGATCGAAATCGAGGTCGATCCCCG